>NZ_CP123907.1:1500000-1800000 GCF_033783015.1 Corynebacterium sp. 21KM1197 | reverse complement strand
ACTGGTGAGGTTTGCGGCCCCCACCACGCAAAGCGTGACCGCCACCCACACCCACTGCGGGGTATCTGGGAACCAAAAGCGCATATAAATCGCAATGGCGGTGAGGTCGGCCAGGCACACGATCAGCATCTCAAAGGCGTACATCCAGCCGGTGATATACCCAGCCCAGGGGCCGAGGTAACGGCGCGTGTACTCCGCGAAGGAACCCGTGATGGGGCTGGCGACGGCCATCTCGCCCAGGGCGCGCAGCATGAAGTACACCACCGCGCCCGCGATGAGATACACCAAGAGCACCGAGGGGCCGGCGGCCTGAATGGCGCCGGCGGAGCCGTAGAACAGGCCCGTGCCGATGGCGGAGCCCAAGGCGATGAAGTGGATGTGGCGGGCGCGGAGGCCCTTGGTGGGTGTTTTGGGCGTGGGCTGTGGTGCTTGTGGGGTGGCGTGGGTGCTTGCTGGGGCACCCGTGCTGCGGGCGGCGGAGGTGCCGCGCGGCGGGTTCTGCGGAGACGGTGCGGGCTGGGGCACGGTGATCCTCCTTGGACGGTTGGGCTCTATGAGGTTCACGAGGCGCAGTCCAGGGTGCGAACCCTATGGTGCGGGCCACGGAATCTTTCTCAGTGTGATACTAGGGTGCGGGGGTAGGGGAGGGGTAGTGGGTGGGGTGGGAGGAGTGTGACGATGTGGTCAGAGAGAGTGTGATGGGAGAGTGTCTGATGGTTTGTGTGTGGGATTCCATCCCGCATAAGGAGACAAGCCAGAATGACTACTGTGACACGACGAGATCCGGCTGATAAGGCCAAGATTGACGCGATTGAGAAAAAGCTGCTTGCAAACCCTGAGATCGCGAAGCTCATTGATGATTTAGGCACCTCAACCACCGACGCCAACGATTTGGTGCGTGGGATGTTGCAAGCCTCGATTACCAGGGGTTTAAACGCCGAGATGGATGCCCACCTGGGCTACCGGCCAGGGGATAGAGACGCTAAAGCAGCACTAGGCACAGACAACCACCGCAACGGGGCGTATCCAAAGACCGTGGATTCTCACTACGGTCCGGTAACTGTCGAGGTTCCCAGGGACCGGGCCGGGACGTTTGTTCCGACCATGGTCCCGAAAGGCTCGCGGCGTTTGACCGATGTTGACGACATGATTGTGAGCTTGTATGCCGGGGGCATGACAGTGCGCGATATCCAACACCATATGGCTACTGCCATGCGTGTTGATATCTCCCACGAGACGATTTCTGCGGTGACTGACGCTGTCCTTGATGAGGTCATGGTGTGGCAGAACCGCCAGTTAGATGAGTTCTACCCCGTCATTTTCCTTGATGCGCTGCGCATTAAAGTCCGTGAGGGCGGGCGCGTGGTCAACAAGTCCGCGTATATGGCCATTGGGGTGGATCTCGACGGCATCAAACACATCTTGGGGCTATGGATCGCGAGGGAAGAAGGCGCGTCGTTTTGGGCCCATGTGTGCTCGAATCTGGCTAATCGCGGGGTCAAAGATGTCTTCATTGTCTGCTGTGACGGGCTCAAAGGCCTGCCTGAGGCTGTGGAGGCATCCTGGCCGGGATCGATGGTACAAACCTGTGTTGTGCACTTGATTCGTGCTGCTAACAGGTGGGTTGCCTACGGGGACCGTAAGGCGGTTTCAGCGGCCTTGAAGAAGGTCTATACCGCCCCTGATGGCTCCAGTGCTGCCATTGCACTCGAGGAGTTTGCTTCTTCGGGTCTTGGCCAGAAATATCCCAGGTCAGTCAAGGTGTGGCAGGACGCATGGGAGAGGTTCGTGCCGTTTTTGCAGTTCCCTCCGGCAGCGCGCAAAGTCATCTACACCACCAATTCCATCGAGTCGTTTAACAACGAGTTGCGCAAAGCCACCCGCAACCGCGTGCAGTTTACGAACGACGAATCCGCGTTGAAGACCTTGTGGTTGATGATCTGCAATATTGAAGACAAACGCGCTGCTCGCAGGGCCAAGGAAGGTAAAAAGGCCGCGGCTACCGCCGGGAGGCTTGTGGAAGGAGCGAAAGTCTCAGGCTGGAAGCAAGCCATCAACCAGATGGCCGTGGCCTACCCCGACCGCTTCGACCAATACCTCTAAGAAAACCGCCCCACACACAAACAACTTGACACGCTCTGGTCACAGTTGTGAGGGCGATGCTGGGTATGTGTTCTATGTGGTGTTACGAATCGTTGCTTCAACTACGCGGAGGATTTTGGGATAGTCTCCGCTGATACTCATGAAGAGCAGGAGTTTCCATGACCCACGTCCCCGCCGCCCGGAACACGCTGCGTATCCTCACGCTGCTCTCCTCCATTGATGTCCCCATCTCCGCCGCCCGTATCCGCGCGGAGTTGGATCTGCCGCGTTCCACCACCTATCACCTGCTCGCGGAGATGGAGCGGGCCGGTTATGTGGTGCGTATCCCGGAGACCCACACCTGGGGCCTGGGCCTGGTGGCCTATTCGATGGCCAATGCCTATGTCACCCAGCAGCCCTTGGTGCGTTTGGCGCGTCGCCCGTTGCAATCCCTGGCGGAGTCGGTGGGTGGCTCGGCGCACCTGTCTCGCCTGGCCGGTTCGGAGGTTCTGTACCTGTTGGAGGTGCGTGGCCCCCGGGCGGTCTCCCTGGTTACCCAGGAGGGGGTGCGCCTGGAGGCCTTGAAAACAGCCTCGGGGCGGGTGATGTTGGCGCACCTGCCGGAGGCCGAGTTAAGGGCGGCTCTGGCAAGTAATGAACACGCCACCCGCGAATCCCAGAACACCCTTCCCCTTATCCGTCAGCGCGGTTGGGAGGAAGAGGTGGAGGAGGTGAGCCGTGGTCAGCACAGCCTGGCGGTGGCGGTGTTGGATCACGTGGGCCGCCCGGCGGCCTCCCTGGCGGTGACCTTCCCGGTGGGCACCCTGACGGAGCGCGATAAAAGCCACACCATTCAAAGTCTCAAGCAGCAAGCTAACAAGGTGGCTAGTCACCTCTACGGGATCGTGCTAGATTCACCATAAACTGCGCTTGGCTGTCGCGCAGACCACTTGCTGATGTATCCCTGCGGTTCCCGTGAGGGCGTCGGCGCGGTCTGCCGCGCCCGTCGTTCGCTCGGGGCCGCCGACCCCAAAGGAGCACAACAATCATGGCGTCCATCGCGGCCAGCGCGCGCAATCTCGCCCACGGGCACCTCACCAGCCCGGAGCACGCAGAACAACCAGGGCAACCAGAACAAAACCAAACAATCACTCTCCGCCCCGGCCCCTTGACACCAGCGGAGGTGGTGGCCGTCGCCCGCCACGGCGTGCCGGTCACCATCGCCAAGGAGGCCCTAGAGGCCGTGGCCGCCACCCGGCAGCGGGTGGAGGAGCTGGCGGCCGATCCCACCCCCGTCTACGGCATTTCCACGGGCTTCGGCGCGTTGGCTCGCCGCCATATTCCCGCCGAGTCCCGCGCGCAGTTGCAGCGCAGTCTGGTGCGTTCCCATGCGGCGGGTTCGGGCCCGGAGGTGGAGCGCGAGGTGATCCGCGCCCTCATGCTGCTGCGCCTGTCCACCCTGTGTACGGGGCGTACCGGCGTGCGCCCGGTGGTGGTGGAAACCTATGCGGCGCTGCTGAACTCCGGTATCACGCCCATCGTCCACGAGTACGGCTCCCTGGGGTGTTCGGGCGATCTTGCGCCGTTGGCGCACTGCGCCCTGGTGCTCATGGGGGAGGGGCGCGCCCGCAATGCGCAGGGGGAGGAGGTGAGCGTGCCCGAGGCCCTGGCCGAGGCCGGTATTGAACCCCTGGAACTCCGGGAGAAGGAGGGCCTGGCGCTGATTAATGGCACGGACGGCATGTTGGGCCAGTTGTGCCTGGCCTTGGCGGATCTGGAAACGCTGGCCACCACCTCGGACATCGCGGTGGCCATGACGCTGGAGGGCCTGCTGGGCACCCTGGGCGTGTTTGACGCGGACCTGCAAGACCTGCGTCCGCACCCGGGGCAGGCGGCGTCGGCAGCCAATGTGCGCGCGGTGGCGGCGGATTCCCCGCTGCTGGCGGCGGCTGCGGCGGAGTTTAGCCAGAACCAGGTGCAGGATGCTTACTCGGTGCGGTGCGCCCCGCAGGTGGCGGGCGGGTTCCGGGACACCCTGGAGCACGCCCGCGCGGTGGCGCAGCGGGAGTTGGCGGCTGCGGTGGATAACCCGGTGGTGGCGCTGGACGGTCGGGTCACCTCGAATGGTAATTTCCACGGTGCGCCGGTGGCCTACGCGCTGGACTTCCTGGCGATCGTGGCGGCGGATCTGGCGAGCATTTCCGAGCGCCGCACGGATCGCTTCCTGGATACCGCGCGCAACCGGGGGCTTCCGGCCTTCCTCGCGGGGGATCCGGGCGTGGATTCTGGGCATATGATCGCGCAGTACACCCAGGCGGGCATCGTCTCCGAACTCAAGCGCCTGGCGGCTCCGGCCAGCGTGGATTCCATTCCCTCCTCGGCCATGCAGGAGGATCACGTCTCGATGGGCTGGGCGGCCGCGCGGAAGTTGCGCCGCGTGGTGGACGGGCTGACCAGGGTGTTGGCGGTGGAGGTGCTCACCGCCGCCCGCGCCACGCAGATGCGGGAGGGGGAACCGGCGCGGGGGACGTCGGCAGCCATCGAGGCGCTGCGCGCGGGCGTGCCGGGGGCGGGGACGGATCGCTTCCTGGCCCCGGAGATCGAGTACGCGGTGGACCTCGTGCGCTCCGGTGCGCTGGTGGCGGCGGTGGAGCGAGTGGTAGGGGAGTTGAACTAAGCCATGACTACCAAGACCCCCGGCCTGTGGCGGCTGTTCGTGTACAGCGCCATTGGCATCATCGTGTTCTTCCTCCCGGTCACGTTCCGGGGCAAGAGCACCATTCTCCTCGATCACATGGTCACCCTCCTGCGCGAACTGCTCGGTCCGGCGGTGGGCTGGGTGGTGGGCGCGCTGGTGCTCTATGGCACCGTGCGCAAGTTGCGCCATACCTCCTGGCGCAATCCCACGCAGGCGATCTTTGCCCTGCTCTCCGTGGCGGGCCTGGGCGTGGCGGCGCTGATCCTCACGGATACGCTGCCCGCCGCGCTTGCCCGCCCGGATCTGGTGCCCTTCCTGTGGGAGAAGATCGCCATTCCGGTGGCTCTGATTATCCCCGTGGGCTCGGCGTTTTTGGCTCTGCTGGTGAGTTTTGGCCTCATGGAGTTCGTGGGCGTGCTCATGCAGCCGATCATGCGGCCGCTGTGGCGCACGCCGGGGCGTTCGGCTATCGACGCCGTGACGAGCTTTGTAGGCAGTTACTCCCTGGGCATGCTGATCACCGATCGGGTGTACCGCCAGGGCCGCTACACCGCGCGGGAGGCGGCGATCATCGCCACCGGCTTCTCCACGGTCTCGGCGGCCTTCATGGTGGTGGTGGCCGGAACCCTGGGCCTGATGGATTACTGGGGCCAGTACTTTGCGGTGAGCCTGCTGGTGACCTTTGCCGTCACGGCGATCACCGTGTGGATTCCGCCGCTGAGCATGATTCCCAACGATTACTACCCGGGTGCCACCCCGGACCCGGAGCCGCAGATCACCACCGGGCGCCTAGCGGCGGCCTGGTCGGCGGCCAAGGAGGCCCTGAATAAGGCTCCCAGCCTGTGGCGCGCGGTGGGGGAGAACTTCCTGGACGGCCTGCGCATGAGCGCCGCCGTGGTGCCCTCCATCCTGTCCGTGGGCGTGCTGGGCCTGGTGCTGGCTACTTATACCCGCGTGTTCGATCTGCTGGGCTACCTCTTCTATCCCTTTGCCTGGCTGGCGCGCCTGCCGGAGCCGCTGCTGGCGGGTAAGGCTGCGGCCCTGGGGATCGCGGAGATGTTGCTGCCCGCCACGGTGGTGGCGGACTCGGATTCCCTGGTGCTGCGCTTTGTCATCGGCGTGGTCTCGGTGAGCGCGGTGATCTTCTTCTCCGGTCTGGTGCCCTGCATCATGGCCACCTCCGTGCCGCTGAGGGTGTGGCAGTTGGTGGTGATCTGGTTCGAGCGAGTGGCGCTGAGTATCCTGCTGGCCACCCCGCTGGCGTACCTCCTGCTCCCCTGAGTCTGGTATCCCAGACACTCCGCCCGTGCGCGCCCTGGAAACTCGTATGTGTCCTGTCTTACGATCGGGTTCGTCATTCTTGAGCACCACAGTGCCGGTGCCGGCGTAGCGGGAATGACAGCCCCGGCCCTCTGGCCTTTTACCTCAGAGGCCGGATTCCCGCCGCAATGGCCACCGGCGCGCGATGTTTTTGGAGGAGAATCGTGGTATCCCAACCCCGTACCGTGCGCGCCCCCCGGGGCACGGAACTCAGCGCCAAGTCCTGGCAGACCGAGGCCCCGCTGCGCATGCTGATGAATAACCTTGACCCCGAGGTGGCCGAGCGCCCCGAGGACCTGGTGGTCTACGGCGGCACCGGGCGCGCCGCGCGGAGCTGGGAGGCCTTTGACGCGATCGTCGATACGCTCAAGGACCTGGGCGACGATGAGACGCTGCTGGTGCAGTCCGGCAAGCCCGTGGCCGTGCTGCGCACCAACGAGTGGGCACCGCGCGTGCTGATTGCCAACTCCAACCTGGTGGGGGACTGGGCCACCTGGCCGGAGTTCCGCCGCCTGGAGGCCGAGGGCCTGATGATGTACGGCCAGATGACGGCCGGTTCCTGGATCTACATCGCCACCCAGGGCATCTTGCAGGGCACCTTTGAGACCTTCGCCGCCGTGGCCGCCAAGCGCTTTGGCGGCAGCCTCAAGGGCACCCTCACGCTCACCGGCGGCTGCGGCGGCATGGGCGGAGCCCAGCCGCTGGCCGTCACCCTCAACGGCGGCGTGTGCCTGATCGCGGACGTGGACGTCACCCGTCTCAAGCGCCGCCAGTCCAAGCGCTACCTGGACGAGGTGTACGAGGATCTGGACGCCGCCGTGGCGCGCGCCGCCCAGGCCAAGGAGGCGGGCGAGGCGGTGTCCATCGGCATCGTTGGTAACGCCGCCGAGGTATTCCCGGAGATGCTGCGACGCCACCGCGCGGGCGAGATCACCGTGGACGTGGTCACCGACCAGACCTCCGCGCACGATCCGCTGAGTTACCTCCCCACGGAGGTATCCGTGGCGGACTGGCAGCGCGAGGCCGCCGACGACCCGGAGACCTTTACCAAGAAGGCCCGCGAGGCGATGGCCGCCCAGGTGCAGGCGATGGTGGAGTTCCAGGACGAGGGCGCGGAGGTGTTCGACTACGGCAACTCCATCCGCGACGAGGCCCGCCACGCCGGTTACTCCCGTGCCTTCGAGTTCCCCGGCTTCGTGCCCGCCTATATCCGCCCGCTGTTCTGCGAGGGCCTGGGCCCGTTCCGCTGGGTGGCGCTCTCCGGCGACCCGGAGGACATTCGCGTGACTGACCAGGCGCTCAAGGAACTCTTCCCGGACAACGAGCACCTGCACCGCTGGCTGGACGCCGCCGAGGAATACGTGGAGTTCGAGGGCCTGCCCGCACGCATCTGCTGGCTGGGCTACGGCGAGCGCCACCAGGCCGGGTTGCTGTTTAACCGCTTGGTGGCCGAGGGCAAGGTCAAGGCGCCCATCGTGATCGGGCGTGATCACCTGGACTCCGGCTCCGTGGCCAGCCCCTACCGCGAGACCGAGGGCATGCTCGACGGCTCCGACGCCATCGCGGACTGGCCGCTGCTCAACGCCCTGACCGCCACCTCCTCCGGTGCCACCTGGGTATCCCTCCACCACGGCGGCGGCGTGGGCATCGGCCGCTCCATCCACGCGGGCCAGGTCTCCGTGGCCGACGGCACCGAACTCGCCGCCCGCAAGCTCGACCGCGTGCTCAGCAACGACCCCGCGATGGGCGTGATCCGCCACTTCGATGCCGGATACGAGCGCGCCCGCGAGGTGGCCGAGGAGCGCGGGGTGGAGATCCCCATGCCCTTCCACTCCCGCGAGGAGGCATAACGCATATGGCGACGCTCTTTACCGGAATCTCCGAACTGCGCACCGTCTCCGAGGCGGGCACGCTGCACGACGCCGCCCTGGTGGCCGAGGGCGGAGCGGTAACCTGGATCGGCCCCGCCGCGCAGGCCCCCGCTTGCGATGAGGCCGTGGATCTGGGCGGGCGCGCCGTGCTTCCCGGCTGGGTGGACTCGCACAGCCACATGATCTTCGACGGCGACCGCGCCGCCGAGTTTGAGGCCCGCATGGCGGGGCAGGAGTACGCGGCGGGTGGCATCGCCGTGACGATGGAGGCCACCCGCGCCGCCAGCGTGGAGCGCCTGCGCGATTTGCTGCGCGGGCGCGTGCGGGCCGCCCAGGCCGGGGGCACCACCTGCATGGAGACCAAGACTGGCTACGGGCTGGACGTGGACTCGGAAAAGGTGGCAGCGCAGATCGCCGCCGAGGTGGTCGATGAGGTGACTTTCCTGGGCGCGCACGTGGTGCCCCCGGGCGCGGACGCCGAGGACTACGTGAACCTGGTGTGCGGCGACATGCTGGACGCGGTGGCCCCGCACGTGGGCTGGATCGACGTGTTCTGCGAGCGCGGGGCCTTCAACGAGGAGCAGTCGCGCCGGGTGTTGGAGGCCGGGCGCGCCGTGGGCCTGGGCCTGCGGGTGCACGGAAACCAGTTGGGTGAGGGGCCGGGTGTGGCGCTCGCGGTGGAACTGGGTGCCGCCAGCGTGGATCACGCGAACTACCTCAGCGATGGTGACGTGGAAGCCCTGGCCGCCTCCGAGACGGTGGCCACGGTGCTTCCCGCCTGCGATCTCTCCACCCGCCAGCCCCTGGCCCCGGCGCGTCGCCTGCTCGATGCGGGCGCGCAGGTGGCCATCGCCTCCAATCTCAACCCCGGCACCTCTTATACCTCGGCCATGACGTTCTGTGTGGCCACCGCCGTGCTGCAACAGCACCTCTCCCTCGACGAGGCCATTGCTGCGGCCACCAGCGGGGGAGCGCGCGCTTTGCGACGCCACGACGTCGGCGGCGGGCGTGACGCGCAGGGCCGCCCGGCCAAGGGCACCCTGGCGGTGGGGGCGGCCGCCGACCTACACGTGCTGGATACTCCGCACGCGATCGACCTCGCGTACCGGCCCGGTATGCCGCTGACCTGGCGCACCTACGTGGCGGGGGAGCGGGTGGCTTAAGAAATAGAAAAGTGGCCCCTCGGCTTTGTCTGAGGGGCCACAGGCAAAGGATTACTCGATGGTGTACACGACGTAGGCCATCATGGCGTTCAGCGGATCGCGTGCCGCGATGTCTTGCACCAGGGCCTCCACATCACATTCCCCGGGGAGATAGTGGGTGGGATTGCTGTCCTCCGCGAGAATGACCTTGAGTTTTCCGGTGTCAAAGATCGCATTGATGACTTCGCGGATCTGCTCCGTGGTGGGGTGGTCGGGGTCGTAATCGAAATACTGCAAGAACTCGAAGAGCGTGATCCAGTCTTTTACGCCCTCAATTCGATATTCTGCCCATCTGATGAATTCATCCCGGTTATGGCTCATGGGTAGATCACTCCTTGGGTATATGAGCCGTGTTGTGTGACGGGTGGGAATCCCACCCGTCACACAGCACAAGGGAAGTGTCCTGTCCTTGCGCTGCGGTGCCCGGGTGAACCACATCAGTCACACACTGGCATGGAAAGTGGCGGCTTTAGTCCCCCAGCGCCACGCGCAGTGCGTGCCGGGCGGCCTTGTCCGTCTCCTGAAGCATGAGCGGATTGGAACCGGGAATGGGGGAGATGGTGGTATCCGGCATCTGGGCGTAGGTTGGTATGCCGATCAGGTGCAGGCGGGGATCGGGGGCGCCCTCGGGATTAATCAGGACCCGGCTTTCTGCGTCCGTCTCCGGGGAGCCGCTGCCCGCAAAGGAGCGCCAGCGCCCCTCCAGGGATTGGGCTAGGGGATCGGCGGAGGCGTGGACATCGAACTTATGCATCCAGGCGTCGATGAGCACCCGCGCCGAGCGCGCTTCGGTGCTGCTCTGAGAGCGCAGGGTGAACCTCTCACCCACCTCCACCTGGGCGTGCGCGCCGATCATGGTGACCAGGTGGGCGTCGATAAGCGCGAGGAGTTGCCTGCTGCGGAACAGCGGCGGCCCGGAGCCCGCCATCTGGCCCAGCGCCATGAACTCGCGCAGCAGCGGGCGCGATTCCGGGGTGTAGCGGCCCTGCGCGCCCAGAATGGACACAGGCTTGCGCGCCGCGCTGATCTCCCAGAGCGCGGCTTTGGTGGCGTGACTGCTTCCGGCGGCCGCCGCGCGAATATCCTCGCCCAACCGCCCGGCGATGTGCTCGGTGACCTCGGCGGACGTGCCGCTGACCTCGGTCAGGGGGTATTGCCAGGCGGCGGGATCAAAGGTGGGGTCGGCCGCCTGGGCGTCGCGGATAATGGCAGGCCAGACCTCGCGGAAGTCGATGGGATTGTGGCCGGGGGCAAGCCGCGCGATGGCCCCCTTGAGGTTGGCCAACCGGGCTGTGGGCGGAAGCGCCTGGTAATCGGACTTGGGGAGGAAGGGATAGCCGCGCCGGGAACCTACCGTGAGGTGTGGTTCCTTCCCGGAGGGGATATAGCGCAGCCCGGAGCGGGTGGGGGCCTGCTCGAAGCGCCCGCCTCGGCCCAGGGTGAGCATGGCCATGACGTCGAAGAATCCCATGCCCAGGCCGCGCACCAGCACCTCCTCGCCGGGGCGAATACCGTCGAGGTTCTGTTCCAGGGGGTTATCGGGGCGCACCCAGAGCAGGCCGTTTTCCTCGGCGGTGCGCGCGAGGCGACGTTCCTCCTCGTTTGGTGCGGGTACCTGCCAGCCCAGGGCCAGGACGGTGGCGGGGGCGGTGATCGAGGTGCCGTTAGCGAGAGCGATCTCGTCCTGCCCTCCGATCTCCCGAATACCTACGGCGCGGCTGCGGTGCTCCACCGCCTCCACCGTGGCGGGCAGGCGGCGCAGCGCCAACTGGTAGCACCAGTGCAGATACGCGCCGTAGAGCGCGCGGCTGGGGTGCGACCAGGGCAGCGTGGCCTGGGCCTCCTCGGCAAAGGATTCCCGCGTGGTGGGATCGGCGGGGTATTCCCGCCAGGCGCTGAGTGCGGCCTCGGGGACATCCTCCTCTCCACGCAGGAGTTGGATCCACTCGTACAGCGTGGGGCCCGCCACCACGGGAGCGCCCACGGAGGCCCCGGGTTCGGTAAAGAGGGTGACCTTGGCCGCTAGCGTGTTCATGCACAGCACGCGGGATTGAGCGGTGTCCCAGATGCGGCCGGTGCCTAAGGGGGCGTCGTCGATGAGGTGGAGGGTCAGCGGCGTGGTGGGCCGCAGGGCGGCGAGGCGCTCGACCACGGAGATGCCGCGCGGCCCCATACCCACGATGGCGATGGCGGGGGTGTTCATGCTGACCATTGTGGCACAGGTGCCCCGTTCCGCTCTTTATAGACAGGATTGTCTGCTAGATATTGTCTAGGTGGTGGTGGGTGTGATAAACATGCTGGAAATGGCCGAGAGTTAAATAGACAGTTCTGTCTGCAAGGTGAGGGTAGGGTACATGAGAAGATCCGTGCGCACGGTGGGCACGCTGGTGGGTGCGCTCGCGACCACGCTGGCGCTGCTTTTGGTCACCGCCTGCGTGCCCGCGCGCTCCACCACCAGCCTCACCTACGTGGAATCGGGCATGTTCAACAGCCTGTACCCGCCGCTGGCGGGCTATTACCCCAACGGCGGGGTGCTCAATAACATCGCGGATCGCCTGCTCTGGCAGGACCCGCAGACCCTGGAACTCCACCCCTGGGTGGCGGCGGAGTTGCCGGAGATCAATGAGCAGGCCACGGAGTTCACCTTCCGCCTGCGCCCCGGAATCACCTATTCCGATGGTTCCGCCCTGGACGCACACAACGTGGTAAAGAATTACACCCTCTATGCCCAGGGCGACCCGGCACGCAAGCTCGCCCCCTCCGAGCAACTCTCCGGCTTCCTCTCCGCCGAGGCCGTGGACGACCTCACCGTGCGCTTCCGCTTCGATTCCCCCGCCCCGGACTTCCCCCAGGCCACCTCCACCATGAACCAGGCTCTGCTTTCCAGCGACACCCTGGACCTCGATTCCACTGGCTTTGGCCCCGGCAACGCCACCGCGATCTCCGGTTCCGGCCCCTTTAGCGTCGAGGAGGAGGAACTGGGCACGGATCTGGTGCTGCGTGCCCGCGAGGATTACGCCTGGGCCCCACCCGCCCGCGCCGATCACCAGGGTCCGGCGGAGATCGAGCGCGTACACATCACCCTGGCTGCCGAGGACTCCGTGCGCACCGGGGCTTTGACCTCCGGCCAGGCGGAGATCATCCGCCAGGTGGAGGCCCCGGACGAGCGGCACCTCCACGCCCGGGGATTAGAGGTGTATTCCGCGCCCACCAATGGAGTGAACAATGCCTTTTATTTCCACTTCCGCCACCCGCTGCTTTCCGATAGGCGGGTGCGCCAGGCCCTCATTCACGGCATTGATCGCAGCCTGATCTTGCGCACTCTCTTCTCCGATTCTTACCCGGAGGCCACCTCGCCGCTGGCCGCCTCCGCCCAGGGATACCGGGATCAGTCCGAGCACTACGTTTACGATCCCGAGCTTTCCCGGAGGCTGCTGGACGAGGCGGGTTGGGTGCCCGGCGAGGATGGGATTCGGGTCAAGGACGGCCAGCGCCTCTCCCTGACCTTTAACGAGGCGGTGCCGCAGCCGCGCTCCAAGCAGTTGGTGACCAAGGCGCAGGAAATGCTGCGCGACCTGGGCGTGGAAATACATCTGCACCCCGGCGATCGGGCCGCTCAGCAGGCCGCAATGAAGGATCAGGACGTGGTGCAGGTACGGCACTCGATGGTGGGGCGGGCCAGCCTGGACGTGTTGCCCAACTGGGTGGACGGCGCTGGGCGCAACTCCCTACTCAACACGGCTGGCGGCACTGACGATGCCCCCGTGGGCGATCCGGTGCTTCAGGCCAGGGTGGAGGAGTTCTCCACCCTGGTGGACCCGGCCGCGCGGGAACGCGCGGTGGGGGACGTGCAGGATTACCTCTCCGAGCAGGCCTACGTGCTGCCGCTCTTTGAGGAGCCCCAGGTGTATGGGCTTAACCCCCGCGTGATGGGCTTTAGCACGGAGGCGATTGGTCGCCCCTCCTTTTATGCCGTGAGCCTGGCAGATGTTGCGGTAGGCAAGGCAGGCAAGGCAGGCCTGGAAGCAGGTACCGAGGCAGATACCGGTGAAGCCACCAAGGCAGGCCCCGCAGCCACCCCCAAGGAGGAGCAATGAGCATTGCGCGCCGCATAGGGCAGGCGGTGATCGTCCTGTGGGCGGCCTTTAGCCTGGCCTTTCTGCTGCTTTCCGCCCTGCCCGGCGATGCCGTCCAGGCCCGCTACGAGGACCCGGCCCTGGGGCTCACCCCGGAGCAGATCGCCCAGATGAGGGAGGTCTTTGGACAGGACACGCCCCTATGGGAGCGCTACGCGCGTTCCCTGAGTGGCTTTCTCACCGGGGACTTTGGGTATTCCGTGTCCTCGGGCACGGCGGTCGCGGAACTCCTGGCCCAGGCTCTGCCCTCCACCCTGGCGCTGGCGCTCACGGCCTTTTTCCTCGGGGTGGTGCTGGCCGCCTGCGTGGCGGTGCTGGCGAGTTTTGGCCCGTGGGCCTGGTTGCGCACGCTCTTTCGCGCCGCTCCGCCGCTGCTGGTATCGCTGCCGAGCTTCTGGCTGGGAATCCTGCTGATCCAGGTCTTTTCCTTTCAATTGGGCTGGGTTCCGGTGATCGAGGCCTCCGCCACCCAGGCGCTGATTCTTCCGGCGCTCACGCTGGCGGTGCCGGTGGCGGCCCCGCTGGCGCAGGTGCTGGTGCGCAGCCTGGACGACGTATTAGAGCAGCCCTTTGTGCAGACGGCGCGGGCGCGTGGGGCCAGCACTCATTGGTTGCTGTGGCGCACGGTGCTGCGCAACGCGATGGTGCCCACGGTGACGATGGCGGGCGTGCTCTTTGGCGAGTTGGTGGGCGGCTCCGTGGTCACGGAGCAGGTCTTTGCCCGCAATGGCATCGGGGCGCTCACCCTGACGGCCGTGGCGGAGCGCGATACCGCCGTGCTCATGGCGGTGGTGGTGATCGCGGCGGCGGCCTTTGTGCTCATCAACCTGGTGGTGGATCTGCTGTATCCGTTGCTCGATCCGCGCCTGCGGGTGAACAAGCAAGAAGCGGCCCCAGCTCAGAATCACCAGGAGGTATCCGCATGAACGCGCGAGTATGGGCAGTATGGGCGCGACCCGGCGTGATCTCCTCCGCCGCCGTCCTGATGATCGCCGTGGCCTGGGCGGTGGCACCGGGACTGTGGACGAGCCACAATCCCATTTCCGGCGGGGATACCCAGGCGCTGCTGGCCCCGAGCACGCAGCACTGGTTTGGCACCGATGAGGTGGGCCGGGATCTGTACACCAGGGTGATCTTTGGGGCGCGGCAGTCCCTTGCGGGTGCCCTGTTGGCCGTGGCCCTGGGGCTGAGCGTGGGCACCGTGCTCGGTGTGGTAGCCGGGGTGCTGCGCGGCTTCGTGGAGACGATCATCATGCGGGTGGTAGACGTGCTGCTCTCCATTCCCAGTCTGCTGCTGAGCCTGTCCGTCATCATCGCTCTGGGGCAGGGTACGGTGCACGCGGCGCTGGCGGTAGGGGTGACGTCGATAGCCACCTTTGCCCGGCTGGCGCGCTCGCAGGTGCTTTCCGTGATGGAGCAGGATTACGTGGAGGCGGGCTACGGCTCCGGGGGCACGCGCGCGCAGGTGGTGTACCGGCACGTGCTGCCCAATTCCCTGACCCCCGTGGTGGCGCTGGCGGCGGTGCAGTTTGGTTCCGCCATGCTGCAACTGGCCACCCTGGGCTTTCTGGGGTACGGTGCGCCGCCGCCCACCCCGGAGTGGGGGCTGCTGATCGCGGAGAGCCGGGATTACATCGCCACCGCTGGGTGGCTGGCGCTGCTGCCCGGTGCCGTGGTGATCGCGGTGGTGCTGGCGGCCAATCACCTGGCCCACATTCTGAGAAAGGCGGTGTAGCGTGTCCGCATTACTCTCGGTGCGCGACCTCAGTGTGTCCTACCGTTCCCCGCGCGGCGGTGCGCCGATACCGGCGGTGCGCGGCGTGAGCCTGGACGTTCACCCCGGCAGCATGACCTGCGTGGTGGGGGAGTCCGGCTCCGGCAAGTCCACCACGGCCCTGGCCAGCATGGGGTTGCTGCCGCCGCAGGCCCGCATTGACGCGGGCAGTATTCGGTTGGACGGTCGGGAGGTCACCGGCTATACGGAAAAGCAGTGGCGCGTCCTGCGCGGAACCACGGTGGGGCTAGTGCCCCAGGACCCGCACAATTCCCTGAACCCGCTGAAAACTATCGGCGCCTCCGTGGCCGAGCCGCTGGCCATGCGCGGCCGGGATACCTCCGGGGTGATCGACCTGCTCGCCGCCGTAGGCATCGACGATCCCGCCCGCCGCGCCCGCCAGTACCCGCACGAACTCTCCGGGGGCCTCAAGCAGCGCGCGCTGATCGCCGCTGCCCTGGCCCTGGAACCGGAACTGCTCATCGCGGACGAGCCCACCTCGGCGCTCGATGTCACGGTGCAGAAGATCATTCTCGATCTCCTAGATTCCGTGCGCCGCGAGCGCGGCATCGGGATTCTCTTTATCACCCACGACCTCGCGGTGGCGGGCGATCGCGCCGATCGCGTGGTGGTCATGCAGCGCGGACAGGTGCGCGAGGAGGGGTTGGCGGTCACCGTGCTCACCGATCCCCGCTCCGAGTACACCCGCCGCCTGCTTGCCGACGCCCCCTCGCTTAGCTCCGCGCCCCAGGAGATGGTGCGGGCGGTGTCGGCAGTGGAGCCGGAGGAGCCGCCCCTGCTGGAGGTGCAGCGCCTAGAACAGCGCTTTGGCGGTGTGCCCGCGGTGCGCGACGTGAGTTTCTCCGTGCCGCGTGGCAGCACGCATGCGATCGTGGGGGAGTCCGGTTCCGGCAAGACCACCACCGGGCGGATTATCGCTGGTTTCCAGCGCCCCACCGCCGGTTCGGTGCGGCTCGGGGATACCCGCGTGGAGGGACTGGGGGTGCGGGGCCTGCGTGGGCTGCGGCGCAGGGTGCAGTTGGTGTACCAGAACCCCTATTCCTCACTGGACCCGCGCCGCAGCGTGGGCTATTCGGTGGGCGAACCCCTGCGCAATATCGGCGGGCTCGCCCCACGCGGCCTGCGCCGCAAGGTGGAGGAATACCTCGATCTGGTGGCCCTGGATCCCGCGCTGGCCTCCCGCAGACCCGCCGAGTTATCCGGCGGGCAGCGCCAGCGGGTGGCCCTGGCCCGCGCCCTGATCGTGGAACCGGAGTTGGTGGTGCTCGATGAGGCGGTGTCCGCCCTGGACGTGAGCGTGCAGGCGCAGATCATTGCCCTGCTGCGCCGCCTCCAGGAGGAATTAGGCTTAACTTATGTGTTCATCTCGCACGACCTCGCCGTGGTACGCCAGATCGCCCACACGGTGAGCGTGATTCACCGGGGCGAGCAGGTGGAATGGGGCAACACGGCGGAGGTCTTTGATCACCCCGCCTCGGAATACACCCAGGCCCTGCTGCGCGCTATTCCCGGCCAGCGCTACCGGGACGGCGCGCTCAACCTGGGACTATAGGAAAGGACACCATGACGGACATCATCACCATGCTTATCGACGCACCCTCGGCCGAGACACTGCGCGCCGCGCGCCCCCAGGCCAGGGATAACGCCCAGGAGGCCTTCGAGGCGCTCGTGGAGGGGGAGATTCTGCCGCCCGGCGTGGGCTATGATCTGGCGCTGATTGTGGCGCGCAGCGCCGGGGTGGATAAGGCCGTGGAGTTCTATGCCGACCTCGCGGTGGAGGAACCCGCCGTGGAGAATCCGGCCCTGCGCGCGGCGCGGCAGTGGGCCTGGCAATTGGCCACGCGCCCGGCGTCCGCCAACGCGCTCGACGTGGCCGACCTTGCCCGGCAGGGGTGGACCCCGGATCAGGTGGTGGCGATGGCGCAACTGATCGGCTTCGTGGCCTTTCAGGTGCGTGTGATTCACGGGCTGCGGGTGCTGGCGGGTGCTTCTGATTCTGAGGGCTCCGGGGAGCCCGCCGTGGAGCCGACCTTTACCGTGCCCACCTATCCCGGCATGCACCGCCCGGCGCACTTCGTGGCGCACTCCCTGGGGTGGCGGCCCTGGGTGCCCCCGGCGGAGAACCTCACCGAGGAACAACGTGCCGCTCTGATTAAGCCGGAGCGGGAGAAGTCCGAGTACTTCCGGCTCCTGGCCCGCGACCCCCGCGCGCTGCGCGCCCGCACCCTGACGGACCTGGACATCTTCTATAACACCGAGGGCGGCCTGGGCCGCGCAGAGCGCGAACTGGCCGCCACCGTGGCCTCCCGGCTCAACGGCTGCGTGTACTGCGCCTCCGTGCACGCGGGCCGCGCGATCCAGGAATCCCAACGCGAGGCCGATATTCACCGCCTGCTGGACGAGGGCGTGGCCGCCGACCTCGGCTCGCCCCAATGGAACGCGCTGCGCGACGCCGCCCGGGCGCTCACCAACACCCCGGTTTCCTTTGATTCGGGGCACGTGGCTGCCCTGCGCGCGGTGGGCTTTGGCGACCTCGCGGTGGTGGACGCGATTAACTCCACCGCCTTTTTCCAGTGGGCCAACCGCCTTATGCTGGGGCTGGGCGAGCCGGAACTCCCGCGCCGCTTCCGTTAAAATACGGACGAGTGAGCACCAGCCGCCTAGAGTTCTTCGACTCCCTCGCCACCCGCGCCAGCGCGCGGGTGCTGGCGGCATACTCCTCTAGTTTCTCGCTCTCCACCCGGCTTTTGGGCCACCGCGAGCGCGCCGATATTCGCGCCCTCTACGCGATGGTGCGCGTGGCCGATGAGATCGTGGACGGGGTGGGCGCGGAGGCCGGAATAGACGTGGCCGCCTGCCTCGATTCCTACGAACAGGCGGCGCTGGCAGCCATGCGCAGCCGCTTTTCCCCCGACCCCGTGCTCCACGCCTTTGGGCTCACCGCCCGCCGGTGCGGATTCGAGGAGGAATGGGTGCGGGCCTTTTTCTCCTCCATGCGGGCCGATATTGCGCCCCGTTCTATGAAGCCGCACCTCATGAGTAAGGCGGAGTTCGAGCGATACGTGTACGGCTCCGCCGAGGTGATCGGGCTGATGTGCGTGGCGGTTTTTATCCGTGGCGTGGAGGTATTACCGAGCGATTATCAGATCATGCAACACTCTGCCCGCAGGCTGGGCGCGGCCTTTCAAAAGGTGAACTTCCTGCGCGACCTCGGGGACGATACCGCCCGGCTGGGGCGGCGCTACTATCCCGTGCCGTTGAGCGAGGGGGACAAGGCGGAGATTGTGCGAGATATTCGCGCCGACCTGGACGCCGCGGAACCGGGCCTGGCGCTCTTGCCGGGCGGTGCGCGCCGGGCGGTGCGCCTGGCCCGTGACGTGTATGCGGAATTGCTGGTCGCCCTGGAACGTACCCCGGCAGCGGAGATTACCCGGCGGCGCGTGCGGGTGCCAGCCCGCCGCAAGTGGTGGCTGGCGGGGCGGGGGATGACCTCACCAGTCACACAGTGGCGAGGTTAGATCCGCACCACCATCTTCCCCTTGTTGCCCCCGCGCATCATGGTCAAGAACGCCTCCACGGCATTGTCTAACCCCTCCGCCACGGTCTCCTCGTACACCAACTTCCCCTCCTTGAGCCAGGGGACGACCTTGCCCAGGAACTCGGGCGCGATGTCCAGGTGATCGCCCAGGGTAAAGCCCTCCATGCGCAGAGACTTCTTCACGATCTCCGTCATGTTGCGCGGCCCGGCCTCGGGCCTTTCCAGGTTGTATTGGCTGATCATGCCGCATTCCACCAGGCGGCCAAAGCGGTTCATGGCCCCGATGGCGGCCTCCAGGTGGTCCCCGCCCACGTTGTCAAAGTACAGGTCGATCCCGGCGGGGAGTTGCTCCGCGATGGGCGCGGCCTTGTAATCCAGCGCCACGTCAAAGCCGTAGCGCTCGGTGAGCAGGGCGGTTTTCTCCGGGCCTCCGGCGGAGCCGATCACGGTTCCGGCACCGAGCAGGCGGGCGATCTGCCCCACGGCGCTGCCCACGGCCCCGGCCGCCCCGGAGACGAACACCGTCTCGCCCGGTTGCAGCCGGCCGATCCGGGTGAGCCCGGCGTAGGCGGTCATGCCGGTAATCCCCAGGATTCCGAGGTAGGCGGAGGGGGAGAGGGCGTCATCCACGGCGCGGAACTCTGTGGCTGGGCCCTGGGCCACGTCGCGCCAGCCCTGCTGGTGGGTGACCAGGGTGCCCTCGGGGAGATCCTTGGCCTGGGAGGCCACCACGCGCCCCACGGCGGAACCGGTCATGGGGGCGTCGAGAGCAAAGGGCGGGATGTAGCTGGGGGCGTCGCTCATGCGCCCGCGCATGTAGGGGTCTACGGAGATGTATTCGTTGCGCACCCGCACCTCGCCCGGTGCCAGCGCGGGGAGTTCGGCGCGCACCGCGCGGAAGTTTGCCGGCTGCGGCCAGCCGGTGGGGCGGGAGGCAAGGTGAATCTGATTGCTGTGCATGGGGCACGATCTTAGGCGGCTTAGAATGGTGAGCATGGCAAGCGGGCGGATAGTGGTGATCGGCGCGGGCGTGGCGGGCCTGGCCACGGCGGCGCTGCTGGGGCGCAGGGGCTATGCGGTCACGCTGTGCGAGAAGAACGAGGAGATCGGCGGGCGCGCCGGTTCCCTTTCCGTGGCGGGGTTCCGCTTTGACACCGGCCCCAGCTGGTACCTCATGCCGGAGGCCTACGAGCGCTTTTTCGCCCACTTTGGCACCACCCCGGAGCGCGAGTACGGCCTCACCCGCCTCGACCCCGCCTACCAGGTGTTTCAGGGGGAGCGTCGCGTGGCGGTGCGCACGGGGGAGGCGGAGGCGCTTTTCGACGCCATCGAGCCCGGCTCCGGCGCGCGCCTGCGGGGCTACCTTGATAGCGCTTCCGACGCCTACCGCATTGCCCTAGAGACTTTCCTTTACACCACTTTTGAGCACCCCGCACGGCTGCTCACCCCGGAGGTGCGCGGGCAGATTCCGCGCCTGGCCGGTTTGCTCGCGCGACCGCTATCCACGAAAACCGCGCGGGTGGCGCGCGATCCCCTGCTGCGCCACATTCTGGAATACCCGGCGATGTTCCTTTCCTCCCGCCCGGAGCGTATTCCTTCTCTTTATCACCTGATGAGCCACACCGATCTGCGCCAGGGGGTGTGGTATCCCACGGGCGGTTTTTATGCCATTGTGGAATCCATCGCCCGCCTGGCCGAGCAGGTGGGGGTGCGCCTGAATCTGGGGTGCGAGGTTACCGGGATCGAGGTGCGCGCGGGCCGGGTGCGGGGAGTGCGCACCACCCAGGGCTTTTATGCTGCCGACGCCGTGGTGAGCGCCGCGGATTTCCACCACACGGAGCACTCGCTGCTGCCTCCGGCCTGCCGCTCCTATTCGACGCGGTGGTGGCGGGGGCGTGAGCCTGGCCCCTCGGTGGTGTTGGCTTTGTTGGGCGTGCGCGGGGAATTGCCGGGATTGCAGCACCATAATTTGGTGTTCTCCCCGGATTGGCGGCCGGACTTTGATGCGGTGTTTGGTGGCACCGGGGCGTCTCATTCCCTGTACGTGTGCAAGCCCTCAGCCACCGATCCCCACGTGGCGCCGGAGGGGCATGAAAATCTCTTTGTGCTCGTTCCAGCCCCGGCGCAGGAATCACTGGGGCGGGGGAGTGCTTACGGGGAGGGGAGCACGGCGGTGGAGGCGATCGCGGATCGCGCCGTGGAACAGGTGGCGCGGGCGGCGGGTGCTCCCGATCTGGCGGATCGGATTGTGGTGCGTCGGACATTGGGGCCGGGGGATTTTGTGGGCCGCTATCACGCTTGGCGGGGTGGGGCTATTGGGCCCTCGCATACCCTAAAACAGTCAGCATTTTTCCGGGGTTCACAGGTATCTCACAAGGTCAAGGGGCTTTTCCATGCCGGTGCCACCACCCTGCCCGGGGTGGGGGTTCCCATGTGTCTCATCTCCGCGGAGAACATCCTTCAGTGGTTCTAGATACCCCCGAAAGGGGGTGAAATTCCTGTGTCGTGTGCAATACATGTAACACGTACCGGGGAGGTGGAAATAAAAAGGTTATGGCGTGAACCCTCGGTGAGGGCGTTCTGACGTGGGAGAGGCGAAAAATGCCTATAAATCCCACCTGTCTGAGGTGCTCAGACGTCATATGCAAAATTGTTCATGTATTGGTAGCGTGATACGGGTGCCTGAACGGATGCCGAGAAAGAGTCCTGCGTACGTCATCATCGCAGATGAAATGAGAACCTGGATTGAACGCGGCGATTACGCCCCAGGCGACAAGCTGCCCAATGAGCGGCAGCTTGTTGAGGAGTTTGGGGTGGCCCGCATGACAGTTCGCCATGCCTTAGACATTCTTCAAATGGAAGCGCTCATTGACAGACGGCGCGGCCGCACGGGCGGCACCTTTGTTAAGGGAGTGCCGCCCACGGTGGAGCTGACCTGCCTGGAGGGTCTGATGATCCAGCTCCGCCAGCGTGGTCTTTCCGTGTACTCCAAGGTGCTCAGCGCCACCATGATGGAGGCCACCGTGCGCATATCGCAGTCCCTCCACCTTCCGCCGCATGCCCCGGTGCTCAATATCGTGCGCCTGCGCTCGGTGGATACCACTCCGCTGCTCATTGAGAACAGTTATTACCCGGCGGATCTGGTGCCGGGCATGTTAGAGGAGGACCTCACCGGCTCCCTGTATGAACTCATGCAGAAGCGCTGGGATATGGCCCCCACCCGCAAATGGGAGATCATCAGCCCCGGAATCCCCTCCCAATCGGAGCAAACCCACCTCAATATTCCCCGCAACGTTCCCATTATGCGGATTCAGCGCGTGGCGCAGTCCCGGGACGGCAGTTATGTGGAGTATTCCGATGACGCGGTGCGCTCGGACATCGCCAAGATCAAGGTGGTGACGGAGGAGTAACCTCCGTCCTTTCCTCTTACCGGGCGCTTAGCCCAGCGCGGCCTCCGCGTCCACCTTGCGCAGCCGCAGCATGCGGGCCACCCGATCCCGGTTCTCCAGGATCAGACGGCGCAGACCCGCCGAGGCCATGGATTCCAGCAGCGCATCCGCGCGCTGCAAGGCCTCCGGGGTGACGTCCCAGAACGGGTACAACCCGATGAGGGTGCGCTGCGCCATCTCAGAACTCAGTCGCTCCCACACCTGCGGGGCCACCTCAAAGTACTCCTTGTTGAACTGGGCGAGCAGCGGGGCGGAATCCGCCCAGGTCAAACCCGCCATCTTGGAACGAGAATCTAGGTTGGACATCTCCCCGGCTACCAACTCGGCAAATACCTCGCGCTTTATGCCTGCCTCCGGCACGGCGGCGTGCGCGCGCAGGGCTGCCTGCGCGCCGGAGGAGGTGCGATCCACCGCGCTGAGTTCCGCGATCGCCGTGCGGGCCGCCTCGGAGGTCTCGAAGCCCCCGTGCGCGATCACGGCGGTGAGCGCCAGCCAGCGCAGGTCGGTTTCCGTCTCTGGGTCCGCGTAGCGTCGGCGCAGATACTGTGCGGCTTCCTCGGTGAGCGGGGCGGAGGTGAGCTGGTGGTTAAAGATCAGCGCGGCGGCCCGGTTTTCCTGCCGTGCGCCCTCCATGAACAGGGAGGAAAGCAGTTCCCGGCCCTCGGTATCCGCCCAGGTGGGATCGGCGTAGAGCGTGACGGCCGCCGTGGCCTGGGCAAGGATCTTTTCGAGCACTGCGAGTTCCGTTTCCTGCACCGCGCCCCGGGCCACCAGGGCCGCGTAATCGCGGGGGCGCATGTTCCCATCGCGCATGGCCTCCCAGGCGGCCGACCAGCACAGCGTGCGCGCCATCGGATCGCTGATCCGCTCGATGTTCTTCATGAGGAACTCCGTGGAGCCCTCATCGAGTCCCATGAGGCAGTAGGTGAGGTCATCGTCATTGACCAGCACCAGATCGGCGGCGGGCAGACCCACCAGCTCGGGAACTTCGGTGCGCTCTCCCGTGAGGTCGATCTCCACGCGGTGCGTGCGCACCACGGAGGTGTCGATAAGCGAATACAAGCCCACGGCCACGCGGTGCGTGCGCGGACGCTCCTCCTGCACCACCTCGAAGGAGGAATAGGTGCCGTTGGATACCTCAAAGCGCGGGCGCAAGCGGGAGATGCCGGTGGTCTTGAGCCACTGCGCGGCCCAGCTGCTGAGGTCCCGGCCGGAGGCCTCCTCCAGGGCGCCGAGCAAATCATCAAAGGTGGCGTTGCCCCAGGCGTGGGCGGCAAAGTGACGCCGCACCCCGGCAAAGAAGTTCTCCCGTCCCACGTAGGCCTGGAGTTGCTTGAGCACGGAAGCGCCCTTGGCATAGGTGATGCCATCGAAGTTCTGATCCACCGTCTCAATATCGGAGGCGTCCGTAGAAATCGGGTGCGTGGTGGGCAACTGATCCTGGCTATATGCCCAGGCCTTTTCCACGGCGGCAAAGGTTACCCATGCGGTGTCATATTCCGTTTCCTCCGCCTGGGAAATGGCCGAGGCCCAGGTGGCAAAGGACTCGTTGAGCCATAGATCGTCCCACCAGCGCATGGTGACCAGATCGCCAAACCACATGTGCGCCAGCTCGTGCAAAATCGTATCGGCGCGGCGCTCGTAGCGATAATGCGTGGCCTGGGAGGTAAACACGTATTCATCGCGAATGGTCACGCAACCGGCGTTTTCCATTGCCCCGGCGTTAAACTCCGGCACAAAAATCTGATCGTACTTGCCAAAGGGATAGGCAAAGCCAAAGTTCCGGTGGTAAAAGTCAAAGCCCTGCTTGGTCTCCTTAAACAGGCGCTGCGCGTCCAGGTGCGGGGCGAGTGACTTACGGCAGTACAGGCCCAGCGGCACCGTGACCTCCTGCGGCTGGCCCTCCGGGGTCTCCGGGTGATGGGTGAGCGTGCCCGTCCACGTGCTGCGCACCTCCGTGTAGGGGCCGGCGCACACCGCCACCAGATACGTGGAAAGCGGGTAATCCACGGCGGAGGTGTGGGTGAGGGTACCCTCGTCGCGCCGGACGGTGTGCTGCTCGGAGTTACCGATCACGCGCCAATCGTCAGGAGTGTGAATAGTAAAGGAATAGGTGGCCTTGAGATCGGGCTGATCGAAGCAGGCGAACATGCGCTTGGCGTCCGCCGTCTCAAATTGGGTGTACAGGTAGGTGCGGCCATCGGCGGGGTCCACAAAGCGGTGCAGGCCCTCCCCGGTGCGGGAATACGCGCAGGTGGCCACCACGCGCAGGCTGTGCTCGCCGGGCTCTAGGCCGGTGAGCGCGATGCCGTTTTCCTCGTGATAGCTCCCATCGGGGTGGGCGCTGGGGCGAATATCGTTGCCGTTGAGACGCACGCCCTCCACCCGGGAGGCACGCAGGTCTAAGAACGTATCGCCGGCCTGCTTTACCGCAAATTTGATGGTGGTAATGGAGCTAAATTCCCCGGAATCGGGGTCGGTGAGGTCCAGAGTGACGTCATAGTGGTGAACGTCCAGCAGGGCGGCGCGGGCTTGGGCTTCCTGCTGGGTGAGGTTAATGGAGGTCATGGTGGTACCTTGCCTTAATCTAACGTGCGGTTGGGTGGGTGGGACGGAACGCGAACTCGGGGTGGGCGGTTGCTGCGGATACTGCTGAGGGATCGGGGACATGGGGCTTGGGATGTGCTCAGGGTCATGGGTGGAACCCAAGAATGGGCTGCTCCCTACCAGTTTCTTCCTACCACCGTAGTACGCACCACCGGCGCGCGCGGGCAGGGGTGGCTATCGTGGAGAGAGTCACAAGACACAGCGATACAAGGAGTAATAATGGCTACCCCCGTGACCTTTTGGTTTGATGCCTCCTGCCCGTTCTGCTGGCAGACCTCCCGGTGGATCAAAGAGGTAGAAAAAGTCCGCGACATCGAGGTGGATTGGGTGCCCATGTCCCTCTCCGTGCTCAACGAGGGGCGCGACCTCGATCCCGATTACATGGAAAAGATGAAGGCCAACTGGGGCCCCGCGCGCGTATTCGCGGCGGTCAAGGCCCAGGAGCCGGAGAAAATCGACGCCCTCTACACTGCGATGGGCACCATCATTCACCCCGGCCGCCAGGGCGGCAAGAAGGACTACGGCGCGTACAACGAGGTGATCGCCCAGGCGCTGGCCGAGGTGGGCCTTGACTCGGCCTACGCCGAGGTGGCGAACACCACCGAATGGGACGCGCGCCTGCGCGAGTACCACCAGGGCGCGATGGACGCCGTGGGCGACGAGGTGGGCACCCCCGTGGTGAAACTGGGGGAGACGGCCTTCTTTGGCCCCGTGATCACCCGGGTTCCGCAGGGTGATCAGGCCGGAGAGCTTTTCGACGCCGCCGTCACGCTCGCGGGCTATCCGCATTTCTTCGAACTAAAGCGCACACGGACGGAGGGGCCGAGGTTCTAAGGGGGATTGAGCGTAACGAACAATGAATTGACGGTGCTGATCAGCGGGCACACCGGGGCCACGGGATCATTTTTGGTGGATCGCCTTGCGGAGGATGATGCGATGAAGCGCATTATCGCCGTGGGATGACGCCGCGTAGAGGCCCTCGATTCCTCCCCCAAGGTTCAGCAGATCGTGGTGGCGGACATGGAGGACCTCAGCGGGATTGATCTTGCTCAGGTGGAGGAGGTCGATATTGCTTTTGACCTCGTGGCCACCCCGCTGCAAGACGCCTTCAAGGGAGAAGAGGCGTACCGCAAGGTTGATGTGGAAATTGCCACCGAGTTTGCGCGTTTTGCGCATGCCAGGGGAGCGCGGTTTCTTGGTGCTATCGCGGTAGCGGGAGCCGATTCTGATCGGGACTTTGGCAAGGATTATTCGCGCCCGGCCAAACGAGATTTTATCCGTAACGTGCGCGGAATGGGATTTGATCGCATTGCCATGCTTTATCCTGCCTGGGTGTCCAGGGAACAGGGGTTCCGCCTCAGCGAATTTCTTTTTACCTGGGGTGGATTTAAAGGGGTGAAGGCCTCCGATATGGCAAAGGTCTTGGCCTGGGCGATTCATAACCAGGGGCCGGGAGAGCAGGCCTATGGAGAGAAGGATATTAAGCGCATAGCCGCGCAGTAATCTGCATGAGGTTGTGGGATCGCAGCTGATTGAGTGGGGCAGTGGAAAATGCTGCCCCACTCTATATCGCCTCGCTAGCGGGGCGATATAGATGCCTTGATCAGTACTCTTTTTGATAGCGGTGCACGCTAATCTGAAAAGCCTGGAACGGCCTTAGAGTACTTTAGTCATATTCGGGGTTGTACCCAGGATATTCGTTGGGGTCGTAGTCGATATTGGGATCGTTTTTCAGACGTTCCAGGTCTTCCATCCCGAATGCCTTGGGCACCTGAGTGGGGCTGGGCCAGACTCCCGGCTCTGACCAATTTTCTGGTTCGCAGGCGATCCCGTCACCGTCGCGATCCAGCGCGGGGCGATAGCCCGGTTGTCCCTCATGGAGGGGGAGCGCGAGTGCCGCTTCTGCTTGTCCGCAGTTGGAGTAATACGTTTCTCCGAGAGCCACGGACTGGGCATCCATAGGGTTGGGATCGTACAGGCTGTGGCCCCCATCGGGATTATCGTCTTGCGTTTCCTGAGGCTGAGAGGCCTCGGAAGAGGAAGCGTCCTCCGGCGTCTCGCTAGCGCTTGCGCTGCCGGGGGTGGTGGTTGGCTCTGCGGTTGTAGAAGCTATCGCCGAGGTGGTGCCGACAGATGCGGTTTGCGCCTCACTGCTGCCACAGGCGGTGACCAACAGGGCGCTGCCGCAGATGGCAGTGAGGGCGTGAAGCTTGGGTGCGGTAGGCACGGTTTCTCCCTTCTGTTTGGAACTCTGTACCTATCATATAGGAATGTGGGCGATGGCCGTTACACTCCTCTGCGACTCCGGCATCTGTCACTGCTGTGGACGTCCTGCCTTGCTCCTCGCTGCATCGCGGCAAGACCATGAGAAAATACGAGGTGAGGCCACCTTCCTCATGCCGGGGCAGAGGAAAGCGGCCTCACTCTTGAGTGCTCAATCCTTAAAGGTTAAGAATTAGCAGTCGGCCTCGCCGGAGGCGTCGTCGCCACCGGCGGCCTGGCCGCCGCCGAACAGGCCACCCAGGCCACCCAGGGTGTCCACGATGCCCTTGGCGGTGTCCACGCCCTTCTTGGCGTTGTCCAGGCGCTTGCCGGTCAGCTCGGCCTTCTCCATGTCGGAGGGCTTCTTGGCATCCTTCTGTGCGGCGGCTGCCTCGGGGGAGAGGGTCTGGCCGGGGATGAAGGAGGGGCGCTCATCGGCCATCGCGGGGGCGATGGTGGCGGAAGCGGCCACACCAGGGTGGCTGCGCTGACGGCGAACTTACGAGACAGCTTCATCTCTCACGTTCCCTTTCGTGTGTTTCTGACATGTCGTGTGGCGCGAAACAAATCCTGGATACGGTTTTGTACTCTCGCGCCACGGTGGACCAGCATAACGGGAAAGGGGTACTGGCGCTAAGGGAAAATGGTTACAGTATGGCAACTTTTCCATTTCGCTTTGGTCAATTTTTGATGTTCCCCCTGGTGCTCGGTGTGAATGGCATGGGAAGAAAGGTAGGGTCGTACCATGCAGGAGCATTTAAGGTATAGGTAATTCGGTGCGAAAGTTTGCTTACCCCCTGGCCCGCGACGTCGCTAAACAAAAACCTTTTAGATAAAGCGCTGTACGGAGTAGGTGCCGTTTTCATCGTGAGAGACTCCAGCTCCCATGCGCGTGGCCTCGGGGTCGAGCAGGTTGGCCCGGTGCCCCTCGGAGTCCAACCAGTCCTGCATCACATTCTGCGCGCTGATTGTGGCTCCGTGGAAGTGAATATTCTCGGAAAAATCTCCCTCGGCGTGCTCAAAGATCCCGGTGGTGCTCATGGTCTTGGCCCATTGTGCGGCTTCGTCATTGAGCGTCGCGTCCAGGCTTAAGGGTGGGAGGCCGTGTTCCTCGCGTACCTCGTTGGTGAGGGTATTGATCTCTTCGGCGGTGATTTCTTCGGCAGTGGCGGCCCCGGCGGGGTCGGAGTTGGGATCGGAGGTGGAAACCGTCTCCTCCTGCACTTCCTCGGCGGGTCCGGTTTCCTCGTGCAGGATGGTGGCGTCGGCGGCGTCGGCCCCCGGGGCGTCACTGAGCGCGCCGAGCGCGGCGGGGGTTGCTGCGAGGGCGGCGGTACCGGCCACCTTGGTGGCGGTGTTGGCGCTGCTTTGAGGAGAGACGGTCATGGAGGTACCTTTCGTGACGAACTATTAGAGGCGTTCAAGTATCTTGCTTGACGCGGTCCGAGTGTAACGATCGTCGTGCAGCTCCGCAGGAGCGCTTGCCCGGAGTCTTTCTATAGAATTGTCACCATGCGCGTATATCTAGGGGCGGACCACGCCGGTTTTGAGCTGAAGAACACCATTGCGGAGCATCTCAAGGGTGCCGGGCGCGAGGTCATTGACTGTGGTGCCCATGAATACGATGCCGAGGACGATTATCCGGCCTTTTGTATCGAGGCGGCGCAGCGGACGGTGAATGACCCCGGTTCCCTGGGAATCGTGCTGGGCGGTTCCGGCAACGGCGAGCAGATCGCCGCGAACAAGGTTAAGGGTGCGCGGTGCGCCCTGGCGTGGTCGGAGGAGACGGCCCGCCTGGCTCGCGAGCACAATAATGCACAGCTCATCGGCATCGGCGGGCGCATGCACTCCCCGGAGGAGGCGTTGAAGATCGTGGACGCCTTCCTGGATCAGGAGTGGTCGCAGGCGGAGCGCCACCAGCGCCGCATTGACATTCTGGCCGATTATGAGCGCACGGGTATTGCCCCCACGGCCTAGCGGCGGCGGCCCCTCCCTGCCGCCCGGGAGGCTAGGGATCGTCCCAGGACATTCGGGACAGCCGAGGAGCGGGTGGGGGCAGGGCGTTTGGTATCGCACACCTGGTGCGATACACTGCCAATCACGCCAGGGGAACGTCGTATAGTGGCTAATACCTCAGCCTTCCAAGCTGAAGACGCGGGTTCGATTCCCGTCGTTCCCTCCAGGTCTGGGCCCTGTCGCACTCGCGGCGGGGCCTTTAACCTACCCCGGTGTGAGGGGAGTTTTTGCGGAGCCGGTAAAGTGGCGGCCTGTACGGGGCGTGGCGCAGCTTGGTAGCGCACCTGCTTTGGGAGCAGGGGGTCGCAGGTTCAAATCCTGTCGCCCCGACGTACACATCTATTCACCGAATCCAGGAGAGTGACTCGTGAAGAGTTCCGTCGAGAAGCTGAGCGACACCCGTGTCAAGCTCACTGTGAACGTTCCCTTCGATGAGCTGAAGGGCGAGCTCGACCAGGCTTATGCCGCCATTGCGCAGCAGGTTTCCATCCCCGGTTTCCGCAAGGGGAAGGCTCCGCGCCAGCTTATCGACGCCCGCTTTGGCCGCGGCCCGATCCTGGAGCAGGTGGTCAATGACATGCTGCCCTCCCGTTACGAGGCCGCGCTGGGGGAGAACGAGCTGAACCCGTTGGGCCAGCCGGACGTGGACGTCACGGAGATCAAGGACAAGGAGTACGTGGAGTTCACCGCCGAGGTGGACGTGCGCCCCGAGTTTGAGGTGCCGGACTTCTCCGCCATCGAGGTCACCGTTCCCGCCCTCAAGGTGGACGATGAGGCCGTGGACGAGGCCATCGACCAGCTGCGCGGTCGCTTCGCAGAACTGAAGGACACCAGGCGCAAGCTTAAGACCGGCGATTACGCGATCATTGATCTCAAGGCCACCATCGACGGCGAGGTCGTGGACGAGGCCACCACCGAGGGCCTGTCCTACGAGATCGGCCAGGGTGACCTCATTGACGGCCTGGATACCGCTCTGCGCGGCATGAAGACCGGCGAGGATAACGAGTTCACCGCCAAGATTCGCAGCGGCGAGCACAAGGACGAGGAAGCCACCATCGCGGTGCACGTCCAGCAGACCAAGGAGCGCAAGCTGCCGGATCTGGACGAGGAGTTCGTGCAGATGGCCTCCGAGTTCGACACCGTGGAGGAGCTGCGCGAGTCCACCAAGAGCCAGGTGGAGGAGTCCAAGAAGGCGGAGCAGGCCACCGCTATCCGCGATGCCGTGCTGGAGAAGGCCCTGGCCGACGCGGACTTCCCGCTGCCGGAGGGCGTGGTGAACGAGCAGGTGCACAACCAGCTCCACCAGTTGCTGGGTCAGCTCGCGCACGATGAGGCCGCCTTGAACTCCGCCCTGGAGCAGCAGGGCACCACCCGCGAGGAGTTTGATAAGGAGCAGCGCACCAGCGCCGAGGAGGCCGTGCGCACGCAGCTCTTCCTGGATGCCCTGGCTGAGCAGGAGGCCCCGGAGGTTTCCCAGCAGGAGCTGACGGATCACATCATGTTTACCGCTCAGGCTTATGGCATGGATCCCAACCAGTTCGTGCAGCAGCTCTCCCAGTCCGGGCAGATCGCTAACCTGTTCTCCGATGTGCGTCGCGGTAAGGCCCTGGCCTCCGCTATCTGCCGCACCACGGTGAAGGACGATGAGGGCAATGCCGTGGATCCCACGGATTACTTCGGTGAGGAAGAGGATGAGGCAGAGGACAAGGAGTAATCCTTTTCCCGCGCCTGCATAGGCCCGCATGAGATAAGGTCCGGCCCCGGTGGCCGGGCCTTTTTCGTGCGCGCAGGGCAACCCCCAACGCTGTGAGCGAACAAGGCCGATTTTTCTCCCGTCTCGCCCCACGGCGCGGGTAGCCTGTGGGAAGTATCAAGCAACCGAGAAGAGATACAAGGAGATGGATAAGACCATGAACGCTTCTACCACGATGGCCGCGGAGGCTCAGGGGCTGAACCTGAGCGATTCTGTGTACGAGCGGCTGCTGCGTGAGCGCATTATCTTCCTGGGGAGCCAGGTGGACGATGAGATCGCCAATAAGTTGTGCGCCCAGATTCTGCTGCTTTCCGCGGAGGATCCCACCAGGGATATTTCCCTGTACATTAATTCCCCCGGTGGTTCCGTCACCGCGGGCATGGCCATTTATGACACGATGAAGTACTCCCCCTGCGATGTGGCTACCTATGGCATGGGGCTGGCGGCGTCGATGGGGCAGTTCCTGCTCACCGCCGGCACCCCGGGCAAGCGCTTTGCGCTGCCGCACGCGCGGATCATGATGCACCAGCCCTCGGCGGGTGTGGGTGGCACCGCCGCCGACATCGCCATTCAGGCCGAGCAGTTCGCCGCTACCAAGAAGGAGATGGCGCAGCTGATCGCGGAGCACTCCGGGCAGAGCTTCGAGCAGATCACCAAGGATTCCGATCGTGATCGCTGGTTTACCGCGCAGCAGGCAAAGGAATACGGCCTGGTGGATCACGTGATTACCACCGCCCAGGGTTCCGTGAGCAACTAAGAGGAAAAGAGGAGAATATCCATGAATAACGCTTTCCAGATGCCCTCGGCTCGTTACGTGCTGCCCTCCTTTATCGAGCAGTCGGCCTACGGGACCAAGGAAACTAATCCTTATGCCAAGCTCTTTGAGGAGCGCATTATCTTCCTGGGTACCCAGGTGGACGATACCTCCGCGAATGACATCATGGCGCAACTCCTGGTGCTAGAGGGGTTGGACCCGGACCGGGACATCACCATGTACATCAATTCCCCTGGCGGTTCCTTCACCGCACTCATGGCGATCTATGACACCATGCAGTACGTGCGCCCGGACGTGCAGACGGTCTGCCTGGGTCAGGCAGCCTCCGCCGCCGCCGTGCTGCTCGCGGCCGGGGCCAAGGGCAAGCGCGCCGTGCTTCCTAACTCCCGCGTGCTGATCCACCAGCCCGCCACCCAAGGCACCCAGGGTCAGGTTTCTGACCTGGAGATTCAGGCGGCGGAGATCGAGCGTATGCGCACGCTGATGGAAAAGACGCTGGCCGCCCACACCGGCCGCAGCGCAGAGCAGATCCGCATTGACACCGACCGCGATAAGATCCTCACGGCGGAGGAGGCCGTGGAGTACGGCATTGCGGACCAGGTGTTCCAATACCGCAAGCTCAACGACTAGCGGAACTACAGGGGTGCTTATCGACCGGGATGTCGATAAGCACCCTTTAGCGCACCGCGGCGAGCAGGCGGCGGTGCAGGGTGGTATCCCCGGTGAGTTCCGGGTGAAAGGAACACCCCAGCCGGTTTCCCTGGCGCGCGCCCACGATCGCGCCCTCGTAGTAGGCGCACGCGGTGGCGGCGGGTCCCACGGCGGTGATCTTGGGGCCGCGGATAAAGGCGACGTCGAGCGCGGTGCCCTCCCAGTCCACCCGGGTGTGAACGGAGGAAACCTGGGGGCCAAAGGCGTTGCGCTCCACCTTCACGTCCAGCAGCCCCCAGCGGCTGAGCAGAATCAGTCCGGCGCAGGTACCCAGCACGGGCGCGCCCTGCTTGATGGCCTGGATGAGCGGCTCGCGCACCCGGAAGATACCGGCCAGGCGGTCGATGGGGCCGGACTCGCCGCCGGGGAGTACAAAGGCGTCCACGCCGGTGACGTCCTCGGGTCGGCGCACCAGGCGTACCTGCGCGCCCAGGTCCGTGAGCATCTCGGCGTGTTCGGCCACGCCGCCCTGAAGGGCTAGAACGCCCACGCACACCATGATTACCAGCCTCGTTCCGCCAGGCGGTGCGGCGCGGGCAGGTCGCCGACGTTGATCCCCACCATGGCCTCGCCCAGCCCGCGCGAGACCTCCGCGATCACGGCGGGGTCATCGTAGGCGGCGGTGGCGCGCACGATGGCAGCGGCGCGGGCGGCGGGATCGCCGGACTTGAAGATGCCGGAGCCCACAAAGACGCCGTCGGCCCCCAGCTGCATCATCATCGCGGCGTCGGCGGGGGTGGCTACCCCGCCGGCGGTGAACATCACCACGGGCAGTTTGCCGGTGCGGGCCACCTCGGCCACTAGGTCATAGGGTGCGGCCAGTTCCTTGGCGGCGGCGTAGAGTTCCTCCTCGCGCAGGTGCCGCAGGGCGGCGATCTCCTCGGTGATGGTGCGAATGTGCCGGGTGGCCTCGGAGACGTCGCCGGTACCGGCCTCACCCTTGGAGCGGATCATGGCCGCGCCCTCGGTGATTCGGCGCAGCGCCTCGCCCAGGTTGGTGGCTCCGCAGACAAAGGGAACGGTGAAGGGTTGCTTGTTGATGTGATGGGTGTAATCGGCGGGGGAGAGCACTTCGGACTCGTCGATGAAGTCCACCTTGAGGGATTCCAGCACCTGGGCCTCCACGAAGTGCCCGATGCGGGCCTTGGCCATCACGGGAATGCTCACGGCCTCGATGATTCCCTCGATGAGGTCGGGGTCGGACATGCGGGCCACGCCGCCCTGGGCGCGAATGTCGGCGGGCACGCGCTCTAGGGCCATAACGGCCACGGCGCCCGCCTCCTCGGCGATTTTTGCCTGCCCGGGAGTGACCACGTCCATGATGACGCCGCCTTTGAGCATATCGGCCAAGCCGCGCTTGACCAGGGGAGAACCAGTGGTGGATTGAGTCATGGGGGCCATTATGGGCGTGGTGCTGGTACACCGCCAGTGCCAATTATGAACTGTTTTTTTATACCACGCCGCTCCTCTGCTGCATCGGTTGCCGCGCAGGTTGCTGCACCGGCCATCGCATCGGCTGCTGCTCCAGCCGCCGCGCCGTCGCCGCACCCGGCATCACCTGTGCCCTGGCGGGGTATTGCAGCATGGGGTGACCGCCATTACAGTGGGGGAGGTTGCTGCGAATCACCATTCGCCTACGCGGCTGTCCGGTGGCTTCTTATCAGAAGCACTGCCCGGAAGCGTGAACGCGAGTGGTACCCGAAAAATAAGGAGCAAGAACATGACGGAATCCGTGTACATCGTCGAATCCGCCCGATCGCCCATCGGTACCTTCCTGGGCTCCCTGTCCTCCTACACCCCCATCGACCTCGGCGCTCACGTGGCCAAGGCCGTGATCGAGCGCTCCGGCGCCCCCGCCGATGCCTTCGACGCCTCCGTTTTTGCCAACGTGGTGACCTCCCGCCCGCGCGACGTCTACACCCCCCGCGCGGTGGCCCTGGAGGCGGGACTGCCGCAGTCCAGCCACGCCTACGCTGTCAATCGCCTCTGCGGTTCCGGCGTGCAGGCCATCGTCAGCGCCGCGCAGCAGATGATCACCGGCGATAGCAGCCTCGCGCTCGTCGGCGGCACCGAGGTGATGAGCGCCGCCCCGTACTCCATTCCGGGCATGCGCAAGGGAATCAAGATGGGCGATGGCACCCTGGATGACTGGCTCACTGGCGCGCTCACCGACCCGATGGGCAACGGAATCATGGGCATCACGGCGGAGAACATCGCGGAGAAGTTTGGTATCAGCCGCGAGCGCCAGGACGAGTACGCCCTGGAATCCCAGCGCCGCGCCCGCGCCGCGATCGACGAGGGCCGCTTTAAGGATCAGATCGTGCCCGTCCCGGTGCGCGGTGGCGAGTTCACCACCGATGAGCACCCCCGCGAAACCTCCCTGGAGGGCCTGGCCAAGTTACGCCCCACCTTCCGCAAGGAGGGCACCGTCACCGCCGGTAACGCCTCGGGCATTAACGACGCCGCCGCCGTCACCGTCATGGCCAGCCAGGCGGCCGTGGACGAGCACGGCCTGAACCCCCAGGCCCGCGTGGTCAGCTGGGGCATCGCCGGTTGCGATCCCAAGTACATGGGCCTGGGCCCGGTGGCCGCCGTGCCCAAGGCCCTGAAGAAGGCCGGTCTGAAGCTGGAGGACATCGACCTCATCGAGTCCAATGAGGCCTTCGCCGCGCAGTGCCTGGCGGTGTCCGATCAGCTGGGCTTTGACCCGGCCAAGACCAACGTCGATGGCGGCGCCATCGCCCTGGGGCACCCGATCGGTGCCACCGGCGTGATCCTCACCACCAAGCTCATCGCCCGCCTGCGCGCCACCGGCGGTCGCTACGGCCTGGTCACGCTGTGCATCGGCGGCGGCCAGGGTATCGCTCTGATTCTGGAGGTTTAAGCACATGTCTGACGCACACACCATTCGCACCGCCGCCGTATTCGGCGCGGGTTCGATGGGCGCGGGTATCGCCGCCCACCTGGCTAACGCCGGGGTCAAGGTTCACCTGCTGGATATTCCCGCCGAGGGAGAGGACCGGGACGCCCGCGCCAAGAAGGGCATCGAACTTCAGCTCAAGCGCCACGGCTTCATGCGCCCGGAATACGCGGAGAACGTGATTCCCGGCAACGTGGAGGATCACCTGGATCGACTGGGCGAGGCGGAGTGGATCGTGGAGGCCGTCTTTGAGGACCTCAAGGTCAAGCAGGACACCTTCCGCCGCATCGACGCCCACCGCGCCCCCGGTACCCCGGTTAGTTCTAATACCTCCACCATTCCGCTCGCGGAACTCCTCGGCGGCCTGGACGAGTCCTTCCGCAAGGACTTTGCCATCACGCACTTCTTCAACCCGCCGCGCGTCATGCGCCTGGTGGAGTTGGTGGCGGGGCCGGATACCCGCCCGGAGGTCATCGAGGCACTCACGCACGTGCTGGAGCGCCAGATGGGCAAGGTGATCGTGGACTGCCGCGATACCCCCGGCTTCATCGCCAACCGCATTGGTAACTTCTGGATGGCTGCCGGTGCCCACATCGCCTTCGAGCAGGGGATCGCTCCGGAGCAGGCGGATACCGCCTTTGGCCGCGCCTTTGGTATTCCGCGCACCGGAATCTTTGGCCTCTTTGATTACGTGGGCCTGCAACTGGTGCCCGCCATCTGGGGTTCGCTGCTTTCCGCGCTGCCGGAGAAGGATGCTTATCATCGCTTTGACATCACGCAGCGCCCCGAGTTCACCACGCTGCTGGACAAGGGCTTCACCGGGCGCACCGCGCAGTCCGGCTTCTACCGGGGCCGCGACGAGGTCTTTGACTTTGAGACGGGCGATTACCGCCCGCGCGAGAAGTACACGGTGCCCAGCGACGCCCGCGAACTCCTCACGGCGGATACCCCCGAGGGGCGCTACGCCAAGGACGTGCTGCTGACCACGCTGACCTACTGCTGCGAGACCGCACCGGAGATCTGCGACGCGGTAGACGCCATCGACGCCGCTATGGCCCTGGGCTACGGCTGGAAGAAGGGCCCCTTTGCCCTGGCGGATTCCCTGGGCGTGGAGTGGCTGGCCTCCCTGTACGAGGGCGAGGCCCCGGCCCTGCTGACCGCCGCGGTCAAGGCCGGCGGCTTCTACGCGGAGGGCAAGGTGCTGGGCAGCGACGGCACCCCGCAGGCTCCCCGCGAGCGCGAGGGCGTGGTCAAGGTAGCCGATCTGGTGGAGGGCGCGGAGATCATCGCGCAGAATGACGCCGCCACCGTGTACAAGCGCGCCGATGGCATCGCCCTGTACACCTTCACCACCCCGATGAACGCCTGTAGCGTTCCGGCCCTGGACATCATGCGCGAGGTGGCCGAGCGCATCGATATTCGCGCCCTGGTGATCGCCTCGGATAACCCGACGTCCTTCTGCGCGGGTGCTGATCTGCCCACCATCGCCAGCCTGGCGGCCACGGGCAAGGCCGAGGCCGCCTACGAGGTAGTGCGGGCCGGTGCGGTATCCCTCCAGGCGCTGCGCGACGCCGCCTTCCCCGTGGTGGGCGCGGTGCGCGGTGTGGCCCTGGGCGGCGGCCTGGAACTGCTGCTGCACACGGACGCCTCCGTGATTCACGCGGAAACCCGCGTGGGCTTCCCGGAGCGCTCGGTGGGACTCTTCCCCGGCTGGGGCGGCACCGTGCGCGCGCTGGAACGCCTGGTGGAGATGGGGGTGGAGAACCCGCATGAAAAGGCCTTCTCCATGCTGCTGAATACCAAGCCCATTCCGGCGGTTAATCTCCCGCTGCTGCGGGAGGGCGATCGCGTGGTGCTCTCCCCGGATCACGTGATCGCGGACGCCGTGGCCCTGGCCGAGGAACTGGCCGAGGGGTACCAGGCTCCGGTCTCCGGGAAACTGCCGCTGTACTCCGGCGAGCTGGCCTACACAGAGGGCACCGAGACGGATCAGGCCATCGGTGCGGCGCTGGCCCGCGAGTACGCCGGTGAGGGCGAGATTGATGCCCACGAGCTGGGCCTACGGGAGAGCCGGGAGGCCTCCGCGGTGCTGGTGCAGCCGAAGAACGCCGAGCGCGCCATGCACATGGCCAAGACGCGCAAGCCGCTGAATAACTAGCCCCGGCTGCCCTAGCTACGGCCTAGCCGAGAGAAAGAGAGGGGGTTTCCGGGTTACCGGAAACCCCCTCTCTTTCATGCGTCCTATGCGGCGAGGGGAACCTCGCGCAGTTCGCGGCGTAGGATCTTCCCCGTGGCGGACTTGGGCACGGACTTCACCACGTCCACGTGCCGGATCTTCTTGTACGGGGTGACGCGCTCGGCCACCCACGCCATGATCTCCTCCGGGTCAAGGAGGCACCCGGGGGCGGGAACCACAAAGGCGCGTGGGATCTCCAGGCCCTCGCGGTACGCGCCCACCACGGCGGCATCGTCAATATCGCTGCGGGTGAGCAGCAGGGCCTCCAATTCCGAGGGAGCCACCTGGTACCCCTTGTATTTGATGACCTCCTTGGCCCTGTCCACCACGTAGAGTTCCCCGGATTCTCCCTTTTCCACGATGTCGCCGGTGCGCAGCCACCCCTCGGGGAGGATCGTGGCGGCGGTGGCCTCCGGGTTGTTGAGGTATCCCTGCATGACCTGGGGGCCGCGAATGAGCAGCTCTCCCCGGGTGGGGTGATCCTCCAGGGTCTCGGGATTGACGAGCCTGCATTCCGTGAGGGGAAGGGGATAGCCGATGGAGCCGCGATCGGCGGTATCAAAGTCCCCCAGGGTGACGATGGGGCTAGCCTCCGTCATGCCGTAGCCCTGAATCACGCGGGCGTCCAGCCGCTCTTCCACCGCGAGGGCGAGCTGGGAATCCAGGGAGGCGGCAGCCGAGATGAGCACGCGCAGGGAGGACATGTCTACCTCCGCCACGGACGGGTGCTTGGCCAGGGCCACCGCGATGGGCGGGGCGATGAAGGTGAAGGTAATGCAGTGTTCCTCGTGGCTGCGCAGGAAGAGCGGGAGATCAAAGCGCGCCATGGTGAAGATGTGCGCGCGCTGCACGAGGGGAATAGCGAGCAGAATGGTCAGACCGTAGATGTGGCTAAACGGCAGGGGCGCGAGGACGCGGGCATCGCTGTTGAGCCCCAGAGCCTCGATGGCCTCGCGCACCTGGAAGATATTGGACACCAGGTTGCGGTGGCTGAGTTTCACGCCCTTGGGTGCGCCGGTGGTGCCGGAGGAGAAAGGAATGCAGGCCAGGGTGCGGTCGGGGTCCAGGGAAATATCGGGGGCGGGGAGGGCGTCGCGGTAAATGCCGGGAAGCGCGGAGGCAGGGAGAAACAGGGCCTCCGTGGGGGCGGCGCTGTGATCGAGGGCGCTGAGCAGGAGTACCGCGCCGGAGTTGGCCACGATGTTCATGGTGTCCTTCTCATTGAGGAGCATGCCCATCGGGGTGGCGGTGGCCCCGGCCCGCAGCACACCGTAAAAGGCCACTGCGAAGTCGATGGAACTGGGCAGTTGTACGGCCACCACGTCGCCCGGCCCGATTCCCCGCGCGGCGAGGTATCCGGCGAAGGCGTCGATCCTGGTGCGCAGCTCGCCGTAGGTGATGTGCTGGCCGGAGTCCACCTCGGTGATGGCGGGGCGTTGGGCGTCGGAGGGGGAGAGATCGGCAAAGATGCGGTCGTAGAGGGAGCGCGAGGGCGGGGTGGGGAGAGACATGGAACCTCCTTAGATTCCTCAAAGAAATGACTCAAGGGATAAGTGTGTCGCAAGTCTCTATGAAAGTCAAAAAGAAATCCCCATCACCGGGGGTGGGTGATGGGGCAGGGGGGAGGGGCTAGGAGCCGAACTTTTCCAACAGGGCCAAGGCGGAATCCTTGCCCAACTGGTGCGCGGCCAGGGGGCTATCGCCGGTGAGCAGGTTGCGATCGCGCAGGGTGGCGCCGGTGATGTCCTCGTTGGCGATCTCTATTCCCGCCTCGCGCAGTTTCTCCCCGAGCCTCCAGGGCATCTCGCCGGGCAGGTAGCCGATCTCCAGGTTCGCCCCGAAGTCCAGGCTGTCCGGGAACACCGTGATCCGGTACCCCGCCAGCGGGTTGAGCTCCCGACCCACGCCGGAGGCCAGGAGCGCGGCGGGGCCGTGGCAGAGCGTGATGATGAGGCGATCCTCGCGGAGGAAGTAATCCAGGGCCGCGCGAAGATCGGTGCTAAAGGGCAGGCCGTTCATGGCGGCGTGCCCGCCGGGAATGAAGATCGCGGCGTAATCGTCCAGGCCGGAGGCCAGGAGATCGGAGAGGCGGTGTGGTGCCTTGAACGATTCCCTGGTGGCCTCCCACGCGGAGGCCACGGCCTCGTCCTGCCGGGGATAGGCCCACCACTCGAACTTGCCGGGGCCGCCGCTGAGGGTGGCCACATCCACCCGATAACCGGCCTCCAGCATGTGGTGGAGGGGGAGCAGGGTTTCCACGGGGTGATTGCCGGTGGAGAAGAACGTGCCGTTGCGCATGAGCATGTAGCGCTCGTCGGCCGCGATCACCAGCACCTTCCACCGGCCGCCGGTGTACTTTTCCTCGGTGGCCAGGCCGTCGAAGTTGGTGGTGGGTGCGGTGTACTGGCTCAGGGAATACGGGGAGGGGTAAAAGGCGTGATCCTCGCTGGGATCCGGGGTGGGGGTGCGGTCGGGCGTGCTCATCGAGGTCCTTTCTGCGGGGCCGCTTATGCGGCACCGAGTGTACGCCCATGCTTTTCGACGCCCCGGCGACCAGCCGCGTGGGCGGGGTCGCCGGGGCGTCGAGGCGGCGCGAGGGGCGTCGATTAGCGGTAGGCGCTGACCCCCGTGATGGTCTTGCCCACGATGAGGGACTGCATGGTGTCCGTGCCCTCGTAGGTGTGCAGGGCCTCAATGTCCATCATGTGCCGGATCACGTCGTTTTCCAGCAGGATTCCCACGCCGCCGAGCATATCGCGCGCATTGGCAGCGATGGCGCGGGCCTTGCGGGTGTTGTGTACCTTGGCCAGGGCGGCCTGCTTGTCGGAGAGCGTGCCCGCCTCCTCCATCTCCAGCAGGCGGCGGCAGTACAGGCCCATCGAGACCACGTCTTGCAGCATGTCCGAGAGGCGCTGCTGGATGATCTGGAAGCTCACCAGGGGCTTACCAAACTGCACGCGCTCCTTGGCGTAGGAGAGAGCCTTTTCATAGCAGGCGATGCCCAGGCCCAGGGCGGCCCAGGCCACGGCGATGCGGGTGCCGGCCAGGATCTCCGCGGTATCGCGGAAGGTGTGGGCGTGGGGCAGGCGGTTTTCCAGCGGAATACGCACGTTATCTAGCTGGATCTCGGCCTGGAAGATGGCACGCAGGGAGGCCTTGCCGGTGATGGTGGTGGCGTTGTAGCCGGGGGTGTCCTGAGGGACGATGAAGCCGCCCACCTGGCCGTCCTCCATGCGGGCCCACACGATCGTGATGTGGCCCACGCTGCCCTGGCCGATCCACTTCTTCGCGCCGTTGATGACCCACTCGTCACCGTCGCGCACGGCGGTGGTCTCCAGGCCGATGGAGTCGGAACCGTGATCGGGCTCGGTTAGGGCGAAGGCGCCGAGCACCTCGCAGCGGGCCATGGGCGCCAGATACTTTTCCTTCTGCTCCTCGGAGCCGCAGGCGGCGATCGAGCGCATGGCCAGGCCGGACTGCACCACCACGGCGGTGCCGATGGAACCGTCCAGGCGTCCCAGCTCCATGGTGACGAGGCGGTTGGCGCGAATGCTCATCGGCTCGAAGCCGGGAATGTCGATGCCGTCGCGCACCAGGCCGCGATCGGCGGCGAGCTTGACCAGGGGAATCCGGTACTCGGCCTTTTCCCAGGCGTCATTGACCTGGTCGCGCACCTCGTCCGCGTAGGCGCGGGTGGCGTTCCAGTAGTCCAGGTCTGCGCCGTCTACGTCGGCAAAGATCTGATAGAAGTCTGCGGTGCTGTCGCTCAGGGGGGTGGACATGAGGGTGACCTACCTTTCAACTAGGGCTATCCGCGAACGAATTGCCGTTCGTTAAACCAGTGTGATGTGTAACGCAGTCTGCGTCAAGTGAGGGGGTGGTTGCGGGCAAGTAATGTTATTCACATGGCAAATCAGCAACGGAGATCGCAGATCGCCGCCGCGGCACTGGCGCTCTTTAGCCAGCGCGGGTACAACGCCACGGGAATGGAGGACATCGCAGGTCACGTAGGCATAGCCACCTCCAGTCTGTACAACCACGTGGGTTCCAAGCGGGAATTGCTCACCGAGGTTATTCTTTCCACCCTGCGCGGTTTGCTGGAGGATCACCGCCAGGGCCTGCGGGGAATTGTTACCCCCAGCGCCCAACTGCACACCGCCATGCGCCTGCACGTGCGCTATCACGCTCTCCACGCCCAGGCCACCAGGGTGGTCAATAACGAGATCGCGCACCTGGATGCCCCCTCCCGGGCCCAGGCCACTGAGCTGCGCCGCGAATACGTGCGCTGCTGGCAAAGGATCATCGCCGCCGGGGTGGAGACCGGGGAGTTTGCCGTGGGGGACGTGAAGGTGAGCGTCTACGCGCTCATCGACATGGGCCTGGGGGTATGCCTGTGGTTCGACCCGCAGGCCAGGTACAGCGCCGAGGAACTAGGCACCATGTACGCGGACATGGCGCTGCGCGGCATCACCCGATGATCCCGCTGGAACCCCTGGATCGGGGCGCAGGCAACCTCCCGCACCAGATCACCCGCCACCTGCGCGGGCTTATCGACGCCGGCCGGCTCACCCCCGGCGATCCCGTGCCTTCCACCCGGGCGTTGGCCACCGACCTCGGAGTTTCCCGGGGCACCGTGGTGGCGGCCTACGAGCAACTAATGGGGGAGGGGTACCTCGCCACCGGGCGCGGGGGCACGAGGGTAAACCCCGACTTGCCCCCCACGCACGTGCGAAGGCGGGCCCCGGCGGCGTCGATAGCCAAAGAGGCGCGGCGGCGCGCCGACCTGCGCCCGGGAATCCCTAATACGGAGGCGCTCACCGGCACCGCCTGGCGCGCGGCCTGGCGGCAGGCCGCCGCCAATCCCAGCCGGGGATACCCGGTGCCGGGTGCGCCCCGGCTGCGCGAACTCATCGCGGAGCACCTGCGCATAACTCGCTCCGTGCCCGCCGCACCCGAGGACATCCTGGTGACCTCGGGGGCCCGCGATGGGCTGCGCACGCTGCTCAGCGCGGTGGGGGCGGCCAGCGTGGTGGCGGTGGAGGACCCCGGCTACCCCTCCCTGCGCGCGGTGCTGCGCGACCACGGGCATCGGGTGGTGCCGGTGCCCGTGGACGGGGAGGGCATGGAGATCGCCGCCCTGGCGCGGGTGCAGCCGCAGGTGGTGCTGATTACCCCCTCTCACCAGTACCCCCTGGGGGCCGCGATGAGCGCGCCGCGCCGCCACCAGCTCCTCGATTACGCCGCCGAGCGCGGGGTGATCGTGGTGGAGGATGATTACGATTCCGAGCTGCGCTACGTGGGCCAGCCGCACCCCGCCCTGGCCGCCGTGGACACCGCCGGGCGGGTGGCCACCCTGGGCTCCTTTTCTAAGACCGTCACCCCGGGCCTCGGCCTGGGCTTTGTGCTCATGCCGCAGGTCCTGCGCGCGGACATGCGCGCGCGTGCCACCCCGGCGTCCGGCATGGTGCAAGACGCCATGACGTACTTCATGGAGGCCGAGGGGCTGCGCCACCACCTCGCGCGCATGAGACGGGAGTATAAGCGCCGCCGCGATCTCTTTGTGGAGGTCTTTGCCCGGGAGCGCGCCGAGCCGATGGACGGCGGGCTGCACGCCGTGGTTTACCTCGATGACGCGCGGGCGGAGGAGAGCGTGGTGGCCGAGTGCGCGCGCCGGGGCCTGACGGTGCAGGCGCTCTCCGAGTATTGGAGCAGCTCACAGCGCAGCGGGATCGTGCTGGGAATCGGGGCTTATGGTTACTCTCGCACACGCGAACTGCTGGGAGAGGTGCGCGAGGTGATACGCCGCGAGGGGTGGATTGACCCACGCGCTAAAGTGGAGGGAAGGTGAACCCCGGCCCCAACCAGAAATGAGATCGAACCAGCTCATGGCACGTATGCAAGAAAGTGCGGACCTGCTCAAATGCTCCTTCTGCGGGAAGTCCCAAAAGCAGGTGAAAAAACTCATCGCCGGTGGCGGGGTGTACATCTGCGACGAGTGCATTGAACTGTGTAACGAGATCATCGAGGAGGAGATGGGCGCGGCCAAGGCCGCCAGCCAGGAGCAAACGGGCAGGCTGCCCAAGCCCTCGGAGATTCGCTCCTTCCTGGACGAGTACGTGATCGGCCAGGAGGACGCCAAGCGCGTGCTGGCCGTGGCCGTGTACAACCATTACAAGCGCATCCGGGAGGCGGAATCGGCCTCCTTCCGCAAGCATGGGGAGGACGTGGAGATCGCCAAGTCCAATATCCTCCTGCTTGGCCCCACCGGCTCCGGCAAGACCTACCTGGCGCAGACCCTGGCTAGGCTTCTCGACGTCCCCTTTGCCATCGCGGACGCCACCAGCCTCACCGAGGCCGGGTACGTGGGCGAGGACGTGGAGAATATCCTGCTCAAACTCCTCCACGCCGCCGACTTTGACGTGCAGCGCGCCCAGCGCGGCATCATCTACGTGGACGAGGTGGATAAGATCTCGCGGAAGTCGGAGAACCCCTCCATCACTCGCGACGTCTCCGGTGAGGGCGTACAGCAGGCCCTGCTGAAGATCCTGGAGGGCACCACCGCCTCCATCCCGCCCCAAGGGGGACGCAAGCACCCCAATCAAGACCTCATCCAGTTGGATACCTCCAATATCCTGTTCATCGTGGCCGGGGCCTTCGCCGGGCTGGATCGGGTGATCCAGGAGCGCGTGGGCAAGCGCGGCCTGGGCTTTGGCTCCCGGGTGGAGAGCCTGCACGACCGCGAGAAGCAGGACCTCTTTGCGGAGGTGCAGCCGGAGGACCTGGTGCGCTTTGGTCTGATCCCGGAGTTCATCGGCCGCCTGCCGGTGGTGGCCACGGTGGGGGACCTCGATCAGGATTCGCTGGTGCGGGTGCTTACGGAACCCAAGAACGCGCTGGTGCGCCAGTATCAGCGGCTCTTTGACATCGACGGCGTGGACCTGCGTTTTGAGGCCGAGGCCCTGGAGGCCATCGCGGATAAGGCGATCGAGCGCGGCACCGGGGCGCGCGGCCTGCGGGCGATCATGGAGGATCTGTTGGTGCCCGTGATGTATGAGATCCCCGACCGCGAGGGAGAGGGCGAACTGACGATCACCGCGGAGATGGTGCGCGGGGAGCAGGACATGCTGGTGGCGGATTGCGCGGAGGAGCGCTCCGCGTAGACGGGCCGGGCGGTCTAAGGGGCTGAGAGGTCCGAGAGGCCGGGCAGGGGAATGGGCGGCGGAAGGCCGCCCTCGCCGGTTTTTGGGGTTATTCGTAAATAGCCTGCGCGGATTCCGGCTCCTCGTCCACGGACTGCGTGGTAGTTAGGTACGAGTTGTGCCCGGAGTGGGGGATATTCGAGGTGAGGAAGGCCAGGACGGTGTCGATGGTCATGCGGCGTATGCCCTCGGTGTTGGCCTCATCGGTGAGGTCTATCCCGAACATATTGACGGCCAGGTCGCGCTGCTGGGAGCGATAGCAGGACAGCGCGGAGACCATATAGAACACGTCATAGGCGGAGATGCCGGGGCGGAATACGCCGGCGTCCTGACCGAGCATGAGCAGTTTGTCCAGGTGCAGAATCACCTCGGCCTGGCTGAACAGGGGGGCGATCTCCGTGAGGTGCAGGATGTGCTGGAGGGATTCCATGTGCAGCATGTGCGCCGCCACGGGGTGCCGCGTGATCTGCACGTACATGGCGTCCACCACGGTGCGGATCCCGTCCACGGGAATGGCGGAATCAATGACCAGGCGATGAGCGGGGGGCTGGAGGAGTTCGATGGCCCGGGAGAGGACGGCCTGGTACAGGCCCTTCTTATTACCAAAGTGGTAATGAATCATCCGCTTGGATACCCCCGCTTCCTTGGCGATGGCATCTAGTTTGGCGTCGGAGAAAGGCTTGACGCAGAAGCGTTCCATCGCAACGTCAATGACCTTGCCCATGGACTGGGCCTCGGGAGATTGGGGGTCGAGTGCCAGGTCGAGGTCGTCGCGCGCCATTCGGTTCCCTCCGTGGTGTTTTTGGTGTGCTCACGTGGCTTCGGTGCGGCCCGGTGTAGCCCGGTGCGGTGAGGCGCGGGCCGCTCGCGAAAATATCATTACTTAGAGTACGACGCCGCTCGGAGAGGGGGTGATCGCGGCGCGGCAAAGACACATGAACGTCCAGGTGAAGCGGGGTATTTTCGACACTTTTGGGGGTATTATCTGAACACCTCATGGGGGTATCCTGGAGGTGTTGTTTCTTTTGTTTTCGCCGCCGCAGGGCTGAAAACCAGGCCGAAAGGACTCTCATCATGGCACATGCCGCCACGCAGGACGTGAACTCAACCGTGAAGAAGATCGCCGTCACCGGCGCAGCGGGGAACATCGCCTATTCGCTGCTGTGGCGCATCGCCAGCGGCGAGGTCTACGGCCCGCACACCCCGGTGGCCCTGCATCTGCTGGAGATCCCGGAGGCCCGGCAGGCGGCCGAGGGCGTGGCGATGGAACTGCTCGATTCCGCCTTCCCGCTGCTGCGCGGTATCACGGTGACCGACGATCCCGCCACGGCCTTTGACGGCACCTCGGCAGCCTTTTTGGTGGGGGCCAAGCCGCGCGGGAAGGGGCAGGAGCGGGCCGATCTGTTGGCCGCCAACGGCACGATCTTTGGGCCCCAGGGCGCGGCGCTCAACGAGCACGCCGCCGAGGACGTGCGCGTGGTGGTGGTGGGTAACCCCGCTAACACCAACGCCTTGATCGCGCAGCGGTTCGCCCCGGACGTGCCCGCGGAGCGATTCAGCGCGCTCATGCGCCTGGACCATAACCGCGCCCTGGCGCAACTCGCGCAGCGGCTGGCGGTGCCCAGTACCGATCTAGAAAAGATGGTGGTGTGGGGCAATCACTCCGCTACCCAGTTCCCCGATCTCTCCTACGCCACCGCCGCCGGGGAGCCGGTGGCCCCCTCGATCGAGCAGCGGTGGTACCACGAGGAGTTCATGCCCACGGTGGCCAAGCGCGGCGCGGAGATCATCGCGGTGCGCGGGCGTTCCTCGGCGGCGTCGGCAGCCTCGGCGGCCGTGGATCACATGCGCGATTGGATTCAGGGTTCTCAGGGCTGGGCCACGGCGGCGATTCCCTCGGACGGCTCCTATGGGGTGCCGGAGGGGTTGATCTTTGGCTTCCCCACCATCGCCCGTGAGGGGCACTGGGAGGTCGTGCAGGGCCTGGAAATCAGCGATTTTCAGCGCGAGCGCATCGCCGCCAATGTGGCGGAATTGGAGGAGGAGCGTCGCGCGGTGGCGCACCTGCTGGCGGGTTAGCCGGGGGCGCTAAGATAGGCGGCGTGATTGAGAACCGCGCCGAGAAACTGCCTAAGAGTTGGGACCCCCACGCCGTCGAGGCCGAGCTGTACCAGCGCTGGATAGATCGGGGATACTTCCAGGCCGATCCCGCCAGCGCCAAGCCGGCTTTCTCCGTGGTGCTGCCGCCGCCCAACGTCACCGGCCAGCTTCACATGGGGCACGCCCTGGATCACACGCTGATCGACGCCATCGTGCGCCGCAAGCGCATGCAGGGCTACGAGGTGCTGTGGCTGCCGGGCATGGATCACGCGGGTATCGCCACCCAGACCAAGGTGGAGGCGCAGCTCAAGGAAAAAGAGGGCATATCGCGCTATGACCTCAGCCGCGAGGAGTTCGTGGAGCGGGTTTGGGAATGGAAGAAGCAGTATGGCGGCACGATCCTAAATCAGATGCGCGCCATTGGTGATTCCGTGGATTGGTCGCGCGAGCGCTTCACCCTGGACGAGGGGCTTTCGCGCGCCGTGCAGACCATATTTAAGGAACTCTTTGATCGCGGCCTGATTTACCGCGCCAACCGCCTGGTCAATTGGTCGCCCGCGCTGCGCACGGCAGTCTCGGACATCGAGGTGGTGTACAAGGACGTCGAGGGCGAGCTGGTGAGCTTCCGCTACGGCGATGGCGAGGATTCCCTGGTGGTGGCCACCACGCGCGTGGAGACCATGCTTGGTGACGTCGCCATTGCCGTCCACCCCGAGGACGAGCGCTACGCACACATGGTGGGCAAGGTGCTCCCGCACCCCTTCCGCGAGGACCTGAGCATCAAGGTCATCGCGGACAGTTACGTGGACCCGGAGTTTGGCACCGGCGCGGTGAAGATTACCCCGGCGCACGATCCCAACGATTACGCGATGGGCCAGCGTCACGGCCTGGACATGCCCACCATCATGGACGAGTCCGGCTATATCGCGGGCACCGGCACCCGCTTCGACGGGCTTAGCCGCGAGGAGGCCCGCGAGGCCCTGCGCGAGGCCCTGCGCGAGCAGGGGCGCATCGTCAAGGAGGTGCGCCCCTACGTGCACTCCGTGGGCCACTCGGAGCGCTCCGGCGAGGCCATCGAGCCGCGCCTTTCCCTGCAATGGTGGGTGAAGGTGGAGAGCCTGGCGCAGATGGCGGGCGATGCTATCAGGGAGGGCGATACCACCCTGCACCCGGCCGCCCTGGAGCCGCGCTACTTTGACTGGGTGGATGACATGCACGATTGGTGCATTTCTCGCCAACTGTGGTGGGGTCACCGCATTCCCATCTGGTACGGCCCCGAGGGCGACGTGGTGTGCGTGGGCCCGGACGAGGAGCCTCCGGCGGGCTACGAGCAGGACCCGGATGTGCTGGATACCTGGTTCAGTTCCGCGCTGTGGCCGTTTTCTACGATGGGCTGGCCGGAATCCACCCCGGAGTTGGCCAAGTTCTATCCCACCTCCGTGCTGGTCACCGCCTATGACATCCTTTTCTTCTGGGTGGCGCGCATGATGATGTTCGGTACCTTTGCCGCCACCATCACCCCGGAGCTGGAGAACACCGTTCCGTTCAAGGACCTCTTCCTGCACGGCCTGGTGCGCGATGAAAAGGGCCGCAAGATGTCCAAGTCCCTGGGTAACGGCATCGACCCGATGGAATGGGTGGAGCGCTTCGGCGCGGACGCCCTGCGCTTTACCCTGGCGCGCGGCGCGAACCCCGGTGTGGATTTGCCGGTGGGCGAGGATCACGCGCAGAGTTCCCGCAACTTTGCCACCAAACTCTTTAACGCCACCCGCTTTGCCCTGATGAAGGGCGCGCAGGTGGGGCCGGTGGTGCGCGAGGAACTCACGGACGCCGATCGGTGGATCCTCGATCGCCTGGAGCAGGTGCGCACCAGCGTGGATGCCTACCTGGAGGACTACCAGTTCGCCAAGGCCAACGAGGAGTTGTACCACTTCACCTGGGACGAGTTCTGCGACTGGTACCTGGAGATAGCCAAGACCCAGGAACCCGAGCCCACCCGCTTCGTGCTCGGGCGCGTGCTGGACGTGGTGCTGCGCCTGCTGCACCCGGCCATGCCCTTTGTCACCGAGGTGCTGTGGACGGCGCTCACGGAGGAGGAATCCATCGTGATCGCGCCCTGGCCCACCGCCGCGGATACCAACGAGGGCGCGCAGCCCGATGAGGTGGCCGCGCGCCGCATCGAGGATTCCATCAAACTCATCACGGAGTTGCGCCGCTTCCGCTCGGATCAGGGGGTGAAGCCCTCGCAGCCGGTTCCGGCCCGCATTGATTGCTCCATCGTTGATCTGACCGGGCAGGAGGAACTGGTGCGCTCGATGGCGCGGGCCACTTACCCGGAGGAGGGATTCACGGCGTCGGCAAGCATCGAGGTGCGGCTCTCCCAGGCCACGGTGGAGATCGCCCTGGATACCTCGGGCACCGTGGACAAGGAGGCCGAGCGCAAGCGCCTGGAAAAGGAACTCGCGGCGGCCAATAAGGAATTGGATACCACGGGCAAGAAGCTGAATAACCCGAACTTTGTGGATAAGGCCCCGGCCGAGGTGGTGGAGAAGATCAAGGAGCGTCAGCGGATTGCCACCGAGGAGGTGGAGCGGATCACCGCGCGCCTGGAGGGGCTGCGGTGAGCGAGGGAAGCGGCGTTCACCTGGATGAGACGGGCCTGACCCTGCCCATTGACATGGCTGGGGATAAGCCCGAGGAACCGCAGGCCCGCCCGATCACCCCGGAGGATCTGCGCGCCCTCGCTGAGGTGGAGGCGGAACTGGATCAGCGCTGGCCGGAAACCAAGATCGACCCCAGCACCGAGCGTATGGAGGCCCTGATGGATCTGCTGGGCACCCCCCAGCGGACGTACCCCGCCATTCACGTGGCGGGCACCAACGGCAAGACCTCCACCGTGCGCATGATCGAATCCCTGCTGCGTGCCTTCCATCGCCGCACCGGACGCACTACCTCCCCGCATCTGCAACTGGTCACCGAGCGCATTGCTATCGACGGCCTGCCGATCCACCCCAGCGACTACGTGCGCACCTGGCGGGAGATCGAGCCCTACGTGGCGATGGTGGACGAGCGCTACGGCACCCCCATGTCCAAGTTCGAGGTGCTCACCGCGATGGCCTTCGTGGCCTTTGCCGACGCCCCGGTGGACGTGGCCGTGGTGGAGGTGGGCCTGGGCGGGCGCTGGGACGCCACCAACGTGATCGGCGCGCAGGTGGCCGTGGTGACCCCCGTGGGCCTGGATCACACTGATTATTTGGGCTCCACCCTGGCGGAGATCGCCGGGGAAAAGGCCGGGATCATCACCTCGCGCTGGGACAAGGATGACTTGCTCACCCCGCCGGATAACGTGGCGATCGTGGCCGAGCAGGAGCCGGAGGCCGCCGAGGTGATCCTGCGCCGCGCCGTGGAGGTGGACGCCGCCGTGGCGCGCGCCGGGGTGGAGTTTGGGGTGCTGGAATCCACGGTGGCCGTGGGTGGGCAGCGCCTGAGTATCCGGGGCCTGGGTGGGGAGTACACCGATATTTTCCTGCCGCTTTCCGGCGAGCACCAGGCGCGCAACGCCGCCGTGGCCCTGGCGGCCGTGGAGGCGTTCTTTGGCGCGGGTGCGGGCCGCCAACTAGACGAGGACACCGTGCGCCGTGGCTTCGCGGAGGTGGCCTCGCCCGGTCGCCTGGAACGAGTGCGCTCGGCCCCGACCACTTTTATCGACTCCGCCCACAATCCCCACGGCATGCGCGCCCTGGGGCGGGCCCTGGACCGGGACTTCACCTTTGAGCGCCTCATCGGCGTGGTGGCGGTGCTGGGGGATAAGGACGCCCCCGGCGTGCTGCGGGAACTGGAACCGCACGTGGCGGAGGTGGTGTGCACCCGGAACTCCTCACCCCGCTGCCTGGAACCCGAGGAACTGGCGGAGTACGCGCGCGAGATCTTTGGGGAGGAGCGCGTACACGTGATGGATACCCTGCCGGGCGCGGTGGAACTGGCCGTGGAACTGGCGGAGGAGGCCGAGGTGCAGTCGGGAGCCGGGCTGATTATCACCGGATCGGTGGTCACCGCCGGGGAAGCCCGCACCCTCTTTGGAAAGGACCCCGCATGACGCAACCGCAGGAACCGCAAGAATCGGCTCAGGATTCTCAGTACGGCCCGCTGGGGCCGGGGCACGCCCCGGAAAAGGACCCTATGAAGGGAATCGTGGGGGTGATGTCCGCCACCATGTGCATGGAGGCGATCACCTTTTACTTGGCGCTCACCGTGATCGCCCGGGTGGACGGCGGGGCCCATTGGACGCCCGTGTCCGCCATCTACGTCACCGCGATGGCCACCATTATGCTCATCGTGTCCTTCCTCCAGCGGTATCGCTGGTCCATTCCCGTGAACCTCGCCCTGCAAGTAGTGGCCCTGGGTGGATTCTTCTTCCACCCCTCCCTGGGCATTGTGGCCTGCGTGTTCATTGCGGTGTGGTGGTATGTGCTGCACCTGCGGTCCAGTCTGATCGCCCGCATGAAGCGCGGCCTGCTCACCACCCAGCACATGTAGGCCGTGGGCTCCTGCCCCCGAATGAGGGTGTGGGGCGGGGCCTGCTCGGGGGATAGGAGTCCGGTACAGTAACGGGCATGACTGAACGCACTTTGATTCTGATTAAGCCGGACGGCGTGGCTCGCGGCGTGGTGGGCAACATTCTCTCCCGCATTGAGGCCAAGGGCCTGAAGTTCACCGCCCTTGACCTGCGCGTGGCTGACCGCGAGACCGCCGAGAAGCACTACGCCGAGCACCAGGACAAGCCCTTCTTTGGGGAACTGGTGGACTTCATCACCTCCGCGCCGCTGATCGCGGGCGTGGTGGAGGGCGAGCGTGCCATCGAGGCATGGCGCCAGCTCGCCGGCGGCACCGACCCGGTTTCCAAGGCCACCCCCGGCACCATTCGCGGTGACTTTGGCCTTTCCGTGGCGGAGAACGTGGTGCACGGTTCCGATTCCCCCGAGTCCGCCGAGCGCGAGATCGGCATTTGGTTCCCCAACCTGTAAAGGGGTAGGAGAAAAGCCGGGGCGTGTGCTCCGGCTTTTCTTTTGCTTATCGACGCCCTGCCCTACCGTGGCATTGTGCAGGGGCAGGAGGTTAGGCACGCTGGGGCGTGGCCTGGGTGGCGCGGGAAAGGGCGTGAACCCCCTCGGCGGTGAGCGCCATGAAAATCTTTTCCTCATCGTTTCCGGCGTCCACGGCGCTGGTATAGAGCAGCCCCGCAGCCTGGGGCTCCCGGGCGGTGCGTAGGACCATCGTGGCGTTGGTATTTAAAGCATGGGCTACCAGGCGGGTGCGTACCCGGACACCCTCTACCGCGCCGAGGGTGTAGAGCGTGGATAGGAGTTCGCGGTGCTGCTGGGAGGCCTTGATCTGTTCCTCGCTGACCTCTATTTCCTTTTCTAATACCTCGCGGGCGTGCTTACGGCCGTTGTGGGCCACAAGGCGGTGGGAGTAACGATTGAGGAGGGTGAAAAAGATGGAAACAAAAAGCGCAGCGATCAGACCGATCATGATGCTGCTGCCAAGCCAGGTTGAGATAGACGACCAGACTAGTATGACAGCTAATGGAAGCCACGACTTGTCACTAGAATATATTTCTCGGTGATCCCAATTATCCGAGGAGTTAATAGGCAAGCGGCTGGTGGACAACACAAAATAGATGAGGATGATGGCGTAGAGGATTAACGCCCAGAATTCTTGGTCTATGATGCTGAGAAAACTACCAATGCCCATTCCTACTCCGAGAAGGATCGAGAGCGACCACGGGAGGGCGAGACGGTCGAAAGCGCGTGTGAGTGTCATAGCACTCAGGGTATGCAAAGATGGGGGAGAATGCTTACCAACCCCGTGTGGCGGCGGTATGTCCCTGACCTTTCGTTTCAATGAGAACGAGGAGGGGGGGCTCAGCGCCCGGGGAGACTTATAACTTCAAGGAGTGAATAAACGTGGCAGAAAGCCGGAAGAAGAAGGCCGCCGAGTCCACACTGGCGGAATCGGCCAAGGGCTTTGATCGCAGTCAGCTCGGGGCAAAGACCAGGGTGCACGCCCTGGCGAAGATGATGGGGGGAACCTCCAAGGAACTGGTGGGGGCGCTGAAGGGCCTGGGGTGGAACAAGGTGGCGCAGTCCACGTTGAGCCCGGAGGAAGTCACTGCGCTGCTGGATCACCTGGCCGGTGCGGCGGATACGGGGGATAAGCGCAAGGACAAGGCGGAGCGGCCCGCCGAGTCCACCGCAAAGGCTGAGCCGGAGGGCAAGCCGAGCAAGAGGGCCAAGAAGGACAAGGACAACAAGGACAAGGACGCCGAGCAGCCTGCGGAATCGGAGGAAAAGATCCGGCACCGCGTGGAAAAGAACGTGGCCAATGAGATCCACCAGATTGAGGAGAAGGTAGAAAAGGACCTTTCTGAGCAGGTGGCTCAGGCTGAGGTGGCTCAGGAGAAGGAGCGCGCGGCCGAGGAAAATGAGGCGGACGCGCAGCCGGTTTCCGAGGAAGAACAGGAAGAAAACACCCCGGTAGAGGCCGAGGTAGAGCCAGAACAAGAGCCGAAACAAGAGGACGAGGAACCGGAGAAGCCCAAGGCTGCCAAGCGTGAGCGCTCTCGCAGGGCCACCAAAAAGACCGCCAAGAGGGCTCCCGAGGCGGAACCGGAAGAAGAGCCGAATACGGAGCAAGAGGCTCCCGAGGAACAGACAGAACAAGCAGAGCAACAAGAACAGCCGGAGGAAGAGCACTCCGCAGGACGTTCGCGGCGTCGGCACCGCCGCGTGACCCGGCGCACGAGCACCGCCCAGGCGGAGCCAGCACCGGAACCCGAGGCCGAGGAGGAACCCCAGCAACCGGAAGAAACCCAGCCGGAGGAGGAGAAGGGGGCGTCGGAAAGCACCAAGCGCCGACGTGGACGCCGGGGCACCCGCCGTGGACGTGGCGAGCAGGAGGCTAGCCAGGACCCGGATCCGCAAGAGGAAGCGGAGGAGCCCGAGGCTGAGGAGATTCAGGAGCCGGTGGCGCTCAAGGGCTCCACCCGGTTGGAGGCGCAGCGGCGTCGGCGCAGCGAGCGTAGCGACGAGGCGCGCCGGAAGCGCCACGTGATCTCCCAGGCGGAGTTCCTGGCGCGCCGGGAATCCGTGGCGCGCACGATGGTGGTGCGCGAGCGCGATCGGCAGGATCATCACGGCGTGGTCACGCAGGTGGGCGTGCTGGAAGACGATCTGCTGGTGGAGCACTTTGTCACCTCGGATCAGCAGACCTCCATGATCGGCAATATCTATCTGGGCCGGGTGCAAAACGTGCTGCCCTCGATGGAGGCGGCGTTCATTGATATTGGCAAGGGGCGCAACGGGGTGCTCTATGCCGGTGAGGTGGATTGGAAGGCCGCAGGCCTGGGCGGGCGTTCCCGCAAGATCGAGCAGGCGCTGCGCGCGGGCGATCAGGTGTTGGTGCAGGTGACCAAGGACCCGGTGGGGCACAAGGGTGCGCGGCTGACCACGCAGATTTCCCTGGCTGGGCGTTTCCTGGTGTACGTGCCCGGTGGACGCAGCGCGGGTATCTCGCGCAAACTTCCCGGCCCGGAGCGCAAGCGCCTCAAGGACATTCTGAAGGAAGTGGTGCCCAACCAGGGCGGCGCGATTATCCGCACCGCCGCCGAGGGTGTTTCGGAGGAGGCCATTGCCGCCGACGTCCGCCGCCTCCACGATCTGTGGGAGGACATTCAGGCTCGGGCCGAGGAGGAGAAGGGATCGCGTGGAGCCACCCCGGTGACCCTCTACGAGGAGCCGGACATGCTGGTTAAGGTGGTGCGCGACCTCTTCAATGAGGACTTCGGCTCCCTGGTGGTGGAGGGGCGCCGCGCGTGGAACGTGGTGCACGCCTACGTACATTCGGTGGCCCCGGATCTGGAGGATCGCCTCACGTACTACGAGCGTGCGGAGCATGGCGGCGTGGATGCCTTTGAGACGTACCGCGTGGACGAGCAGTTGCACAAGGCGCTGGCCCGCATGGTGTGGCTGCCCTCGGGCGGTTCCCTGGTGATTGATCGCACCGAGGCGATGACGGTGATTGACGTGAACACCGGGCGCTTCACCGGCTCCGGGGGCAACCTGGAGGAGACGGTTACCCGCAATAACCTTGAGGCCGCCGAGGAGATCGTGCGCCAACTGCGCCTGCGCGATCTGGGCGGCATGATCGTGATCGACTTCATCGACATGGTGCTCCCAGAGAACCGTGACCTGGTGTTGCGCCGCCTCAAGGAAGCCCTGGGCCGGGATCGCACCCGTCACCAGGTTTCCGAGGTCACCTCCCTGGGGCTGGTGCAGCTCACCCGCAAGCGCCTGGGCACCGGCCTGCTGGAAACGTTCTCCACCGAGTGTCCCACCTGCGAGGGGCGCGGAATCCTGGTGCACGAGGACCCTGTGGAGCACGGCGCGGGGGAGAAGGCAGAGAAGTACGCCGAGGCGGATCGCAAGCGCAAGAGCGCCAAGAAGTCCGCTCAGGAGCAGTCCCCGGTTTCTGCGGTTTCCGAAGCGTCGGCGGTTTCTGGGGGTTCCGCGCCGAAGGAGCCGCAGCGTTCCATCGAGGAACTGGCCTCCGCCGTGGTGGTGGCCGAGCCGGGCGAGATGTCCGAGGTGGAAAAGATCGCCGCGGCGGCGGTGGAAACCGCCGATGAACTCGATCCGCACGAGCCCAACGGCGCGCACTATGAGCAGGCCGTGGCGGAGTTCGAGGCCTCCCCGCGCCGCCAGCGCCGCACGCGCGGCAATTCCCGCTCTGATCACCGCCCCCAGCCGGAGGATTTCACCGCCAAGCAGCAGCAGGAGGAGGAAAGCGCTATTCGACGCCGCCACCGCCGCCGTGTGGTGCGCCGAGGAGCGGCTAAGGAGGCAGCCGAGGCCTCGGCGGCGGTGCGTCGCAAGCCGGAGATTGTGCGCCGGGAGCCGGAGTCTGCCGATTCCGTGGCTTCCCGACGCCGTGGGCGTCGCCGCGCTACGCGCCGGCGAGGTTAAGGGCGGTTTGTGTTCAGCGGCTGTGACAGGGTAACCTTTGACAGTCGCTGTTTTGGGGCGAATTCCACCTATCTGTGTGATGTCAGCGCTCCGAAGCAATTGAGTACCTGTCCATGTCAGGCCTGTGAGGGTCTGAGTCGAGATAACAGATAAGGGGTAGCCCTCCGATGTACGCGATCGTCAAGACCGGCGGAAAGCAGTACAAGGTTGCCGAAGGTGACCTCGTCAAGGTCGAGAAGATCGAGGGTGAGCCGGGTTCGTCCGTGGCTCTCACCCCGATTCTGCTCGTCGATGGCGCTGATATTAAGTCCACCGCTTCCGAGCTTGAGGGTGTGAAGGTCTCCGCGGAGATCGTCGAGCAGACCAAGGGCCCGAAGATCAAGATTCTGAAGTACAAGAACAAGACGGGCTACAAGGTTCGTCAGGGTCACCGTCAGAAGCTGACCGTCATCAAGGTCACTGGCGTCAAGTAATTTAGCTTTTAGCGAGGGAGGCAAAACCCAATGGCACACAAGAAGGGTGCATCTAGCTCTAGTAACGGTCGCGATTCAAATGCCAAGCGCCTCGGCGTGAAGCGCTTTGGCGGCCAGAAGGTGAACGCCGGTGAGATCCTGGTGCGCCAGCGCGGCACCAAGTTCCACCCCGGTGAGAACGTTGGCCGTGGCGGCGATGACACGCTCTTCGCCCTCAAGGAGGGTGCAGTGCAGTTCTCCATCAAGCGCAACCGCCGCATGGTGAACATCGTGGAGGCCGAGCAACCGGTCGCCGCGTCCGCCTAATATCTTTGGCCTCGAACCCCCGTTGTTCCTCGTAGAGGAGCGGCGGGGGTTTGGTTATGGGCGGAGGAAAAGCAAAACCCCGGGCCTGCGGGGAAAACCACAGGCCCGGGGCCATGAGGGGATCGGCCGGAACGCGAGGCTTATGCCTCCTCGTCCTCCTCGGCGGCACCGCCGAAGGCGAGGTCCTTCAGACCACCGAGGGTGTCGGTGATGCCCTTGGCGGTGTCCACGCCCTTCTTGGCGTTGTCCAGGCGCTTGCCGGTCAGATCGGCCTGCTCCTCGGGGGAGGGCTTGGTGGCAGTGGAGGGCTTGGTCTCCTGGGCAGCCTCCTGCACGGTCGCGGTGGTGGACTCGGTCGCAGCGGCGGCGTCGGCAGTGGTATCCGTCCCCTCCGCTGCGATGGCGGTGGTGGCCAGCGCGCCGCCGGTCAGGGCGGCCGCAGCGGTGGCGGAGGCAAAGAGGCGCGTCATCTTCTTCATGTTCAATACCTTTCTGAAGCGGAAGCGATCAGTGCGTGCCCCAGGCTAGGGGCGGGGTGGGGCGCGGACAAGGGGACGGCCGGGATTGTCAGGGGACGTTACTTAGGGAAGTGGCCAAGGCAGGTTCCGTTAAGGTTCGAGCAAGACGCATAAGGAGTGCGCACCGCGTCGAACGGCCCCGACGTATCCGGGTGGTACCATTCTGAGTGCTTAGACTGCACATATATATAAGGGGTATTGCTGATATGGCTCGCTTCATTGACCGCGTGGTCCTGCATTGTTCCGCCGGCGATGGCGGCCACGGTGCGGCCTCGGTGCACCGGGAAAAGTTCAAGCCGCTGGGCGGCCCCGATGGCGGCAATGGCGGCCACGGCGGGGACATCGTGTTAGAGGTGTCCAACCAGGTACACACGCTGTTGGACTTCCACTTCCACCCGCATCTCAAGGCCAAGCGCGGGGCCAATGGCGCGGGCGATCATCGCAACGGCGCACGCGGGGAGGATCTGGTGCTCCAGGTGCCGGTGGGCACCGTGGTGTTGGACGAGTCCGGCGAGCCCCTGGCCGATCTCACGGTGCCGGGTTCGCGCTTCATCGCCGCCACCGGCGGGTATGGCGGCCTGGGCAACGCCGCCCTGGCCAGCCGCAACCGTAAGGCCCCCGGCTTTGCACTGAAGGGGGAGCCGGGTGAGGAACTTGATCTGATCCTGGAGCTGAAGTCCGTGGCGGACGTGGGCCTGGTGGGCTTTCCCTCGGCGGGGAAGTCCTCGCTGATCTCGGTGCTTTCCGCGGCACGCCCCAAGATCGGGGATTACCCCTTTACCACCTTGCAGCCCAACCTCGGGGTGGTGAACGTGAGCAACCAGACCTTTACGATGGCCGATGTTCCCGGCCTGATTCCGGGAGCGAGCGAGGGCAAGGGGCTGGGCCTGGACTTCTTGCGGCACATCGAGCGCACGGCGGTGCTGGTGCACGTGGTGGATACCGCCACCCTGGAATCGGGGCGTGATCCGGTTTCCGATATTGAGGCCCTGGAAAGCGAGCTGGCCGCTTATCAATCCGCGCTGGATCAGGATACCGGCCTGGGTGACCTGCGCGAGCGTCCCCGCATCATCGTGCTGAATAAGGCCGATGTGCCGGAGGCGGAGGAACTCGCGGAGTTCGTTAAACCGGAGCTGGAGGAACGTTTTGGCTGGCCCGTTTTTATCATCTCCGCCGTGGCGCGCCGGGGCCTGGAGCCCTTGAAGTACGCCCTGCTGGAGATCGTGGAGGAGGACCGCAAGCGCCGCCCCAAGGAGAAGAAACAGGAGAACACGATTATCCGCCCGCGCGCGGTGGACGCCGGGGGCCGCAATGCTAAGGCCGGCCGGGACTTCGAGGTGCTGCCCGACCCGGAGGAGCCGGGGGCTTACCTGGTGCGCGGGCGCAAGCCGGAGCGCTGGATCACCCAGACGGACTTTGACAACGATGAGGCCGTGGGCTATCTGGCTGACCGCCTGGCGCGGGCCGGGGTGGAGGAGGCCCTGTTTAAGGCCGGTGCCCAGGAGGGGGCCACCGTGACCATCGGTGAGGTGAGCTTTGAGTGGGAGCCGCTGACTACCGCCGGTGATGAGATGGTGATGACCGCGCGCGGTACCGATCCGCGCCTGGCCCGTTCCCAGCGCGCCTCCGCTGCGGAGCGCAAGCGCGCCTCCCAGGCGCGCCGTGGCCTCATTGATGAGTACCACTATGAGGACGAGGGCCCCTCGGATCGGGAGCGCTGGCAGGGCTAGCACCGGTGGTTTCCTGGCCCGCTGCTGGGCCACCATCAGGTGTGTACCATGTAGTGAGCATGAGACAATATCTTGCTCACGCAAAGCGGATCGTAGTCAAGATCGGGTCTTCTTCCCTCACCAATGAGGCCCACACCGTGGACACGTCCCGGCTCGATGAGATCGTGGACGCACTCACGGCGCGCATGGAGCGCGGCACGGATGTGATCGTGGTGTCCTCCGGTGCGGTGGCCGCCGGAATGGGGCCGCTGGGCCTCAAGCAGCGCCCCACGGATCTGGCCACCAAGCAGGCGGCGGCGGCCGTGGGCCAGGTGGAGTTGGCGCACGAATGGGGCAAGTCCTTTGCTCGTTACAACAGGACGGTGGCCCAGGTGCTCCTCACCGCTGGCGATACGGGGGTGCGCGACCGTGCCCGCAACGCCCAGCGCACCATTGATCGGCTGCGCCAGATGGGCACGGTGCCGATCATCAATGAGAATGACACGGTGGCCACCTCGGAGTTCCACTTCGGCGATAATGATCGCCTCTCCGCCCTGGTGGCGCACCTGGCCTGGGCGGACGCCCTGGTGCTGCTCTCGGATGTCGATGGCCTCTATGACCGCAACCCGGCGGAGCCGGGCGCCAAGTTCATTTCCGAGGTGCGCGGCGATGAGGATCTGCGCGGGGTGGCCGCAGGCGATGGCGGGGCCGTGGGCACCGGGGGCATGGCCTCGAAGATCTCGGCGGCGCGCCTGGCCTCTCAGGGCGGGGTGCCGGTGCTGATGGCCTCGGCGGCGTCGATAGGCCGTGCGCTGGATACCGCGGATGTGGGCACGGTGTTTTACCCCAAGGACAATCGCCTGTCCGCGTGGAAGTTCTGGGCGCTGTACGCGGCGGATATTGCGGGCAAATTGCGTATCGACGCCGGGGCGGCCCAGGCCGTGCGCTCCGGCGGGACCTCGCTGCTGGCGGTGGGAATTACCGAGGTGCTGGGTGACTTTGAGGCCGGGCAGATCGTGGACATCGTGGACGAGGACGATGAAATAGTAGGGCGCGGCGAGGTGGCCTATTCCGCTGCGACCTTGCAGGGAATGAAGGGGAAAAAGACTTCCGAATTGGCGGAGGAACAACGCCGAGCCGTGGTACACACGGATTATCTTTCCTACTTTGCCTCGCGCCGTTAATACCCGCACCGCTGATAAATAAGGAGGAGAAAAACGATGCGCTTTGCCATGCTGCCCAAGGCCTGGCCCGCCGTGGTCTCCGCCCTGGAGGAGGCGGGGCACGAGCAGACCTCCCTGGACCGGGCGGAGTTCCTGGTGTTCAACGGCGGCGCCGAGGACTTCCCCGAACTTCCCGAGGGGTTGGGCTACGTGCAGACGGCCATTGCCGGGGTGGACGGCCTGCGCGAGGCGGGCCACCTGAGCCAGCGGGTGCGCTGGGCCAACGCGGCGGGGCTGTACGCGGACTCCGTGGCGGAGGGAACCCTGGGGCTTATGCTGGGGGCCGCGCACATGTACAAACTGGTCACCGCTCGGGCCTCATGGGAGGTGGCCAGGAAGATCCAGTATGAATCCCAGTTCCTCTACGAGGATAAGACCGTGATGATCGTGGGGGCCGGGGGGATCGGGCGGCGGCTGATGGAGCTGCTGGCGCCCTTTGGCTGCGAGGTGATTGCGGTGAATAAGTCGGGGCGGCCTGTGGCGGGGGCGGCGGCAACGTACCCGATGGAGCGGCTGCAAAGCGAGCCGGAATTGTGGGGCCGAGCGGATTTTGTGGTGCTACTGGCACCCCTGACCGAGGAAACCCAGGGCCTGATGAACGCGGATGTGCTGGGCCACATGCGGGATTCGGCCTTCCTCATCAACGCCGGGCGCGGCGGCCTGGTGATCACCGATGACCTGGTGGCGGCCCTGCGCGCGGGAACTATCGCGGGCGCAGGACTGGACGTGATGGAACCGGAACCCCTGCCGGATGGGCACCCGCTGTGGGAACTGGAAAACTGCCTGATCACCCCGCACACCACCAACACCATTCCGATCATGAAGAAGCGCCTGGGTGCTCTGGCCGTGCGCAATGCGGAATTGTTTGCGGCGGGGGAGCGCATGGAAACGGAGTTCGATCCGGCGGCAGGGTACTAGCGGTGGAAGGGGAGAATCGCATGGGTGAGGAACCAACGGAAGAACCCCGGATGCCGGAGGACGTGGAGGTATGGGAGATAGATCACCCGGAGCTGGGCCAACTGCGGGTGTGCATGGGACGCGCCGAGCGGCTGCGGGAGATCGACCCCGGCTTTCCGACGGAGGACAACGAGGAAAGTGAAGACAGCGAGGGCGGCTCCGAGGAGGACAGCACCGATAATGCCGCCGCCGCAAGAAAAATAGCCGCCGAGGCGGAGAAGAAGGGCAAGGGAAAACAGGCCCGCCTGCTCAATTTCCTGGCGGGGATCAGCGAGGGCACCCCCGCCGTGCTGGTCACCCGCGACGAGGCGGTGGTGGCGCGGTACGCGCAGCTTGATGAGCGCAAGATTCCCCTGGATAAGAAGGCTGCGGAAAAACTAGAGGAGGGCAGTTACACCCTGAATATCACCACTCCCTCACGCCCGCGCTTGGTGATGGATACCGGCTTTTGGGACGGGTGGGTGAAGTCCATCTACGTGCAGGACGCCCACGGTGGCACCGTGGATATTATTCCGCCCGAGGGCTCCCGCGCACAGAAGTATTACCGGGCGATGGAGCAATCCCCGTGGAAGCGCCTGGTATATCCGCTGCTGGGCGGCATGGGCAAGGCCGGGTGGGCCGTGGGCGTGCTGGTGCTTGGCCCGCTGATTTCCCGGCTCATCTCCTGGCTGCTGAGCCTATTCCCGGATGTATCCCTGCCCTCGATTCCCATGCCGGATATTTCCCTTCCCTCTATTTCCCTCCCCAGTATCTCGCTGCCGAGTATCCCGTGGCTGGATATACCCTGGCCCGATATTTCCTTGCCCTCGATCACGGTGCCGGAGTGGGTCAAGGTCATTGTGGAGCATGAAAAGATCTGGCTCCCGCTGCTCGTGGGCCTGGTGGTGGGGGTGATCTCGCTGCGCCGCGCGCGCAAGGCACGCAGCACCCGGCAGCGGTGGAGTGGCGCCGAGGGAGATTCGGTTGCGTATGAGTCGGAAGAACCTGGGGAGGAGAAACCGGAAGAGAAGTAGCGTGACCTCGCGTACACTGGCGGGGTATGGAATCTCATACTCGTGAGTCAGAACGCGCCGAGGTCCTTGCCCTCGCCCGGGCAGCCAAGGAGGCGTCACCGCAGATCGCCAGGCTGACCTCCGCGCAGAAGAACGAGGTTCTCCACGCCGCCGCGCAGGCGCTGGTGGAGAACGCGGAGAACATACTTCAGGCCAATGAGCGCGATGTTCAGGCTGGTCAGGACGCCGGAATGGACGATTCCCTGGTGGATCGCCTGCGGTTGGATACCGCCCGGATCGAGGGGATCGCCGGGGGATTGCGCCAGGTGGCGGCTCTGCCCGATCCCGTGGGGGAGGTGGTGCGCGGCAGCACCATGCCCAACGGAATCCAGATGCGCCAGGTGCGTGTGCCCCTGGGCGTGATGGGCATGGTGTACGAGGCCCGGCCTAATGTCACCGTGGATGCCTTTGGGCTGGCGCTCAAATCCGGCAACGTGGCGTTGCTGCGCGGCTCCAAGTCCGCCCGTAACTCCAACGCCGCCCTGGTGGAGGTATTGCAGGAGGTGCTGCGGGCGCACGACCTCCCACAGGAGGCGGTGCAATTGCTTCCCTGCGAGACGCACGATTCCGTCCAGGACCTCATCACCGCGCGGGGTCTGGTGGACGTGGTGATTCCGCGAGGCTCCGCCCGCCTGATTCAGGCGGTGGTCACCGGGGCCACCGTGCCCACCATCGAGACGGGCAGTGGCAACTGCCACTTCTACATTGACGCCGAGGCGGATCTCGATTCCGCCATTGAGATGGCCCTCAACGGCAAGGTGCGCCGCCCCTCGGTATGCAACTCCACTGAGACGGTGCTTATCGACGCCGCCCTGCCCTCTACCGCGCAGCAGCGCATCGTCGCGGCCTTCCAGGAGGCGGGCGTGACCGTGCATGGCGATCCCGCCCACCTCGACGGCGTGGTTCCCGCCACCGACGAGGACTGGGCCGAGGAATACCTGAGCATGGACATCGCCGCCGCCGTGGTAGACGGCGTGGACGGGGCAATCGCTCACATCGCCCGGTGGTCCTCCGGGCACACCGAGGCCATTGCCACCCGCAATCACGCCACCGCGCAGCGCTTCGCCCGCGAGGTGGACTCCGCAGCCGTGATGATCAACGCCTCCACCGCCTTTACCGACGGCGAGGTCTATGGCATGGGTGCGGAGATCGGCATTTCCACCCAGAAACTCCACGCGCGCGGGCCGATGGCCCTGCCGGAACTCACCAGCACCAAGTGGATCCTGGAGGGCACCGGACAGGTACGGCCCTAAGCGCGAGGGGCAAAGAGCGCGGCCGGGTCCGTGCCGGTGGCCAGCGCCGCCGCGAGCAGCACCCGCGCCTGCGCCGCGCGGAAATAGCCGGAACTAATCACACCCCGCTCGCGCAGGGTGGCTCCGCCACCGGCACCGCCGTAGGCGGCCTCCACGCTGCCGGTGGGCACGCGGGTGCTCATCACCACGGGCACGCCCTGGTCAAGGGCCTTCTCGATGGCGGTGGCCATCTCCCCGCCCACGTTTCCCGCGCCCATGCCCTCGATCACCAGGCCGCGAGCGTTACGGGCCAGGGCGGCGTCGATAAGCGCGCGGGGCGCGCCGGGATAGGCGGTGATGATCTCCACGGAGGTGCTCTCCAAGGGACTGAGCCGCAGCGGGGCGGGGTGTGGGCTTTCCTCAGGGGCATTATTGGCAAAGCCGTCTACCTCGGTGGTGTGGGCCTTATACGTGCCGCGCGCCGGGAACGTGGAACCACCAAAGGCAATAAACGCGCCCTCGGGGGTGTTTGTATCCGCCGCCATGGCAATGGCCTGGGCGAGGTTATCGGGCCCATCGGGGTGGGGATCATCGGCGGGCTTCATCGCGCCGGTGAGCACGATGGGCCGGGAATCCGGGCGGAAAGTATCCGCTGCCACGGCGGTTTCCTCCATGGAGTCGGTGCCGTGGGTGACCACCACGCCGGTGATCTCAGGATCGCCCATGGCTTCCCGAATGGCGGAGAGAATGGTATCTGTGTCGCGGAATGTCATGGCGGAGGAATCCAGCTGCGCCACCTGACGCACCTGGAGATCGAGGTTGGGGCCAAAGCGATCGCGCACGGTATCGAGCAACTGCTCCCCGGTGAGGGTGGGGACCAGGGCACCGGAGGAATCGGCGGTGCTGGCGATGGTGCCGCCGGTGGTGAGCACCACCACGCGGCCGTGGAGATCGCGGAGCGAAGATTCCGTGGTGGGATTGGTGCTGGTACCGGCGCTGCGGTCGGAGGCGGAGCATGCGGTGAGGAGGCCGATGGTGGCCAGGAGAGCCACCATCGTGCGGATCAGCAGTCTCATGGTTTGAGTATATGGCGGGGTGGGGCAGGGGAGAGGGGAATGTGACGAGTACCCCTCAAAGAGATTTCTTGTGGGAGTATTGTTTATCGCATGGATATTTCTGACTTTGAGGGAGCGATCCAAGCCTTAGATCGAGGAGACGTTGATTCGGTTATCGATAGTTTTCGACGACATTCGGGGGAGGAATGGGTAGGCGATCTTTATGAATGGAAAGAGGATAATGCTGAACGGGTAAGTAGATTTATCCAGGAAGTTGTTTCTGTATTGCCTGATGATGTGACCTTTGAAAAGGTGCAGAGCCTTGTCGAGAACTATATTCTCGCACTTGTGCATCTTCCTCATTCTATCGACCTGGCCGCTGAGTCCTTGGTGGTGTATTGGAACCGTTGTCAGAATGCGAACCCTCAAGAATTGTGTAGATACTTGGGTTTACTGGTTGAGCATCCTGATGGGCATAGGGTTGCGGAGATTGCTTCTAAGGCAATCAACCTTAACTGTTGGCCGATGAATGGTTCTGAGCCGTCATAACCCTCCCTTTGGGGTAGGGTATCCATAGTTTTTTAGAAAGGTGTAAGGCTATGGTTCGATCCAGGTATTCCTTCCGTCTCGCGGTGGTCTTGGCGTCTCTTGCCGTCGCGGCGGCGTCGTTGAGCGCCCCCGCAGCGGCCCAGGCCACGCGGAACGTACCGGAGGCGGGGGCAACGCACGCCCAATGTCCGGCGGTCACGGTGATCGCGGCGCGCGGTTCGGAGCAGAATGAGAATCTGGAGCCCACGCGCTATAGCCCGGAGGCTCCCTGGGTGAGCAATGGCTACGAGGAAGAAAATATCCGGGCCTTCTTCCAATTTTCCGAGCAGCGGTACCGGGAGCGCACCGGGCAGTCGCTCATGCGGGACGTGCAGGTGCTTCCCCTCGATGCCTCCGTGTATCCGGCTTCCCTGCACCTGCCGCGCCTGGCGGAGGTGGGAGAGAACATGACCGCGCTGGAAACCATGCGGCGCCTGGGGCAATTGCTGCGCGAGACCCCCGCGCATGAGATCGCCTGGAACGCGGTGCGAGGCTTTGCGGATTCGCTGGTCAATGGCACGTTGAGCGTGGATAACGTGATAGCGGATTATGAGGCGGAATCGGGGTGTAAGCCCCAGTACGTGTTCTTTGGATATTCCCAGGGGGCGATCCTGCTTTCCGCGCGGGAGCGGGATATGCAGCGCTCCTTGCAGGGGCGGCTTGTGGGAACCTTATACATCGGCAACCCCATGTTGGCGTGGGGCGATACCTCGCTGGTGGGCGATCCGAAGAACGGGATAGGACTGCTGGGGCTTGCCCCGCTGAACTCGCGCACCCTTTCCGCGGTGGACGAGCAGCACCGGGTGAATTATTGCCTGCGCGATGATTTTGTGTGTGATGCCGGGTTGGAGTCCTCCTCCAAGGCGTTTTCCGGGGGTGGGGGTACGCACGCGCTGTACTTCCTGGACGCCGCAGAAAACCCGGAGCAGGCCTCCCCGGCGGAGATCGCTATGGCGGATTCCTTTGCCCGGTGGGTGGAGGAATCACGGATTAAGTAAAACATGGGCGGCGGACGCGGGTCTATGCTGATTCTGAGCGTAAAAGAGGAAGGATGACCCGTGCTTTCTGTACCAAATAATCGTCGTAAGTCTCGGCTTCTACGAGCCTCCGCCGTTGCTATTTCTTCCCTCGCTTTGATGGGCGTCGGGTTGCTCCCTGGGCCAAACCCCAGTACGCCGAGCGCCGCCGCAGCGATCACAGCAACCACGGCAGAACCGCAGGCCACGCTTGCGGACTCCCCGCAGCCGGTGATCCCCGCTTCCGCAGGCCCCAAGGAGTGCGTGCCGTATCTGGGTGATCTCCTTAAGGGAAACGGGCAATTTCCCCTGGGCCTCGTGCCGCCGGATTATGGGACTCGGGGTTACGCGGATCTGCCGGTGAGCGCGCCGCAGGGGGAACTTCCGCAGCGGGTGGATCTGCGGGATAATACCCAGGGGTTTAACGCGCAGATCGAGGTGGCTTTGCACCAGGGCGCGCTGTTTGCGCGCCGCGTGGGCGAGCAGCAGTGGCGCGATCTTCCCACCCCGGACTGCCTGCGTGGCGAGATCGTGAGCATATCCCTCAACGATGATGCTCTGGTGGCCCTCGACGGTGATGGCTGGATGTACACCCTTTCTAACCTGCAATCTAGCCCGGATCGCTGGGGCTGGATCAGGGCCTGGGGCGGGCCGGTGTGGTTGGGCAAGGGGCTGCAATCTCCCACCACGCAGCCGGGGCGGTGGGCGTTGAGTTTGATCGGCACGTACACGGATCGGGTATATGACACCCCGGATGGGAAGCAGCAGCCGGTTTCTCTGGCCAAGGTCACGCAGGTGGTGGCGCTGAGCGAGGACGGCTCGCGTATTTATTCCCTCGACCCCTGGCTGGCGCGCGATTATTCCTATGAGGTGGGCACACCGTGGAACTCCCGTTTTCAGGCGGAGGCGATCTCCGCCTCCGGTTCGATGATATTTATCACCAATAAGTACGGCGATATGTACACGCGCCTTTCGGACTTTGATATTAATGGTTCCGATCCCGCGCAATTCCGATACGGCTGGGGAGAGGATCAGCGCCCCGCCGCGACCGACGCCGCGCAGCACCGCCTTGATGAATCCACGGCTCCCATCGGCCTGCCCGCCGATGATTGGCACCAGCAACCCAAGATTCCCGGGCGCATCACCAACCGGCTTTCCATTCATTCCACCGCGCCGGGCTCGAATAACCGGGAATTGCGGGTGGAGGGGATCGACGCCCAGGGCACCACGGGATTCTGGCGCAAGGAATTAACCGGGGATCACTGGGACTTCGTGCCCACCGGAACGCCCCTTGCAGGCGTGGAATTGGAGAACTCCCCGCAGGATCGCAGCGCCGAAACCCTGGCGGCCCCCTCACCCTTTTCCTATCGCGGGGAATTGCACCCCGGTGTGACCATGACCGTTTCCGAGTTCGCCTATGCCTCACCCAAGCGGGACGTGACCATCACCGCCGGTGGGCGCGATTATCGCTTTGTGCTGCACAGCATTGATGGGCGGTTGGGCACTCCGCTTTCCATGCGCATGCTCCCGGTGGAGGGGGAGTTTGGTTCCCGCCCGGCGGGATTGGCGCAGGAAGTGCCGCGCAATTATATGGCGGCCCTGGAAATGCCGGAGGATACGCGAGGCCAAGTGGGGCAAGACGCTGCGCATAATCCCGCCCTGGCGCGCTTCCTGGAGGAATACATAGGCGGCGAGCGCTATCACCAGGTGTATTTGAAGGTCACCCCGCAGACGATGGAGGTGTGGAACTCCCCGGTGGAAAACATGGCGGTGCCGTTGATCAGTGAGGTGGCACGCCTGGAACACACCGGGGAAGCGGAGGCCGGATAGCGCCCAGCCAGCGGGGAGCAGTAGCCGGGAGCACCAGGAGGAGCCACCGGGGCGTCCGATAAGCAGTAGAATCCTGAAGCCATGAATAACCGTGAGGCGACCGCACCCCGCATTGGCGTGATGGGGGGGACTTTCGATCCCATTCATCACGGGCATTTGGCGGCGGCGAGCGAGGCCGCCGATCAATGCGGGCTGGACGGGGTGGTTTTTGTGCCCACCGGGCAGCCCTGGCAAAAGGTGGATAAAAAGGTATCGGCGGCGGAGGATCGGTACCTCATGACGGCCCTGGCCACCGCCGAGGATGAGCGGTTTTCCGTGAGCCGAGTGGATATTGAACGCGGCGGAAATACCTATACCATCGACACCCTGCGCGATCTCCGCGCGCAGTTTCCACAGGCGGAATTGTTCTTTATCGCCGGGGCGGACGCGCTCTCCGGTATTACCTCCTGGCGGAATTGGCAGGAAGTATTATCGCTTGCTCGGTTTATTGGGGTCACGCGGCCGGGATATGAATTAACGCGCGACGATCTGCCCTTGGAATACTCAAAATATGGCGATCGAATAACGCTGGTGCAGGCACCGGGGTTGGATATTTCCTCCACGCAGTGCCGTCGCCGCCGCCAGCAGGGGCGACCTATTAGATACCTGGTGCCCGGGGCGGTGGCGCGGTATATCGAGCAGAACGGGCTTTACGCGGGTTAAGGCTACGCGGGCTAAGGAGCGGCGAGGCAAGCGCGCCGAGCAATTCCGCACCCAAGAAGCCGCACCACGATCACCGCACGGGAACGCGGCGTCGCTAAGCATTGGCCTGTGACCTGCATTTCGTGGAATGATGGGTGCTGGTATGTACCCCTTGATACGAGCAACGAAGGACTTGCGTGACTGTATCTGAACAATCCCGCCACCTGGCCGGTATCGCGGCCCGCGCGGCGGAGGAAAAGCAGGCCAGCAATATCGCGGTCATTGATGTCTCCGACGTCATGGCCATCAGTGACGTTTTTGTTATTGCCTCGGCCGATAATGAGCGCCAGGTGCGCTCCATCGTCGAAGAGGTGGAGGACGCACTGACCCAGGAGAACAAGGAGCCGCTGCGCCGCGAGGGACACCGGGAGAACCGCTGGGTGCTCCTGGATTACGGCTCCCTGGTGGTGCACGTGCAGCGCGAGCCGGAGCGCGAGTTCTACGGCCTGGATCGCCTCTACCGCGATTGCCCGCTGATCGAGGTGGAGGGCATTGACACCCCGCAGCGCCCCGGCGAGTGGGCCGAGGAGGTGGACCTGCGGCAGGTGCAGTCCATCGAGGATATTCCGCTGGCGGCGCAGGCCCCCGGCGAGGACGAATACTAATCCCATGACGCGACGCCTCATCATGGCCCGGCACGGGCAGACGGTGTACAACGCCACCCGGCGCATGCAGGGCCAGCTCGATACCGCGCTTTCCGACGTCGGCGTGGCCCAGGCGCACGAGGCCGCGCGTCTGCTGGAGGGGCGCGGCATAGCCCGGATCGTGGCCTCCGACCTGGAGCGCGCCGCCAACACCGCGCGGATCATCGCGGAGCACCTTGGCCTGCCCGTGACTACCGACGCCCGCCTGCGCGAGACGCACCTGGGCCAGTGGCAGGGCAAGACGCATGAGGAGGTCGATGGCGCGCACCCGGGCGCTCGTGCGGTGTGGCGGCATGACGCCTCCTGGGCCCCGCCCGGCGGTGAGTCCCGCCTGGGGGTGGCGCGCCGGGCTCGTCCCGTGATCGAGGAGATCATGGCGGACTATGCGGAGTGGGACGATGCCACCGTGCTGCTCGTGGCCCACGGCGGCACGATCGCCGCGCTGACGGGCTCGCTGCTGGGCCTGAACAAGGATCAATACCCGCTGCTCTCGGGGCTGAGCAACGCGCACTGGGCGCAATTGACGGCCCGGCCGCGCTATACCCCCGGCAGCACCGACGCCCTCGATCCGGGTACCCCGGGCACCGCGCCCCGCTTTGCGGCGGACACCGTGGCCCAGGCGCAGTGGTATCTGGACGCCTGGAACATGGGGGCTTAGGGTGGCGGTTCGCGTGGTGGTGGATTCATCTGCCGGTTTGCCCGCCGATATGGCGCGGGAGCACGGCATTGAGGTCATTCCCATGCACCTCACCGGGGCCGGAACGGCCGGGTTGAGCGCGCTGGAGCTCTGCGCCTGCTATGCCCGGCAGCTAGAGCGCGGTGGGGACGCCGGGGTGGTGGCGCTCCACGCGCCCAAGGAGTTCTCCTCCACCTGGTCCTCTGCGGTGGAGGCCGCTGCCGTTTTTTCCGATACGGTGCGCGTGGTGGATACCGGCACCGTGGGCATGGGGTTGGGGGCTGCCGCGATGGCCGCCGCCCGCGCCGCCGAGCGCGGAGAATCACTGGAGGAGTGTTATGCCGCCGCCGTGGAGGTTCTCGACACCGAATCCACGTTCTTATACCTCCACCGCCTCGATGAACTGCGCCGTTCCGGGCGGGTTTCGGCGGGAACGGTGATGATCTCCACCGCGCTGGCTACCAAGCCGATCATGCGGATCGCGGAGGGACGAGTGGAACTTGCGGTGAAGTCCCGCACGCAATCGCGCGCCTTTGAGCGCCTCAGCGCCCTGGTGGTCGAGGCGGCGGGGGATAAGCCGGTGCGGGTTTTCTTGCAGGAGCATGAGGCCAGGGAGGCCGCGCGGAAACTCTCCGGAATGTTGGGAGAGGCGCTTCCCGGGGGCTCACAGGTACACACTTACCCGCTCTCAGAGGTACTAGCGGTGCACGCGGGGCCGGGGGCCATCGCCGTCTCGGTTGTGCGTAACTAGGGTTATCCACAGCCGGGGTTTAACGGGGGTCGTTAGGGTGCGGCGCTCCGCTTAGCCTGTGATTCATGCAGGCAGACAAGGTGCTTCACCGGCTTAAGGATCTCACTCGCCCCACCGGCGAGGAGGATCTCCTGCGCGTGGAATATCCCAGCGCGCGCCGCTGGCAGATCACCCCGCGCCAGGGGATCGCCGTGGCGTGCGCGATGTTGGCGATTCTGGCGGTGTGGTGGCTATGGCCCCGGCCGCAGGCTCCCGATGTGGCCCCGGAACTGCTGGCCGGTTCGAGCGAGGTATCCGCCCTGGCCCCGACCTCGGGAGCGGTACCGGAGTCGCCGGGGGAGATCGTGGTGGCGGTGGTGGGCGCGGTGGAAAACCCCGGCCTGGTTCACCTGCCCGCGCAGGCGCGCGTCTCGGAGGCCCTGGCGCAGGCGGTGCCCAAACAAGAGGCGGATACCTGGGCGCTCAACATCGCGCGGCGGCTTCAGGATGGCGAACAGATCTACGTTCCCGTGCAAGGAGAGGCGGGTGCGGGGCCACCGGGCGCGGCAGGGGAACCGGGTGCGGCGGTGGAGGCCGGAAAGATCTCGCTGAGCAGGGCCAGCCTGGAAGAACTGATGACGCTGAATGGCGTGGGCCAGGTGACCGCGCAGGCGATCGTGGACTACCGGGAGACCCACGGTGGGTTTAGCGATGTGAGCCAATTACAGGAGGTGCGGGGAATCGGCCCGGCCAAGTATGCGGCGATCAAGGAGAACGTGGTGCCATGAGGGAACTACGCCTTATCCCCGCCGCCGCGCTGGTGTGGGCGGTGACCCTGGCCGTGGTGCTTTTCCACGAGCCGGTGGCGTGGGCCTTGGTGGGTGGTGCCGTGGTGATCGCCCTGGTGCTGCGTTCCCCGGGGCAAGCCCTGGTGATGGGGCCAGTGGGATTGGCGGCCTGCGTGCTGGGCCGGTGGCGGGTGCGCCTCGCTCGGGCGGAAATCCCGGAGGAGATACGCGCGCGGGTGGCGGGCGAACCGCGCGGTGTGGGCGGGAAGCGGTGGTTGGTTCCGGTGCGGGTGGAGGATTATCCGGCGCAGGTTCCGCTCTTTGTGGAATCGGAACAGCCGATCACACTGAGCAGAGGCAGCCTCGTGATGGCGCGCGTGCACTGGAATCCGAGTGATAAGCCGGGGTTGAGCCGTTGGGTGGGCACGGTACGCGAATGGCAGACGGGCACTCCGCGTGGGATTGATGCGTGGGTGGCCGACGTGCACGAGCGGTTTATCGTGGCGGTGCGGGAACAGGTGGGGGAGGCGAGCCAGGGCCTGATCCCCGGCATGGTGCTGGGCAATACCACCGCGCAGGGGGAGGCGGAGCGGGAACTCTACCTCTCCACGGGGCTTTCGCATCTTTCTGCGGTCAGCGGAACCAATGTCACCATCGTGGCCACCTGCGTGTTCCTCCTCTGCCGCCTGTGTTCCCTGGGGCCACGGCTTCAACTATCGGCGGCGGTGCTGGCAGTGGTGGTGTTCTTTGTCCTCGTGGGCCCGGAGCCCTCGGTATTACGCGCCACGCTCACCGGGCTGGTGGGCCTGCTCGCGGTGGCACACTCCGCCACCTTTCCGCCCCTGCATGGATTGAGCGTGGCGGTGATCGTTCTTCTGCTTTACGACGCCTCTTTGGCCACCCAGTGGGGGTTTGTGCTCTCGGTGGCGGCCACGGCGGGAATAGTGGTGCTGTATCCCCTGCTTTATCGCTGGATCGCGGGGTTGGAGTGCGGCGGGGTGCGGTTACCCGATGTGCTGGTGCGCGCCCTGGCGGTGGCCGTGGCCGCGGACGTCACCACCGCGCCCCTGGTAGCGGCGATGAGCGGGAGGGTATCGCTGGTATCGGTGCTGGCCAATCTCATGGTTAGCCCGGCGGTGGCCCCCATCACCATCGGCGGGTTGATGGCGGTGGCGGCGCTGTTGCTTCCCGGCAGGGGAGAGGCAATAGCGCTGTGGGTGATCGAGCCCTGTGCGTGGTGGATACACCACGCGGCGCAGCGCTGCGCCGCCCTGCCGCTTTCCACCGTGGAAGCCACCCCCGCGTGGGTGGTGGTGGCCTATGCCTGGATCGCCTATCTGGTGGTGCTGGGCCATGGAAGAAAGGTGGTGGGGGTGCTGTGCCTGGGGCTTGCGCTGGGGGCGTGGTCGGGGCGGCGGGCCCCGCCGGTGGACATGGCCTCCCTGCGCGTCGCGGTGGTGGATACCGAGGAAGAGGCCGCCGCATTGAGCGTCGCGTCACGCGGGGAAGGATCGCGCCCTCAGATGATCGTGGTGCGCGATGGCTCCGGCCAACCGGCGGACTATCCCACCCAAACGGCGGAGGGAATCCCGGTGCTCTTTCCCGAACGCGATGGGCAGGTGACGCTGCACGGCGACGGCACCCAGCACGCCGCCGATGGCCGCTTTTGACTGTGGCACCATAGGGTGCATGGAATCCCAGGTGCACCTCATCGTTGGCACGGAGTCGTTTCTTGCAGAGCGGCACCGCGAGGCGATCGTCGAGCAGATTCGCGGGGGCCGCCCGGAGGTGACCGTAACCTCCATGAACGCCGGGGAACTCACGGCCTCGGAAGTGCTGGAGGTGCTTTCCCCCTCCCTGTTCGGGGAGGATAGGGTGGCGGTGATAAAAAACACCGAGGCTGCGGGAAAGGAACCCGCCGACCTGCTCTTGCAGGCCGCCGTGGACCCGGGGCCGGGCATTTATCTCATCGTGGAGCACTCCGGGGGTGGTCGCACCAAGGCGCTGGTGCCCAAGCTCGAAAAGATCGCCTCGGTGCACCGCGCCGATGAGGTTAAGCAGCGCGAACTTCCCGGCTGGGTTACCCAGGAGTTTCGTGGACACGGGGTGCGCATTACCCCGGACGTGGTACACGCTCTGCTGGAGGGAGTGGGCTCCGATCTGCGCGAACTCGCCTCGGCGGTGAGCCAATTGGTGGCGGACGCGCAGGGGGACATCACGGTGGCCACCGTGCGGGCCTATTACTCCGGGGTGGCGGAGGTATCCGCCTTTGATATTGCGGACTGGGCGGTCACGGGCCAATCCGCCCGCGCGGTGGCCGCCACGCGGCGGGCCCTGCAACTGGGCATGAGCCCGGTGGTGATCGCGGCGGCCCTAAGTTCCAAGGTGGGCATGATCGCGCGGCTGTATTCCAGCACGGGGCGGGTGGATTCCCGCCGACTGGCCGGGCAACTGGGCGCGCACCCCTTTGTGATTGAAAAGACCTCCAAGGTAGCCCGGCGCTGGTCCAGCGATTCGGTGAGCCGGGCGGTCATTCTCATGGCGGATCTGGACGCCGCCGTGAAGGGCCAGGGCGGTGACCCGCTCTTTGCCATTGAATCGGCCGTGCAGCGCGTGGCACACCTGGCTGGTTAAACTACTCACCATGACTTCCGCCAATACACCCCAGACCGATGAATCCCAGCCCGATCTTCCCCAGGACGTGCAGGAATTAGCCACCCGCCTCTTTGACATGGCCCGCAAGGGCGATCAGCAATTAGTGGAATACATCGATCACGGCGTGGCGGTGGACATGGTGAACCAGGAGGGCAATAGTTTCCTCATGCTCGCCGCCTATGCGGGCCATGCGGATCTGGTGGCAGCCCTGGTGGAACGCGGGGCGGACGTCAATAAACTCAACGATCGCGGCCAATCACCCCTGGCCGGGGCGATCTTTAAAAAGGAAGATGCCGTGGTGGAGGCGCTCATTGCCGCCCAGGCCGACCCTCATCGCGGTCAGCCCACGGCGGTGGAGACCGCCCAGATGTTTGGCCGGGAGGACCTTCTGGAACGTCTGCGATGACCCCGGGCGGACTCCTTTCCCTCACCGCCCTGAACCTTATGGGGGTGGCGGCTCCCGGCCCGGATACCCTGCTGGTGATGCGCGCTGCCACAAAATCGCGCCGCCATGCCTATGCCACGGTGGCGGGAATGCACGTGGGCGTGCTGCTGTGGATGGTGCTCACGGTATGCGGCGCGGCCGCAGTGCTGGGCCGGTATCCCGTGCTCATCGGGATCATTCAACTCGCAGGCGGGGCCTATTTGGGCTACATGGGGAGCCAGATGGCGCGCGCCGGGTGGCGGCTGCGCGGCTATGGGGCCGCCGATGTGCCCGGAACCACCAGCGCGAGCGCTGCCCAGTGCGCGCGCCAGGGGCTATGGACCAACCTCTCTAATCCCAAGATTGTTCTCTTTTTGACCGCCATCATCGCCCCGGTCATGCCGGCCAATCCCTCCTGGGCCACGGCGGTAACGATTATCGCGTGCCTGTGGCTGAGCTCGGCGGCGTATTTTGGGCTCATCGCCACTCTTCTTTCCACGCGGGCGGTGCAGCGGCAGGCCCTGCGCGCGGGGCCATTCATTGATATGGCCGCTGGTGCTTTGTTCATGGTCTTTGGAGTGGTGCTGGTGTTGCGCGGGGTGGGGGAGATTCTGGGCTAAGAGGACCCGGTATGCAAAAAGGGTTCCCCACAGCAGTGGGGAACCCTTTAGTGCTTAAGAGGGAGGACTAGTCCATCTTGTTGAAGTTCAGCGCCATGCTGGACTTCTTGTTGGCGGCGTTGTTGCGGTGCAGCACGCCCTTGGACACGGCCTTGTCCAAGATGCGGGAGGCGGCGCGCAGCTGGGTCTCGGCGGCGGCCTTGTCCCCCTCGGCCACCAACTCGCGGAACTTGCGGATCTCGGTGCGCACGCGGGAACGCACGGCCTGGTTGCGCTGACGGCTCTTCTCGTTGGTGAGAATGCGCTTCTTCTTGGACTTGATATTAGCCATGAAAAGTTACCTCTTGGTCTTTAGTTACTGAACAGACTGGTTGCTCATTCCCGTGGGCTTTTCCGGGTGAAGCCACCCTTGGCACCGGCTCTGGCGAACCCAAGGTCCTGCCCGCCGTGTCCGGTGCGACGCACAAAGAATAACCTGAAAGATGTTAGCAGGTGGGAGGTGCTATCCCCAAACGCGCGTTATGTCCACCCGTATCGGTTGCGCAACTTAGCGGCAATGCGCTCGAAGCGCCTCCGGGGAAAGAGCACGCCCTGGCGGCGAATCCCCAGGTGGGAAACCTCTAGCACCCGATCCAGGCGCACCCAGCACTGCCGACCTTTCTCGTCCCATTCCCCGGAGCCGATGTCTAGCCACTCGCTTTCGTTGGCGTGGCGGGGGTTGGGGGAGATGAGCAGGCCCAGCACCGAATCGCGCCCGTGCCCGATCACGAGCACGGCGCGGTCGCGCAGGGGGCGATCGGGGCCGTCGGAAGGCGCCCATACCCGAACCACCTCGCCGGGCTCGGGCTGACCGTCCATGTCCGGGGCGTAGTAAATGCTGCGCGCCTTGGAGGCGGTGGTGGCCACGTTGATGGTGCTGTGGTGGTGCTGCGTGGCGGCAGTGGGGGCGTCGCAAAAGCCCAGGCGGGAACTGATGCGGTCGAGCCCGGCTTGCAGCGGCGGTACTTTGCTGCCGGGCAGGAGTTTCTTACACAAGGTGGCGAGGTCGTGCGCCGTGCTGGACTTACTCATGCACATCATCCCGGTACTGCGAGCGTCGGAGGTGGGGGAGGGGTGGTACTTGCTGGGAGTATCGCCTCACCCGTCACCGCTGTTACATGGCTTAGAATATACCGCTTTGTTCGGTAGAGTGTCAGGGGTTAGCTCGACGGAAGGGGTCTCCACGTTCATGGCCAGCACGCCAGGTAACTTCGCAGAAACCACGTTCACGGATCTAGAGAGGATTCGGAACTTCTGCATTATTGCGCACATTGACCACGGCAAATCCACGCTGGCGGACCGCATTTTGCAATTGTCCAAGGTGGTGGAGGAGCGCGACATGCGCGATCAGTACCTGGACAACATGGACATCGAGCGCGAGCGCGGCATCACCATCAAGGCCCAGAACGTGCGCCTGCCGTGGGTGCCGCGCTCCGGCTCCGCCGAGGGGCAGGAGATCGTGCTCCAGATGATCGACACCCCCGGCCACGTAGACTTCACTTACGAGGTCTCGCGCGCGCTCGCCGCCTGCGAGGGGGCGATCCTGCTGGTGGACGCCGCTCAGGGAATCGAGGCGCAGACCCTCGCCAACCTGTACCTGGCGATGGAAAAGGACCTGGAGATCATTCCGGTTCTCAACAAGATCGACCTGCCTGCCGCCGATCCGGAGAAGTACGCCCTGGAGATCGCCAACATCATCGGCTGCGAGCCGGACGATGTGTTGCGCGTTTCCGGCAAGACCGGCGAGGGTGTGGAGGCGTTGCTGGATCGCGTGTGCGAGATGGTTCCGCCCCCGCGTACCGACGCCCCCGCAGAGGCCCCCGCGCGCGCCATGATCTTCGACTCCGTTTACGACACCTATCGCGGCGTGGTCACCTATATCCGCATGGTGGACGGCAAACTCACCCCGCGTCAAAAGGTGCGCATGATGTCCACCGGCGCGCTGCACGAACTGCTCGAAATCGGCATCGTGTCCCCCACGCCCAAGAAGTGTGAGGGTCTGGGTCCCGGCGAGGTGGGGTACCTGATTACCGGCGTGAAGGACGTGCGCGAGACCAAGGTGGGCGATACCGTCACCTGGGCTACCAAGGGGGCGGAAACCCCCTTGCAGGGATACGAGGACCCCTCCCCGATGGTGTACTCCGGTCTGTTCCCCATTTCCCAGGAGGACTTCCCCGCGCTGCGCGACGCCCTGGACAAGTTGCAGCTTAACGACGCCTCCCTGACCTTCGAGCCCGAGACGTCGGTAGCCCTGGGATTTGGCTTCCGTTGCGGCTTCCTCGGCCTGCTGCACATGGAGATCACCCGCGCCCGCCTGGAGCGCGAGTTTGACCTCAACCTCATTTCCACCGCGCCGTCGGTGACCTACCGGGTGGTGGCCGAGGACGGCGAGGAGCACGTGGTGCACAATCCCGCCGACTGGCCCGGCGGCAAACTCCGCGAGGTCTATGAGCCCATCGTGGACATGACCATCATCGTGCCCTCCGACTACGTGGGCCCCACGATGGAACTGTGCCAGAGCAGGCGCGGGCAGATGAAGAACATGGATTACCTCTCCGAGGATCGCGTGGAACTGCGCTACGTGATGCCCCTGGGCGAGATCATCTTTGACTTCTTTGACATGCTCAAATCCCGCACCAAGGGATACGCCTCCCTCAACTACGAGGACGCCGGGGAACAGGAGGCGGACCTGGTCAAGGTGGACATCCTGCTTCAGGGCGATCCCGTGGATGCCTTTAGCGCCATCGTGCACCGGGACAACGCCCAGTGGTACGGCAATAAGATGACCAAGAAGCTCAAGGAGATCATTCCCCGCCAGCAGTTCGAGGTGCCCGTGCAGGCAGCCATCGGGGCCAAGATCATCTCGCGCGAGAACATTAAGGCCCTGCGCAAGGACGTGCTTTCCAAGTGTTATGGTGGCGACATCTCGCGTAAGCGCAAACTGCTGGAGAAGCAGAAGGAAGGCAAGAAGCGCATGAAGTCCATCGGATCGGTGAACGTGCCGCAGGAGGCTTTCGTGGCGGCGTTGTCTACGGACGAGGCTTAATTACGTTTGTGCCGCGTGGAAGAAATCACTGACGATTTCTTCCAGAATCTCGTCCGGGTGCCGTCCCTCCGCCAAAGCTCGGTTATTAAGGTGCTCCCAGGTTTCTTCGCTCAATCGCGGACCCGTGTAGTGCGGGTTGGGTTCGCGTCGTGCTTGGGAGAGGTCAAGCCCAGCCTCTGCTTCGGCGACGAGGGACTGGATTTCTTCTTCGTTCCACGGTGATGTGGTATCGCTCATGCGGAGTAATGTTATTCCCTCTCTACCCCACGCAAATACTCCTCCAGGTACGGCAGCGCAAAGTCCACGCGCCCGTACCCGGCAGGCGCGATGAGCCCGCGTTCGATGAGGCGGCGTCGATAGGTGGACTGCTGGTTCGCCGGAATCCGCATGGCCGCAGCGATCTCCCCGGTGGGCATGGGGCGCGTGCCACTCGCCATGTGCAGCAGGTATTCGCGTTCCCGCTCGGGCACCCCGCGCAGCGCCGGGGCGTGTACCTGTAGGCCCATGCGCTCGATCACGAGGGGCAGGGCGGCGCGGATAGTAGCGGGCGTGATCTCCTTATCCGCGAGCGCCCACGCCACGGAACCGAGCAGTTGCACCAGGTAGGGGTAGCCCTGGGTGGCCTCGGCGGCGGTGCGCGCGGCGGCGTCATGAAAGCGCTTGGTGCCGCGCAGGGCGGTATCGCGCAGGGTGGCCTCCACCTCGTCCTGGGGTAGCGCGGTGAGCGGCACGGGGACGGCGCGGCGTAGAAACGTGGTGCCGGGGTGGTCGAGGAGTTCGGCGATCTCAAAGGGCAGGCCCGCCACGGTGAGGGCGATGGGGAGTTCATCGCGCACCACGTCCTGAATGGCGTCGGTGAGGGTATGCAGGTGCTCGGGCGAGGCGGATTGCAGCTCGTCGAGGGAGAGAAATAAGCCGCCGCCGCGAGTATCGAGCGTGGTCACGGCCTCGCGCAGGAGGCTGTGGAGCGATTCCTGGTAAGGGTAGCGCTGCGTGCGGGTGACGTTGAGCGAACCTACACCGGGAAGCGAGCCGCCGGTGATCTGCGTGCGGTGCGCGTTGGGGCTTTGCTCCGCAAGGAGTTTGGGGAGGTCGGTCTGGGTGAGTTTGTCCAGCATGGTGCCGGACGCGGTGACGCGCAGGGGAGTCCAGCCGCGTGCGCGCGCCTCCTTTTCCAGGAGGTTGAGCAGCACGGTCTTGCCGGAACCGCGAGCCCCGCTGATGAGGGTGAAGCGGTAGGGTGAGCCCGGTCCTTCGTCTAACGCCAGGGACACCTGGGCGACGGTGCCGGTGCGCCCCGCCACCACCTCGGGCACGATGCCAAAGGTGGGGCGGAAGGGGTTGCGTGCTGCCATGTTCGCTCCTTGTACGATCTGTACGAACTATAGCACCCTGTACGAACTTCCCTCCGCTGTACGATCTGTACGAACTTGCTTATCGACGCCCCGCCGTGTCCCTCTTTTATCGGGGCGTCGATAAGCAAAAAGAAAAAGCGGGGTGCCACCGCACCCCGCCCGCAAGCCAAGGACCTACTCAAAGTCCAGCTTGTAATGCTCCGGGCGCACCCAGCCGATCTTTTCAAATACCTTGGTGAATACGATGGCGAGCACCAGGGGCAGGATAAAGAAGAGCCCGCCCACGATGAGCATGTTGGCGGCCGTCCAGCCCCAGCCCTCGTAGTTCAGGGCGGCCAGCGGCCCCATGAGGCCGGACACACCAAAGCCCGCCGAGATCGGGGTGCCGGAGATCCCCAACATTCCGCCGAGGGCACCAACGATCGCCGCGCTACAGATCATGGGCAGCATGGTGATGGGGCGCGACCACAGGTTAGCCATCTGCACCTTGGGGGAGCCGAGCACGTGCAGGATCGAGGTGCCAAAGCCATTGACCTTCCAACCGGCCACCATGAGTCCGAACCCGGCGGCGGTCACGCCGAGGTTGGCGGTACCGGAGGAGATGCCCTCCATGAAGATGGCGGTGGCGATGCCCACCGTGGAGATGGGGGAGACGATCATCACGGAGAAGAGCACGGCCAGCACCAAGCCCATGAGCACGGGCTGGAAGCCGGTGGCGCCATTGACCACGGAGCCCAGCCACTGGGTGAGCACCTTGACCGCGGGGTAGGTGACCATGGAGCCAATGCCACCGGCAATCAGAATCACGATCATGGGGAGCAGGAGGATCGTGTAATTCTTCAATCTGTGCCCGATCACGGCCACCACGCCCACGGCCAGGGCTGCGGTGAGGCCGGAGTTAATCACCAGCCCGGTGCCCTGCACATGGAATCCGCCCTCGGGATCGGGGGTGGCCACCCCGGAGCCGAGCATGGCGGCGATGCCCACGGCGGCGGTTTGGATGGGGGTGAGTTTGAACTGCATGGCCACCATCACGCCGATGATCAGCGGCATCATGGAGGCGGTGAGGCTCACCATGTTGATGATGTTGATTCCCTGGGGGAATACCGGGAGCAGGGCCTTGAAGAGTTCGCCCAGGAGCGCCTGGGGAACCAGCGATACCACCACGGCGATGGAAATGCCGTTGAGCACCTTGAGCGCAAAATCACCTGCGGACGTGGCGTAGGGCGCCGGGGCCGTGGAGGCCGCAGGCGCGGGGGATGATTCAGACACGATAATCCTTGCTAGACGAAAACACGGAGGATATTAGGACGATACCCGTCGCCCTGGGGAGTTAAACAAAATAATTACCGCGCGGCCAACTCTGGTGTGCTGCCCCGGTAGGTGGCCCAGCGCAGGGCGGCCTCCAGGGGGCCGCGCGGGCGGAAGGCGCGCCACAGCGAACACAGCACCAGCGCCACGCCGATGGAACCCAGCCACCAGGCGGTGTGATCCTGCTCGGTGGGCAGGGCGTCCGAGTCTGATCCCGCTGCGCCGGAACCCGCGGCGGGGAAGAGCGTTTCCGATTCCACCGCCATATATTCTTCCCAGTTCTCGGTGGCGGCGATGTCCTCGCGGAACTGCTCAAAGTCCACCCCGGCAAAGAGTTCGTCCATTGACTCGCCATAGGCGGCCGCGGAGGAGGACTCGCTGCCAAAGCTGGGGTAGCCCTGAAGCGGAATGGCGGCGGTGAGCACGTGCGCCACGTACACGGTCAGCGCCATTACGCCCAGGCTGCGCAGGGGATAAAGCGCCGTGGTGAGCGCGCGGGGGCGGGTGATGAGCAGGCACAGGCCGATCACGCCCGCGCTAAAGCCATAGGAGTACACCACGTCTAAGGGATTTTCCCCGTGGCCCATCTCCCCGGTGAGGTGGCGCTGCCACACGGCGTAGCCGCCCACGAGCAGCCCCAGGCAGGTGACCGCCACGGGGATGAGCGGCTTAGCAAAGAACGCGCGGTGGAGCACCATGCCAAAGATCCCGTAGGCCAGCCAGTTGATGATGGGATAGGCCCCCTCTAACAGGGGACTCTGCGCCATGGGCGTGCCCTGCACCTGATAGAAGCTCAAGCCTATTCCCACCAGCGGCAGGATCACGGCCCCGGCCACCAGGTAGCGGGTGCGCCACCGGGTACACGGCCCTAAGACCAGGTAGATCGCGCCGATGGAGGCCAGCACCACGGCGATCACGGATTGCACGCTGGAAAGCACCATGCCCAGGGCCACCAGGATCACGCCCCGGATCAGAGTGCGGTGCCGGGTGGCGGCCAGCTCCGGGCCGCCGGTGGCATCGGCCTTGGCGTGCATGAGGCTGAGCGATACGCCGGCAAGTACCGCAAAGAGGGCGGAGGGAAAGCCATTGCTCAGGGCACCGACCCAGTCCTGGGAGGGGCCCAGGTGGGAGGTCATCATGCCGATGATGGCGAGCGCGCGGGCAAGGTCGAAGCCATGAATACGGGTGGGGGACATGGTGACCTAGGGTGTCACGAATGTGTGTGCGGCGCTACTTTGCGGGGTTCTCCCAACCGTCGCCCCAGGTGTCGGAATCAAAGTCATAGTCCACGTTATTGCCGTCCTCATCGGTGCGCTGATACCACTGGGTGACGTTGTCTGCGGTGGAATCAAAGTCCGCACCGGCACCCTGGCCGGTCTCCGCGCGGGTGACGGCCAGCTCAAAGTCATCGCCGTGTTCCTCCAGGCCGCGATACACAGCGTTGCGCAGAGCGGCCTTGGCGTAGGTGCGACGAATGGCGGCGGGGTCGGTGTGCAGGTCACGCAGGAAGGCCACCACCAGCAGCAGAAGCACCAGGGAGAACGGGAGAGCGATCAGCACGGTGAGCGATTGCAGGCCGGAGAGGGCGTCCTGCCCACCGGCGAGCAGCATGACCACCGCGATGCCCATCATGCAGAGCCCCCAGAACACCACCACCGCGCGCGGCGGCGCGGGATTACCGCGAGAGGAAAGGGTGCCCATGACCACAGAGGCGGAATCCGCCGAGGTGACAAAGAAAACGGCGAGCACACCGATGATGATGAAGGGGGTGATCTGCGCCAGGGGAAGATCGCTAAAGAGGGAGAAAAGCACCTGTTCCGGGGTGGCGGAACCGTCAAAGCCGGGGCGGCCCTCCTGGGAAAAGACGATGGCTGTGCCACCAAAGACGGTAAAGGCACAGGCCAGAATCAGGGTGGGGACGGCCATTGCCACGAGCGCGAACTCGCGCAGGGTGCGCCCGCGAGAGATACGGGCGATGAACATGCCCACAAAGGGAGTCCAGGAGATCCACCAGGCCCAGTAAAAGGCCGTCCAACTGGCCTGGAAGTCCACCGTCTCCTGCCCCCAAGAGAGCGATTTGCCCATCATTACCAGCAATTGGTCGCCATAATGGAGCAGCCCCGAGGGGAGCAGGTTCAGCAGGAACAGGGTGGGGCCGGTGAGGAACACAAAGAGCACCAGGCCCAGGGTGAGCGAGATATTGATATTGGAGAGATAGCGCACCCCGCGCGCCACCCCGGAGACGGCGGAGATAATAAAGCCCACCGTGAGGATCGCCATGATGATAATGAGGGCGGAATTGCCCAATTGTCCCCAGCCGGACACGATGCTCACGCCTTGGCCGATCTGAATGGCGGATAATCCGAGCGTGGCGGCGGTGCCAAAGACGGTGGCGATGATCGCCGTGACGTCGATAAGCCTGCCCGCAAGCCCCTCGGTGCGGGGGCCGAGCAGGGCGTGGAAGGCGGAGGAGAAGAGGGAGACGCGGCCGCGTCGATAGGAGGAATAGGCCAGCGCGCCGCCCACCATGGCATAGAGCGCCCAGGCGGAGAGCCCCCAATGGAAATGTGATTGCGCCATGCCCTGATGAATGGCCTCGGCTGTACCGGGGTTCACGGTGTGCGGTGGGGGAGAAAGGTAATGCGATAGCGGCTCGGAGGGGCCGAAGAAGAAAATACCCACGCCAATGCCTGCGCCGAACATCATGGCCACCCAGGAAAAACGAGAGAACTCCGGCTCCTCGTCATCGCGGCCCAGGCGAATAACGCCGAAGCGGGAAAACGCCAGGTAGCCCATCACGGCGATACCGGCGATCATGATGAGATTGAGCAGCCAGCCGGTATTTTCCATCGCCCAGGAGAAGGCGGTACCGGCGGTGCGGGAAACGGCCTCGGGGGCGAGCACGCCCCAGGTGATAAAGCCGAGAATGAGCGCGGCGGTGGCGCCGAATACCCAGCGATCGAGCCCAAATCTATTGCGTTGTTCGTCCACACCAATGCCCGGAACCAGGCCGGGGTGCATGTTGTGGGGATAGGCGTTATCGGGTGAATCGTGCGAATAAGGCACGGAAAGATCCCCTCCCAGGGGTATGAAATATGCGGAAGTGGCTCATTATTCACCATGCGGATGGGTATGCCAATTTGTGCGGCGTGCCCGGTACTTGCACATCTCAGACGGTACTGTATGGTTCTGATAGACAGATATGTCTACTGGGTGGTGTGCTCGCGGCGGTGGATCGTGCGGCGAGGCACCGGAAAGACCGGGAGGCGCCGGGAAGAAAGGCGGGATCATGGTGATAACGGGATTGGCCCTGGGGATAGTGCTGGGCGCGGTCATGCAGCGCGGGCGCTTCTGCGTCACCGGCATGCTGCGCGATATTTTCCTGCAAGGCTCCTGGCGGGGATTCACTGGCCTGCTCATCGTGATCTCCGTACACGCGGTGGGCCTGGCCGCGCTCACCAGCCTGGGCGTGATCGCCCCGGAGTATGAGGAGATCGCGCCCATCGCGGTGATCGTGGGCGGGCTGATCTTTGGCCTGGGGATCGTCCTGGCGGGCGGGTGCGCGTCCGGCACCTGGTATCGCTCCGCCGAGGGGCTGGTGGGTTCCTGGATCGCGCTGGGCACCTACGCGGCCTCCGCCGCCGCGATGAAGAGCGGCGCGCTGAGTGGGTTTAACGACGCCCTGCAATCCCACACCGTGCCGCTGCGCAGCCTCCCGGAAACCCTGGGGTTATCCCCGTGGCTCTTTGCCCTGGCGCTCAGCGCGGGCACCGTGGTGCTGGCGCGGCGTTATCTTGAAGCGGAGCGGAGCCTGCCGGTGTCGCGCACCCGCCAGCCGCTGTGGAGGCGCCCCCTGCACCTGTATGCGGCGGCGGTACTCATCGGTCTGCTGGGCGTGCTGGCCTGGCCGCTTTCCGCCGCCACCGGGCGCAACGATGGCCTGGGCATCACCACGCCCACCTCCAATATCCTGCGCTACGTGGTCACGGGCGATACCCAGCGCGTGGACTGGGGCGTCATGCTGGTTTTGGGGTTGCTGCTGGGAGCCTTTGCGGCGGCCAAGGCCACCGGGGAGTTCCGCGTGCGCGTCCCCGACGCCACCGCCGCGCGCCGGGCCGTGATCGGCGGGGTGGCGATGGGCGTGGGTGCCTCGCTGGCGGGCGGCTGCACCGTGGGCAACGGCATGGTGCAGACCTCCCTGTTCACCTATCAGGGCTGGTTGGCGCTGCTCTTTATCGCCCTGGGCGTGGCCCTGGGTGCGCGGCTGTGGCTCAAGCCTTCCGCCGCGCCGTCGCTTAGCGAGGAACGCGGTGGGCTCGGTGCCCTGCCGAGCGTGAGCGGGTTGGTGAGCCTGGGGGCGTCGCAAAGCACGCAGGGCGGCGGGGTGGCCACGCTCGCGCCGGGGCGCTACCGCCTGGACACCTTTGGCGCGGTGTGCCCCTTCCCGTTGATCGAGGCCAAGGAGGCCATGAAGCGGCTGGAGGTGGGGGAGGAGTTGGTGATTGACTTCGACTGCACCCAGGCCACCGACACCCTGCCGCGCTGGGCCGCCGAGGACGGGCACGAGGTGGTGGACTTCAGCGAGCGCGGCGCGGCAGGGTGGAGCATTACCGTGCGCAAGGGCGCGTGAGCCTCCCGGTGGGTTAGACTCTGGTGCTATGGAGCCCTGGATGGATCGGGAGCAGGTGCTGCTCTCCGGCGCGGAAGCGCACGAGTTCGATCACATGATGGGAATCTTCGAGGTTCCCGAGGAACACCTGCTTGACGCCTCCGTCATGCTGCGGGTCTACGCGGGGTAAGCATGGCGCGCAAAATCATCCTGGATTGCGACCCCGGCCACGACGACGCCGTGGCGATCCTGCTCGCCGCAGGCAGCCCCGAGATCGACCTGCTCGGTATTACCACCGTGGGCGGCAACCAAACCCTGAGCAAGGTCACCTATAACGCCCGGCAGGTCATGACCATCGCCGGGCTTATCGACGTCCCCCTTCATGCCGGTTGCGCCCGCCCTCTGGTGCGCCGGGCGGAGGCCGCCGCCGACGTCCACGGCGAGAGCGGCATGGAACTCCACGGCTTTGAACTGCCCGAGCCCGCTGTGGCGGTGGAGCCCGGGCACGCGGTGGACTACATCATCGACACCATCATGGCCCACAAACCGGGAGAGATCACCCTGGTGCCCACCGGGCCGCTCACCAACATCGCTATGGCGGTGCGCAAGGAACCGCGCATTGCCGAGCGGGTGCGCGAGGTGGTGCTCATGGGCGGCGGTTACCACGAGGGGAATAAGACCGCCACGGCGGAATTCAACATCGCCACCGATCCCGAGGCCGCGCACATCGTGTTCAACGAGGCCTGGCCCCTGGTGATGGTGGGCCTTGATCTCACCCACCAAGCGCTGGCCACCAGGGAAGTCGAGGAGCGCTTTGCCGCCCTGGGTACTCGGGCGGGGGACTTTGTGGTGGGTCTCTGTGGATTCTTCCGGGAGGCCTACCGCGAGGCCCAAGGCTTCGACGATCCCCCGGTACACGACCCCTGCACGATTGCTTACCTCATCGACCCGGACGTGGTGAGCACCGTGCCGGTTCCCCTCGATGTGGAACTGCGCGGGGAACTCACCGCGGGCATGACGGTGGCCGATTTTAGGGCACCCGCGCCCCCGGATTGCACCACCTCCGTGGCAGTGAAGCTGGACCATCAGGGATTTTGGGATCTGGTGGTGGGGGCGGTGGAAAGGCTCCATTAGCAGGGGGTTTGCCAAGTGTTGAGAGCGTAATTAATTCCGGCTCTTTATAGGGGTAGGTTATGAAAATTATGGATAATCCCTGGAGTAATATTAATTTTCAGGACGGGGTTTTTATCTCGAAATCCGATGGGGGTGTTAATCTTAAGGACTTATGGAAGGGGGATGCTCAACTTCATTTGGACCTTCCTCCGGAACCGTTTATTGGCAACATTGATACGGCCAAACTGATAGTCTTGTTGGGAAATCCGGGTTTTTCTGAGGCGGACAAGGATGTATTCAAGTGTCCTGTATTCCATCATGAGTATGAGAAGTGTATTCATTCTGGAGGGTATGATGGGGGGTTCTACTACTTTACTCCAGAAACGGTAAATCTCCCTGGTGGGGTGTGGGCTAGGCGGGTTTATAATCAGATTATGAACGCGGGCAGTGCTAAACTTTTCCCAGGGTCTGCTTCTTTTGATGCTCTGAAAAAAGGGGGACAGGGCAAGATTCTGGATGTTATGTATGAAAGTATCATGCATATCGACTTCTTTCCATACCACTCAAAGAGTTCTCATAATAGTATTAAGGGGGATGGAAAATGCCGGGACTCTCGAGGATCGTGTAGGGCTGGGGGTATTGTTCCTAGTCAGAAGTGGCAGTTTGGTCTTGTTGGCGAGGCTGTTAAGAAGGTGGAAAGGGGGGAAGCTTTTATTGTTGTTATTCGCCCTAGGGAGCATTGGTTCTGTAATGTTCCTTCTTTGGGTGATAAGTTTGGGGAAATGTCTAACTTTATTAGATACACGCCGCCGCAGGCCATTTCTTTCACTAAAGGTTCTCTAGATTTTCAGAACGGAAAAGGAACGTTTGATTCTATCGTAGATAAGTTGTTTCCCTAATTCCCCTATCGGAAATCCCACCCTTTCACCTGTTTTCTTTCTACAAAATCCCATGCTTCCACGCGCACGCGATCGTCGTACACATGCACGCGCAACCCGGAGGCCGCCGGTTCGTCAAGGATTACCTCATCGTGATCTCCCTCGGGCATATAGGCGTTGAGGATCGCCCCGGTGTTTACCACGGGGAAGCCAATGGCTCCGGCCTCCCCGGTGCCGGGATAACGCCGTATTCCCCACCAATCGTGTTGGTGGAGCAGGGAGGAGTGGCTGTGGGAGGTGAACATGATGTGGTGGGAGTACTTGCTTAGCACATTGGAGAGTGCCTCCAGATCCTCGTAATCGTTCTGATACCAGGCGCTGTGGGACATGGAGACGGTGCCGGGCAGCAGATAATGGGCAAAGAGAAGCACGGTCACGCCGTGTTGCTGCCAACGAAGTAGGCGCTCATCGAGCCAGGCGAGTTGATCGGGGGAGAGTCGAACAAAGGGCTCCTTGCCGTCCCTGTCCACGTCGGAGTAGTACTCCGAGTTCAGGGTGATAATCGGTATTCCGTTGATGATCACCTCTCGCCATAATTCCTGGCAGCGGGAATAATGCAGGAATCGTTCTATATAGGCGTGAGATCCCTCATCGCCGTACATTTCATGGTTTCCGGCTGTCATGATGGTTTTCCCGGAAGCGTGCGGGGTGCGCGCGGTGGCGGCAGCAAACTCCTCCCACAATTCCGTGCTGCCGTTATCCACCGCGTCGCCATTAATCACCAGGGCGTGCGCGGGTTCTGGCATGGCGTTGAGTTGCCGCACCGCGTCCTCGTAATCGGTGATGGCTCCCTGAATGTCCGAGAGGACGTCGATAATGGCGATTGGTGGCCCCGTGACCTCCGGGAGGGGAGTAGTGACCGCTACGTTATCAATGGCCCAGAACCAGTCATCGTTGCCGCCGAGGTAATGGAAACCCAGGCGCAGGGTGCTCACGCCGGTGGGAATCTCCAAATGCAGGGCCTCGTGGGAGGAAAAACGATCTTCCGTGAGGCGGAGGAGCGTGATCTCCTGATCGCCCAGGTGCGCGGTCACCTCGGCGCTTTGTCCCTTGCGCCCCTGCCGATAGTGAGAATCAAACTCCACCGTTATGGCGCGGTGTCCGGTGACGTCAATCGCCGGGGAAAATAGGTGCGCATTCATTCGATCGGTGGAATTGAGGCGCTGCTGCTTGGAATCTACCACGCATACCTGCCGATAACCCCGTGTGAACCAGTGGCGCTTCTTTGTGCCGCAGGCCCAGGTCCAATCTCGAATGGTGGTCAGCGTCCAACCCTCCCAGCGCTTCTCCCCGGAGGTGACGCCCTCCAGGCTGCTGGTCCAGCCCTCGGGGAGGCGGTGGGTAAAGGAGGCGGGGTTGGAGACCTCATCGAAACCCTCGTAAAAGAGCGTTCCGGGCCTGGTAGCGGACCCAGTTGCGGTAGCAGAGGCGGTTGAACCAAGAACGGGGAGCCAACTGGCCGCTGCGGCGGCCTTGAGGAGGGTGCGGCGCTTCACCGGAACTCCTTTGAGAGTGCGTCTGGGGACGGCACGCATTATGGCAGCGAGAGGGAAAATTCCGGTGAACGCAGGGGGAGGCGGAGATGAGCGGTGGGGAAACACTGGGTGAACGGGGTGGCCAAATCATTCAGTAGAAACCGGCCAAATCACTCAATAAAAACGGGCCATATGACTCAGTAGAAACCAGCCATATCACTCATTGTGCTACTGTGAACAGGGAAAACATGGTGAGAGGAGACCCTTGTGGCGCGTGAGTATCTGCCGAGGATTGCCGATGCGCGGTTGAAGCGAGCCCTGGAGGTGAGCGGGGCCGTGCAGGTGAAGGGGCCAAAGTGGTGTGGCAAGACGGCCACGGCCTTGCAGCAGGCTCAAAGCGTGCTGTACATGCAGGATCCTGATTACTCTGCCTCGTACTTGGCTCTGGCGGATACTAAGCCTTCAAAACTCCTGGAGGGCGATACTCCGAGGCTGATTGACGAATGGCAGATGGCGGAACGACTCTGGGACGCGGTGAGGTTTGCTGTGGATCGTCGAGGCGAGCCGGGGCAGTTTATTCTCACCGGATCGAGCACTCCCACGGTGGATCCTGCGCACTCAGGAGTGGGGCGGATTACCAGCTTTGTTATGCGGCCAATGACGTTGCATGAGTCCCAAGAATCTACCGGCGATGTGTCCTTGAGTACCCTCTTTCAGAACCATGATGCAGAGGTAGCAGGTATTTCCTTGCTTGATGTAGAGGACATAGCGCATATTCTGTGTCGGGGTGGCTGGCCAGCGGCAATTGTAAATAAAAAGAATCACCCGAGGCCTGATCTCGCTCGCGCCTATGTGGACGGCCTCATCGAATCCGATATTTCCCGCATTGATGGTGTCAATCGCAATGCCATGCGGGTACGCGCGCTTATGCGTTCTTACGCTCGGCACGTGTCCACCCAGGCTTCCCAGGCGACTATCGCGGCGGACCTGGCTGTGAATGATGAGGTTATGTCTCCCAATACTGTGAGCGATTACCTGGATGCGCTGGCGCGCGCTTATATTATTGATGAATTGGAAGCCTGGAACCCGGTTTTGCGTTCCAAGACGGTGGTGCGCACCAGTCCCACTCGACATTTTGTTGATCCCTCTGTGGGAACTGCCATTATGCGCGCCAATGCCGCGGATCTATTGCGGGATATGGAAGCATACGGGCTCCTCTTTGAATCGATCTGCGTGCGCGATCTGCGGGTGTACGCAGAGGCGATGGATGGTGCTCTTTTCCATTATCGGGATAAAACCGGCTTGGAGGCGGACGCGGTGATAGTTCTTGCCGATGGCCGCTGGGCCCCCATCGAGGTGAAACTGGGGGAGCGGCAGGTGGACGAGGCGGCGGCTAATTTACGCAAACTGGCCGAGCGCGTGGATACTTCTCGCATGGGACCGCCCTCCTTCCTCGCTGTTATTACGGGTGGACGTGCGGCGTATCGACGCCCCGACGGAGTCCTGGTCATACCGCTGGCTTGCCTCGCCCCCTAACCCGGCAACTCATCTCCAGGCCCCGGATACGAGGCCTGCGCGCCGTGGCCCGTGGCGGCGTAGGCTCCCACGCGCGCGGCGTGATGGGCGGCGTCGATAAGCGAATCCCCGGCGGCCAGGCGCGCGGCGAGGGCACCGGCGAAGGCGTCGCCCGCCCCGGTGGTGTCCACGGCGGTGATGGTGGGCGTGGGAATGGGGGTGACTTGCTCACCCTCCGCCACGAGCGCGCCGCGTTTGCCCAGTGTGAGCACCACGGATTCAAAGCCCATCTGACGCAGCGCCTGGGCGAGGGCGGTGGGGTCGGTGGAATCGAGGGGCTGGCCTAGTTGATCGAGGATTAGTCCGGCCTCGTGCTCGTTGGCGATCAGGGGGTGGGCGCGCAGCAGCGTCTCTCTGGGCACGGGCACCACGGGGGCTAAGTTGATGAGCACCCGCGTGTGCGGCCCGGCCTCCGCCACCGCTTGCGCGAAACCCTCGGCAGGAATCTCGCCCTGAAGCAGCAGCACCGAGGCCTCGCGCAGCAGCGCCGCGTGACGGCTCACCTCAGCGCTTTTTACCGTGCCGTTGGCTCCCGGCACCACGATAATGGTGTTTTCCCCGTCCTCGGAGACAGTAATCACCGCTAATCCGGTGGGGCCATCCACCTCGGCGACGCCGCGCATGTCCACCCCGGAGGAACGCAGGCGCTCGGTCGCGGGAGCGGCGTAAGGGTCGCGGCCCACCGCGCCTACCAAGGCGACGTCCGCCCCCTGCAACGCTGCTGCCACCGCCTGGTTGGCCCCCTTGCCACCTGCGGAAATAGTGCCGCCGGAACCGGCCAGGGTCTCGCCGGGTTGGGGGTGACGGTGAACGTGAACGGTGAGGTCGGCATTAATGGAGCCGACCACCACGACCTTGCGGGGCATGTGTTTTCCTTCCCTCGGATACCGGTTCAAGCTTAGTCCGGTGTGGTTCCTGCGGTTCTGGAGTGGTTACTTTCCCTGCCGGTGTGTGACGCATGTGAATCCCAGCCGTACCGCAGCGCAAGGAGGGGATTTTTCCCTGCCACTGTGTGACGGGTGGGGCCACCACCAGCCCCACCCTGACCCCAGGTGCCACACCCCACACACCAAAAAACCGGCCGTGCCCCCAAAAGGGGCGCAGCCGGTTCCTGCGGGAAATCTAGGGCTTAAACGAAGCCGCCGCGATCCTCACGAATGTCAAAGTCGATCTGACGCGGGTTCAGCCGGTTGAGCTGGGTGACGTGCTGCGGGCCCAGTTCCTCGATGGAGGAAACCTGCAAGAGCTGCATGGTGCGACGCACCTGGCTGGCCAGAATCTCGATGGTGCGATCCACACCGGCCTCGCCACCGGCCATAAGGCCGTAGAGGTAAGCACGGCCGATGAAGGTGAACTTGGCGCCCATTGCCAGGGCGGCCACGATGTCCGCGCCGTGCATGATGCCGGTATCCATGGCCACGTCGAGGTCCTTGCCCACCTCGCGCGAGACCTCGGGAAGGAGGTGGAAGGGCACGGGTGCGCGATCGAGCTGGCGGCCGCCGTGGTTGGACAGGATGATGCCGTCCACGCCCAGGTCCGCGAGCTTCTTGGAATCCTCCAGGTTCTGCACGCCCTTGACCACGAGTTTGCCGGGCCACAGGGCGCGGATCTCATCGAGATCATCGAACTTGATGGTGGGGTCCATCGCGTTGTTGAGTAGTTCACCCACGGTGCCGCCCGTGGTGGTCAGTGAGGCGAACTCCAGCGGCGGGGTGGTCAGGAAGTCCCACCACCACCAGGGGCGCGGAATGGCGTTGAGCACGGTACCCAGGGAAATCTGCGGCGGAATGGAGAAGCCGTTGCGGGCATCACGCAGGCGGGCACCGGCCACCGGGGTGTCCACGGTGAAGAAGAGGGTGTCAAAGCCCGCCTTGGCGGCGCGCTCCACCAGGCCATAGGAGATGGAGCGATCCCGCATGACGTAGAGCTGGAACATGTTGCGGCCGTGCGGGTTGGCCTTCTTCACGTCCTCGATGGAGGTGGTGCCCAGGGTGGACAGCGCGAAGGGGATACCGGCGCGACCTGCGGCGCTGGCACCGGCAACCTCGCCCTCGGTCTGCATGAGGCGGGTGAAGCCGGTGGGGGCGATGCCGAAGGGCAGGGAGGATGGGCCACCGAAGATCTCGGCAGTGGTGTCCAGGTGGGAGACGTCCTTGAGGATGGAGGGGTGGAACTCCACGTCCTTGAACGCCTGGCGGGCGCGGTTCATGGAGATTTCATCGTCGGCGGCGCCGTCGGTGTAGTCGAAGGCGGCTGCGGGGGTGCGGCGCTTGGCGATGATGCGCAGATCATCAATGGTCTGAGCCTTGCTCAGTCGAGCGCGCTTGAAGTTGAGGTCCGGGGTCTTGAACTTGAGCAGATCAAAGATCTCGGTGGGATTGGGTACTTGGCGTGGGATTTTAGCCATGATTCTGAGCGGCGCTCCTTGTTGGCCTTGTTGGGAATAATCTTCTTTACGCATTTTATCCCAGTGGCTGCGGGCTAAAACATACGCATGGCTGTGAACTATCACACCGTGGGGGAAGTTGCCGCAGCCAGGAGTTCCTGAGTATAGGGATGCTTCGGCTCAGACCATACCTGCTCCACGCTTCCCCGTTCCACGACCTCACCCTGGTGCATCACCACCACGTGCGTACACAGGTGTCGGATCACGCCGAGGTCATGGGAGACAAAGATCAAGGTGCGCTGCGGGGTGATCGCGCGATCGAGCACGTCGAGCACCGTGGCTCGCACGGTGACATCCAGGGCGGACACGGCCTCATCAGCCAGAATCACCTCGGGATCGGCGGCCAGAGCGCGGGCGATGGAAAGGCGCTGGCGTTGCCCGCCGGAGAACTCGTGAGGGAAGCGCCGAGCGGCCTGGGGATCAAGGCCCACCTCCGCCATGAGGTCGGCGGCGCGCTGCTGGCGCTGCTTGCGGGTGAGCACCCCAAGCCCCTCCGTGATGGCCGCGCCCACCCTCATGCGCGGATTGAAAGAGGAAAATGGATCCTGGAATACCATCTGGGCCCGCCCGCTTACCCGTATCGTGCCGGAATCGGGTGCGGTGAGTCCCGCGATCATCTTCAGCAGCGTGGTCTTGCCGGAGCCGGAGCCACCCACGATCCCCAGTCGGGTGCCACGGGGCACCTCAAGGTTGATGTCGCGCAGGGCGGGGACGGAGCGCCCGGAGGAATGGAAGGTATGGGAAACCCCGGTGACTGATACGGAAAGGGGAGCGGAATCAGGCACGCTTGTGGCTTCTCGTGGGCTAAGAGCGGTGGCGCTTATAAGCGCGCGAGTGCGGGGAGCGCTTGGTTGGCTTAACACCTGGTGAGTCTCGCCGCGCTCGATGACGCGCCCGGCCTCCATCACCAGCAGCCGATCGCACAGGTTGGATACGAGGGAGAGATCGTGGCTGATAAAGAGCACCGCGATGTGGCGTTGCTCGGTAATCCGCTGGATGAGTTCCATGATCTGACGCTGCACGGTGGCATCGAGGGCGGTGGTGGGTTCATCGCAGATTAAAACCTCGGGGTCTTGCGCCAGGGCTAGGGCGATGAGCACGCGCTGGCGCTGACCGCCGGAGAGTTGGTGCGGGTAGGCCCCCAGGTGCTCTGGGGAAAGGCCCACGTCTTGGAAAAGGGCGGCGGCCTGCCGCTTCCGTTCCCCGGAACGGCGTCCCGGCATGGCCTTGGTCAGTTGCTTGCCCACCACCATGAGCGGGTTCAGGGCCGTCATGGGTTCCTGGAAGACCATGGCTATGCGCCGCCCTCGCACCCGGCGCAGGTGCTTTTCCGGCAGGCCCACCAATTCCTGTTCTCCCAAGGCAATGCTGCCGCGCACCGGCAGGGGGCATAACCCCATGAGCGCCAGGGCCGTGAGGGTCTTGCCGGAACCGGATTCCCCGATGAGGCCCACGCGTTCGCCGGGGTGTAGATCAAAGGAGAGTCCCGCCACTAGGTCGGAGCGGCCGTTGGAGATGTTGAGATCCTTGACGTGCAGCACGTCTAGCGCCTCCCTCGGGGATCGAAAGTATCGCGCAGGCCATCGCCTAAGAGATTGAAGCCTAAGACGGTGGCGGCGATGGCGAGTCCCGGCCACAGGGCCAGGTGGGGAGCGGTGGCGAGGTAGGCCTGGGCGTCGCCAAGCATGCGCCCCCACGAGGGCTCCGGGGGAGGGGTGCCCAACCCCAGGAAACTAAGGGCGGCCTCCGCGAGGACCGCGAGGGCAAAGGAAACGGAGGCCTGCACGATGAGGGTGGCCGAGATATTGGGCAGCACGTGTATCACGGCAATGGCGGGGCGGCTGCGCCCCGCCAGGCGCGCGGCGGCCACGTAATCCTGGCTGAGTACCTGGAGCGCACCGGCGCGGGTCACGCGGAGGAAACTGGGGATCCCCGCCACGCCAATGGCGATCATGGCCGACCACGTGGAGGCTCCAAATACCGCCCCGGTGAGGATTGCCAGGAGCAGGGCGGGAAAGGCGAGGAGCAGATTGGCCCCGCGCATCATGGCGGCTTCCGGGATCCCGCCGCGCAGGGTGGCCCACAGCCCCAGGGGTATGCCGATGAGCGCGGAAATGCCTACGGAAACCAGCCCCACCAGCAGCGTGATCTGGGAGCCGATCATGAGCCGGGAGAGCACATCGCGGCCAAAACGATCGGTGCCCAGGAGGTGTTGGGGTGAGGGGCCCTCCAGGCGATGTTCCGGGGAGACCGCAAACGGATCGTGGGGTACCCACAGCGCGGAGACGCAGGCCAGGATGATGACGGCGGAGACTAGCACGAGGCCCAGCCAGCCGGAGAAGGGGAATCGTCTGTTCACGCCTGCACCCCCTGAGCAGTCGGAGCCTCCTGAGAAACCGGAGCCCCCTGGGAGGCCTGGGCGGAAGCAGAACCGGGAGCGCAACTATACCCCGCAGACCCCCGGTGCGGCGCGCGCAGTCGGGGATCAAGCAGCGTGGTGGTGACGTCCACCGCGAGGTTCACCAGCAGGGTAAAAAGCACCAGCACCATCACGATTCCCTGCACCATGAGCAGATCCCTGGTGCTTACCGCGCTGAGCAGCAGCGACCCCAGACCGGGAATCACAAAGACCTGCTCGATCACCACGGCCCCCACCACCAGTGAGGTGAGTTGGACGCCCGCCACGGTGAGCACGGGAATAGCGGCGTTGCGCAGGGCGTGGGTAAAAAGCGTTACCCCGCGCCCCTGGCCGGTGGCGTAGGCGGTGCGCATGAAGTCCTGGTTGAGCACCTCTAGTAGCGCGGAGCGCACGTACCTAGTGAGGATCGCCGCCTGCACGGCGGCCAGGGAGAGCACCGGGAGAATCAGGCGGGAGAGGAACTCCCAGAAGTCCTCGCCCGGTGGTACCCAGCCGTTGGCGGGAAGCCAGCCCAGGCGCAGGGAGAATACAGAGACGAGCAGGATCGCGGCGAGGAAACTCGGTACCGCGATGCCCACCTGGCTCAGGCTGGAAATAACGGTGCCGGTGTGCCTGCGGGTGGCCACCATGCCCAGGGGAATGGCGATGAGCAGGGAAAGCACCAGGGCGCTCATGCACAGAATGAGGGATACGGCACCGCGATCAAGCAGCAGGGGCGCGATCTCTTGCCCGCTGCTCAGGGAGGTGCCAAAGTCTCCCCGAGCCATGCCGGAGATCCAGTTCAGGTACTGCTGATGTAAGGGCCTATCCGTGCCCCACTGCGCGGAGAGTTCCGCCACGTTCTCCTCCGTGGCGGTGATGCCGAGTGCCACCTCGGCGGGGTTACCGGGCATGACGCGCAGCAGCGCGAAGATACTCAGGCTGCCAAGGAATAGCAGGAGGAGAAAACGCAGAACGTATCTGCCGATGATGCGCCACATCAGCGGGCCTCCTTGGACAGGTGCGAAAGCGGGAGGGAATCCACCACCGTGGTGGGGTCAATTCCACCGATACCGGGGTGAGAGACCACGATGTTGGGGAAGTTCATGAGGGTATCGGCGGCGGCCTCCTCCATGAGGGAATCCACGGCCTGGGTCATCAGGCGGGTGCCTTCCTCGGGATCGTCCCCGCTGGCCTCGGCGGCGTCGATAAGCGCCCTGGTGCGTGGCGAATCAAAGCCGAGGTAATAGTCTGGGTTGCCAAAGAGCGTGGGAATATCGCGAGGCTCAACGTGCGCGATGAGCGACATATCGTAATCGTGGCCCTTGAGCACCTGGGCCAACCACACCGCCGGAAACTCCGCCGATTCCAGGGTCACCTGGAAGCCCACGTCGCGCAGCTGGGAATAGAGCAGTTCCGAGGTGGTCTGGGCGTAGGGGAGGGCCGGTACGGTGATGGTGACAGCGAGGCGGGGGTCGTGGCCGTCGGTGGTGTATCCGGCCGCACGCAGCAGTTCGCGGGCGCGCTCGGGATCGAAGGGATAGCGCCGCGAGGGGTCGTACCAGGGGTCGGTGGGCGGCACGGGAATACCGCCGGTATCGGTGCCGTAGCCGTCCCACACGGTATTAATCACCGCCTGGCGATCAATCGCGTGCATGACGGCCTGGCGCACCTCCACTCGATCAAAGGGCGCGCGGCGGTTATTCATGGAGAGCAGCACCTCGCCGTTGGTGGTGCCGACGTCGATATTCCACTGTCCGCGTGCCCGGAGCGGATCGAGCAGTTCCGGGTTTTGCAGACCCCACAGCACGTCCACGTCGCCCGATTCCAGGGCATTGGTGGCGGAGATGGCATCGGGAAAATATCTGATCTCAGCGGTGGTATTGGCGGGTGCCTCGCCCCAGTAATCCTCCCGAGCGCGCAACCGCAGGGCGCTGCCCACGGCCCAATTTTCTACCGCGTAGGGGCCGGTGCCCACGGGCTCGGTGGCCAGGTTTTCCACTCCTCGCGGGCTCATCATGGCTCCTACCAGGGTGCCCATATTCCACAGCCAGGCGGCGGAGGGGTGGTGGAGGCGTACCCGCAGGGTGAGATCGTCGAGGGCCACGGCGGATGCCACCGGATTCATCTGTGCCTTGAGGCCGTTGGTCCAGGCCGGGCTGAGCACCCGATCGAGGGAGAACTTGGCGGTGTGCGCGTCAAAGGCATCGCCATTGCTAAAGCGCACTCCGGGGCGCAGATGGAAGGTGTAGGAGGTGCCGTCTGGGGAGACTTCCCACTCGTGCGCCAGGCCGGGCTGGATCTGCCCGGAGGAATCAATGGTCACCAATGTTTCATACACGTTGCCCATGAGCGCCTGGGGAATGGCCGCGCCCGAGGTGGTGGTGAAGTCCAGGGAGGCCGGTGCGGCATTGGCGGCGAGCACCACGGTGGCGTGGGCATCGCCTCCCCGGGGAGTGCCGCTGAGCGCGGTGGAACCCGCGCTGCACCCCGCCACCAGGGGAAACAGTGCGAGGAGCAGGGCCGCGAGGGGACAGCCGGGGTGCCGCGAAAACATGGGGAGAGAGTAGCAAAGAGGGGTGGACGCACGGGGGTAAAACGGGGGTACTAACGACGCCCCGACGGCCGCGCGCAGCAGGTGACGGGGAGGCGCGGCCCTGATAAAATCCTTTTGCCGTTTTACCTCTTGTTTCATAAGGAGATCCCATGTTCCTGAGCACCCTGCTCCTGTCCGCCGTCCCGTTGGACGCCCCCGTGTACCAGCAGCCCATCCTCCCCGAGCCGATTGTGGCTCAGCAGGAGGCCGCCACCCCCGAGGCCGAGGGCGAGGCTCACCGCTTCTCCGGCTCCGGCACCGCCGTCGAGTCCTTCCAGAAGTGGTTTGCAGGCGAGGAGTTCGTGGCACCCGATGGAGAGACCAAGGACTACCAGTTCCTGGAGCTGCCCAACGGCCAGGTGGCCCGTGGCGGCGACGTGATCGTGAAGGACGCCAACGGGGAGTTCTCCATCCGTTAATTCTTCGGAGCTTGAAGATGCAGGCCCGGCAGCCGCAGGAAGCGGTGGCCGGGTTTTTGTGTTTACCGGCACTCGTGGAGCACTCATGAGGCGCTCATAGGGCGGTGGAGGCGAGCCTTATGCCTGCGCAAAGCGATGCGGCTGGGTAGCCTGTGAGGAAGTTTCTCCTAGATAAGGAAAAGAGGTCTTATCCCGTGGCCCCGCCGCACACCAGCACCGAGACGCTGAAGAAACCCACCAAACGCAGACCAAGGCTTCAATCCGATCCCCTGATCTTTCTCACCTCCGCCGGGATCATCGTCGCCTTCGTTTTGCTGACCATTGTTCTGGGTCCCACGGCCCGCGATGCCTTCTCCTCCACCGCGGGTTGGCTGCTGGAAAACCTCGGGTGGATGTACATCGGCGGAGTCTCCCTCATGCTCATCTTCCTGCTGGGGATCTTTGCCTCGCGCTACGGTCGGGTGCGTTTGGGCGACGATGACGAGGAACCGGAGCACAGCCTGGTGGCCTGGTTCTGCATGCTCTTTGCCGGTGGCGTGGGCGCGGTGCTGATGTTCTGGGGCGTGGCCGAGCCGATTAACCACGCCTATAACGTTCCGATGGCGGACCATGAGAGCATGTCTCCCGGTGCCATCACGGAGGCCTTTGCCTTTACCTTTTATCACTTTGGCATTCACATGTGGGTGATCATGGCCCTGCCGGGCCTGGCCTTGGGGTACTTCATCTACAAGCGCAAACTCCCGCCCCGGCTCTCTTCCGTATTCGCGCCCGTGCTGGGTGGGCGGATTTATTCCACGCCGGGCAAACTCATTGACGTCCTGGCCATCGTGGGCACCACCTTTGGTATCGCGGTTTCCGTGGGTCTGGGCGTGCTCCAAATCAACGCGGGAATGAATGCCCTGTGGGGCACCCCGATTATCAGTTGGGTGCAGTTGCTCATCATCGTGGTGATTACCGCCGTGGCCTGTGTCTCGGTGGCCTCTGGGTTGGAAAAGGGAATCAAACTGCTCTCCAACCTGAACATCGGCGTGGCCGTGGCGCTCATGGCCTTTATCCTCTTCACCGGCCCCACCCTGACGCTGCTGCGGCACACGGTGGAGGCCTTTGGCATTTACGCCGCCTGGCTGCCGGACATCATGTTTTGGGCGGATTCATACCAGAGCAATCCCGGCTGGCAGGGCAAGTGGACGGTGTTCTATTGGGCCTGGACTATTTGCTGGTCGCCTTATGTGGGCATGTTCGTCGCGCGCATTTCCCGGGGCCGCACGGTGCGCGAGTACATCGCCGGTGTGCTGGCGCTACCCACGATCTTTGTGGTGATCTGGTTCAGTATCTTTGGCCGCGCGGGCATGGAATTGGAGCTGGAGAATCCCGGTTACCTCACCGTTCCCGCGGTGGAGAAGGGCGATGTGCCCGCCGCGCTCTTTAATTTCCTGGCGCAGTATCCGCTGGCGGGGATCGTTTCCGCCTTTGCCCTGGTGATCATCGTGATCTTCTTTATCACCTCGATTGATTCTGCGGCCCTGGTTAATGACATGTTTGCCACCGGGGAGGAGGAAAAGACCCCCACGTGGTACCGCGTGTTCTGGGCCACGATGATCGGCGCGGTGTGTACGGCGCTGTTGCTCATCTCCCCGGAAACCGGCATTGCCTCCCTGCAAGAGGTGGTGATTATCGTGGCCTTCCCCTTCTTCCTCATGCAGTTTGTGATGATGTATTCCCTGTTGAAGGGCATGAGCGATGATGCCGCGGCCACCCGCTTGGTGCGTACTCGCCGCTGGGAGCGCACCGATAGCGCGGAGAAACTAGAGGAGCATGAAAACCGCCCGGCCCCCGGCTATGACGAGGAGGGCAACGCGCTGCCCGCGCCGGTGCTGGAACACGATGATGAGGGGAACATCGTGCTGCCGGGCAACGTGGTGATCGGCGGCGATCTGGGCGTGAAGGGCGAGATGACCGAGGAACCCGGCGAGGGGGACGAGGCACCGAGGTTTAAGGTGATCGAGCAGTCCCGCCCGCAGAGCGCCCGGGAGTGGGAGGAGAACTAGGTTTCTATTTCGTTTCGGCAGCCCCCGGCAGGCCCCATGCCTGAGCCAGGATCTCCATCGAGCGGTGGTTTTCCTCCCCCGTGGGGGCGAGCACGGAGATCATGAGTTCATCGGCCTGGGCGAGCTCGGAGAAATCCGTGAGGTAATCGCGCACCTCCTCGCGGGTGCCGATGGCGCTGTAATGCATCATTCCCGCGATCTGCTGCCCGGAGGGGGAGGCAACGAGTTGATCGAGGTTGGCATCGCTTATATCCCGGTTGCCGCGCGCGGCGAGGGCGCGCACGCGCTCGCGGATTACTAGGTTCTTTTGCCGTTGTGCGTCCTCGTGGGTATCGGAGGCCAGAACATTGACCGCCGCGATCGCGTACGGCTCGCTGAGGTTTTCCGAGGGCTGGAAGTTCTCCCGGTAATACGTGATGGCCTGCACCAGGTGCGTGGGCGCGAAGTGCGAGGCAAAGGCGTAGGGCAGGCCCAATTTGGCGGCTAGCGAGGCACCGAACATGGAGGAACCCAGGATATAGAGGGGCACGTGGGTGCCTCGGCCGGGTACCGCTTGCACGCCGGGAATGGGGGACTCCTCGGAGAAGTATCCGGCTAGTTCCTGCACGTCCTGGGGGAAGTTCTCCGCCGCGTGGGCGTCCCGGCGCAGGGCCCGGCCGAGCGTATTCATATCGGTGCCGGGTGCGCGCCCCAGGCCAAGATCAATGCGGTCAGGATAAAGTTCCGCCAACATACCAAATTGCTCGGCCACCACGTAGGGGGAGTGGTTGGGCAGCATGACCCCACCGGCACCCAGCCGGATAGTGGAGGTATGCGCGCCCACGTGGGAGATGAGTACGGCCGGGGCGGAGGAGGAGATCCCCGGCATGTTGTGGTGCTCGGCGTACCACATGCGATGAAAGCCCAGGGCCTCGGCCTTCTGGGCTAGTTCCACGGAGCGCGCCATGGATACGCCGGGGCGTTCGCCCTCGTGCACGGTGCAAAAATCAATGAGGGAGAGGGGAATGGTGGGTGTCATGGGAAGCTTCTTTCGTGTTGGTCACGGGTTGCTTCCTATAACACCCACCCGGGGCGGATCATTCCGCTACTGGCTCCAGCCAGGTGGCGCGCTGGGGCTTAGCGACGTCGATAAGCGCGCCGATCAGCGCGCCCGCCAGGGTGGGTAGCACCCACCCCAGGCTCTGATCGGAAAGCGGGGCCCAGTTCACCAGCGGGGCCAGCGCGGTGAGGCCCAGATCGGAGAGGGTGGTCAGCGCCGACCACACCACCGAGACCCAAATGGCGATGAGGAAGGTGCGCACCAGGTGCACGCGGCGACGCACCAGCGGCTCGATGAGCGTGAGCAGAATCAGGGTGATGGCCGGGGGATAGATGAACGTGATGATGGGCGCGGCCACGCTGAGCACGGTGTCCAGGCCCATCGTGGCCATGCCAAAGGACATCAGGGCAAAGATTACGGCCCACATGCGGTAACTAATGCCGGGCAGGAGGAATTCAAAGAACTCGCTGGTGGCGGCGATGAGCCCCACGGCGGTGGTCATGCAGGCAAGCAGCACGATGGCCCCGAAGAGCACCTGACCGGGCGTGCCCATGGTGAGGCGGGCGGCATCGGAAAGTAACCCCGCGCCGTCGGTGTAGGAGGCGGGATCGGGGATATTGTGTCCGATGAGGCCCAGGCCGATGTAGATGGCCGCGAGCAGCCCGCCCGCGCCCAGGCCAGCGATGATGGTGCCGCGCACGAGGGGAGAGCCCTCGCCCACGCCCTTGTAGCGCAGGGCGGAGATCACCACGATGCCAAAGGCCAGGGCGGCGATGGAGTCCATCGTGAGGTAGCCCTCCAATAGGCCCGTGGTGGCGGGGGAGGAGGAGTACTTTTCCGCCGGGGCCAGTTCCTCCCCGTGGAAGGAGGTCAGGGAGAGCACCACCAGCACCACCAGCAGGATCAGGAGGACGGGGGTGAGGTATTTGCCCAGGTTGTCCACGATCTTTCCGGGCTTATAGGCCAGCGCCAGCGCGATGCCAAAGAAGATGGCGTTGAAGATCGCGGAGGAGGCCAGGGAATCCCAGCCCGTGAGTGGCTGAATGGCGGTGGAATAACTCACCGCACCCGTGCGGGGAAGCGCATAGAAAGCGCCGATGGAAAGGTACGCCAGAATGGAGAAAACCAAACCAAAAACCGCGCCGCCGCGATTAGCGAGGTCCCGGACGTTGCGCCCGGAAATGGCGATTGCAATGATGGCCAGCACCGGCAGAACCACGCTGGTGGCCAGGAAGCCGAGGATAGCGGGGGTGAAGCTGGTGCCAGCCTCCACGCCCAGCATGGCCGGGAAGATGAGGTTGCCCGCCCCAAAGAACATCGAGAACAGCATGAACGCCGTCACGATGAGGGTCATCGGGGAAGATTGATCTCTAGTCATGAGGTCACCTGTGCCTTAAGCAGGAAACAAAAGAATAGAGAACACACTACCCGTGTTGCTGCGCTCCCAACGCAATCCGGTGCACAATTTCTTCCAGGTTCTCCCGTGAGGTGGCAAAGTTCAGCCGCGCGTGCCCTTCGCCGCCGGGGCCGAAGAAGCGGCCGTCGTTCAGCGCCACCTTGCCGTGGCGCAGCAGATGGCCCGCGGGATCCTCCGCTCCGCCGAGCGCGGTATCGCGGAAATCCAACCACATCAGGTACGTGGCCTGGGGGCGGGAGACGCGCAAACCCGGCACGCGCTGGGGCAGTTCCCGCACCAACCAATCGCGGTTATCGCGCAGATAGGCCACCTGCTGATCCAAGAACTCCTCGCCGTGGCGGTAACACGCGGCGGCGGCAAATACCCCCAGGGTGCCCACGCCGTCCTTGATCACCGGGTTGAGGCCGCGCCACGTGCGCAGATCCTCCGGGTTGCTCAGGATCATCTGCGCGCACTTGAGGCCTGCGATATTCCAGGCCTTGGAGGTGGCGGTGACGGTCACGCACGCCTCGGCAGCCTCCTCGGACAGCCCGGCGGCGGCGATGTGCCGCCCCTCAAGCACCAGCGGCGCGTGAATCTCATCCACCAGCACCCTGACCTGGTAGCGCTGCGCGAGGTCAATGAGGCTACGCAGGAACTCCTCGCTCAGAGTGTATCCCAGGGGGTTATAGGGGGAACACAACAAAATGGAGCCCGCGCCCTGGGCAAAGGCCTGCTCGATCTCGTTGAGGTCTAAGCCGCCCTGCGCACCCACGAGAATCCGCTCGCGCCCGGCGGCCCCGGGAATGTTGAGGAAGGGCGGGTACGCCGGCACCGGAACCACCACGGCGGAGTCCGGGCGGGTGAAAAACTGCACGGCCAGGGTGAGGCCACGCACCACATCCGGAACCTCCACGATGCTCCCCGGGTCTGGCCGCCAGCCATAACGACGCCGCGAGAAGTCCGCCAGGGCCTCCGGCAGATCCGAGGTGGCCGGGGTATAACCAAAGGACTCTGCCTCGACGTGCTGCGCGATGGCCTCCTTGACGGCGGGGCAGGTGATAAAGTCCGACTCCGCGATCCACGCGGGCAGGACATCATCGGGGTAGGCCGTCCACTTGCGGGTGCGGCGCGCGCGGAGGGTATCGAGGTGGGGGACGTGCAGATCAGGTGTGCTCATGGTGCCCCAGGGTAGTAGTTTCCCGGGGCCGCTTATTCTTTGGATTCTTCTGTGCTCTCTGCACTTTCTGCGCTCTCCATGTTCTCCGTGCTCTCTGCGTGGGCCGCAGAGTGCTCCCGGAACCCAAAGCGCGCCAGGCGCTTGCGATTGGCCTCCGAATCGGAGGAGGTCAGCGCCAGAAGTTGGCTATAAATGCCGCCCGAGACCGCCAACTGCGCGGGCGATCCGATCTCATCAATGCGGCCCTGATCAATGGTGATGATGGTATCCACGTCCGCGATGGTGGAGAGCCGGTGCGCGATCATCAACGTGGTGCGCCCCGCCATGAGTTCATCCAGGCCCGCCTGCACCGCGCGCTCCGCCTTGGTATCCAGCGCCGAGGTGGCCTCATCGAGCACCAGGATCGGGGCGTCCTTGAGCATGGCGCGCGCCACCGCGATACGCTGCTTCTGCCCGCCGGAAAGGCGCAGGCCCCGCTCGCCAATCACGGTGTCATAGCCATCGGGGAACGCCATGATGAACTCGTGCGCATTGGCGCGCCGGGCCACCTCGATGATCTCCTGAGTGCTCGCATCCGGGCGGGAATAGGCGATATTTTCCTTGATCGTCCCGGAAAAGAGATTAGGCTCCTGGAATACCACGCCTACCGACGCCCTCAGCGCCTCGCCGCTAATATCCGCGATGCTATATCCACCCACCGATAGCGTTCCCCGGGTGGGACGGTACAGGCCCAAAAGAAGATTCACGATGGTGGATTTTCCGCCGCCGGATTCACCCACCAGCGCGACCCTTTCACCGGGTGCCAGGGAAAAGGACATGGATTCCAGCACCGGTTTATTCTCCTCGTAGGCAAAGGAGACGTCCCGGAACTCGATCATGGGCTTGTGTGCGATGGGGTTGAGGGCGCGCGCCGGGGCGAGATCCAATTGCGGAACATCGTTGGCGGAGGTGGCGGCCACGATCTCCTTATTAGCCGTGGCCTCCGGCTCATGGGCCATCACCGCGAAGTAATCCCGAGACCCGGCAATGGCGCGCTGGGCGGTATCTACGATCCAGCTCATCATGAACACCGGCTGCCGGGCCATATTCACCAGTTGAATCAACATCACCATGTCACCCAGGGAGAACATGCCGTGCAGGGTGCGATAGAAAATCAACAGGTAAATGGCCAGGAAGATGGCGTTCATCGCCGCGCCGCGCAGCGTATCCATCGAATGCCAGAACCGGGATTGCGTGCGCGTGAGCGCGATGGTGCTGCCATAGTGCCGGGCGAAGGAATCCAACTCGCGCGGCTCGGAGACAAAGGACTTGGCCACCTTGACCTGGCCGATCACCTCCGCAAAGCGGCCACCGGCCTGATCCACATGCTCATTCTTGGCGCTTTCAATCCGCTGCCAGCGGGCGCTGGTCAAGGCCGTGAGCCACATATAAATAGGAAAGAGCGCGGCCAGCAAAATGGCCAGCGGCCAGTAATACCAGCCGCAGATGGTCAAAACCGCCGCCACCGTGACCAGCATGGGGAAGAAATTATTGGAAAAGGACTGCAAGAACTGCGTGATGGAGGAGATGGAGCGATCCAACCGAGCGATGATCGCGCCCGTGGCCTGCGTATCAAAGTAACTCTGCGGCATGGCTAGCAACTTGGAAAAATACCGGGTGGAAAGGATTTGCCGCATGCGGGAGGCCATCACGTCACCGATATATCCGCCGATATTATTCATCAGCGTATAGCCCAGTTCCGCCACGAACAGGGCGAGCGCCAGCCACAGGATCGTCTGTACCACGGTGGGTGTAGCACCCTCCCCATTGACCGCCGCCACGATGGTATCCGTGGCGTGCTTGAGGATGAACGGAAACACCAGGGATAACGCTGCGTGAATAACGGCGGTGAGGATAATGCCCAGATAATACGGCCATAACGCCGAGGTGCTGCGCAGGAGACGGGACAAAGACTGCACGCAAAAGCCTCCGGAGAGAAAACGGGGAACCAGTGCGGGGCCGCACCAGGGCGACCATTATGCCATCACTTGCCGCGAGTGCCCGATACCTGGTTACAATCGAACGTCGATAAGGCAATACCTCAACGTCAGGAAGGCGCACGGGCCGAAGTGAACAAGAACCGAATCATCGCCCTCGGGGGGCTGGCTTTGGGCTGCACCCTCGCACTTACGGCCTGCTCCCAAGGCAGCGAGGAGCAGGTGGGCGACCCCGAGGGGTCCATCGAGGTGACCACCTCCGAAACCCCCGCCTACCAGCCGCAGGACGTGGACACCATCGTGGCGGAAAGCAAGTGGGAACCCGTGGTGGACACCGGCCTGAACGTGCGCTGGCACATGCAAGGCACCGTGGGCGGCAATGCTGGTGGATCCATCATCACCGTGGAGGTGACCAACCTCAACGACGTAGCCGTGCCCCAGGACGCCATCGGTGACCCGATCCTGACCATCAACGGCGGAACCACCGTGGATCGGCTGGACGCGGAAGCCTCCGGGGTGGCGGGGCAGGACGGGCTGGACCGCCCCCTGGGTGCGCACTCCACCACCAATCTGCGCTACGCCTTTGACGTGGCTCCGGGCAACCTTTATGACGCGGAGTTTGAGATCGGCAACGTGAAGTTTGAGGGGAGCCTCTAGGCGGCTGCTTGTTCTGAGCGGGAGTGCGGGTGCTGCTGGGTGACCGGCGGTGCCCTTTTTTGTGCCTGTGGATTGTACTGGTCTGTGGGCTGTGGTGCCTGGGGGTGTTGGCTAGAGCTATGGGGCGGGGCTGCGGTGTGGGGCGGGGCCGACAGGTTATTTTGCGCGGTGAAAAAATATCTACGGGAACCGAATGGCGCGTGGTGAAGTCTAAGTGAAACGTGGGTGCCGCAAGGAGCGTGGCGCCCACGGCGTTGCTGATCTTTGACTGCGATGGAGGTGCCCGTGATGAGGTGGCCTATGGTGCTCCGCCTATTTTCCTGGCTGTGCGTGTGTGTTCTCGGGGGAGGGGCGTTAGCCGCGTGTTCCTCTGGGGAGCAGGAAGCGATGGAGGCTTCCGACGTCGCTCCGGCGACGGGAAAGGCTCTTGGGAACGCGTCGGCCGGGGAGACAGCGATTGCGGAAAGTGCTCGGGGAGGCGAGGGGGCCTCGGGGAAGAGGCTGCCCTTTGAGGTTGGGGAGTGGGATGTAAATGATCCCAACTTCCGATTCTTTGACCCGTGTACCGAGATACCTGCGCATGTGTTTGCGGCGGCGGGGTTGGGGGAGATGACGGAAGAACCCATGTTGGTGGAGGGGAGTTATTCTACATGCCGATTCCGTATCTCGAAATCTGACGATGAGGTTTCTGGAGATTATGCAATGGTTTATTCCGATCTGGTTCCGCGTAAGGAATATGAGTTTGCTGGAATTTCAGTAATTTCCGGATCTGATTCTGATGGTGTGGAGTTGATTGAAGAGCGTGATATGAAAGGGGAATCATGTTCTACGTCAATGGTGACTGATCGTGGTAGATGGGGTGTTGAAGTTTTCTCTATAGGGGAGTCGGGTATGGAGGATGGATGTAGTGAGGCCCGCGGAATCCACTTTAAAATATTAAGGAATATGGATCATGGAAATGCTTAGTGTAAAGATTGGTAGTTTAAACTCGGCTGTTTCTAAGCTGGAGTTGCTCGCTCGTAGCGCTTCTGAGGCTGCACGAATTGCAACCCGTCCCGCACTCAACGGCAGTTTCTCCGCAGTATCCGGCCTCGACCAGCTGGGTAACCATCACGGAATAGTTCTCATGGGTGGCCCTGGTTCGGCGCGGAGTGTGTTGGAGTCTTACGCGGAGCAGGTGGAGTGGTTGAAAAACGCTCTCCGGGCCAGCGTTCAGGCTCTGACCGAACAGAATGAGGCGTTTGCCCGTAGCCTTGATCGCGCTGATGAGGGCAGTTTGGGCAGCGTGAGCGGCGTGGTTTTCCCGCCCCGCCCGGTTCCTCGGTATGAGCCATTTGTGTTCCCGCCTCCCGTGGTGGGGCCGTCGGGGTCGATTCACCAGTTGGCTGCGGCCTTTGGTGCTACTCAAGTAGGGCAGGCGCATCACGCGGCGGCGTTGTGGGGAAAGATGGCCGCCGGTATTGGCTCGGTGGCGGCGGGTTTGGCGGCGGTCGCCGCTGATCTGCGGGTGCATAATTACGGTGATGTGGTGGATTCCGCTATTAAGCAAGTGATAGAGGTGGCGGATACCGGCAAGGCCTTTGCTCGTAATGCGGCCTTGATGGTGAGTAGCACCATGAATCTCGCTCCCGCGCAGCAGCAGGGTGCGCAATTGGTTTCTTCTATGCAAAGCGCCATTAATGCCATACCGGAGCCGCAGGAAAGGCAGGCGGCGGAGGCTGCTTTTCTTCAGGCGTTCCCGGCGGCCTATACTCCTATGCTGTTGCCGGGTGTGCCGGTGGTGAGGTCTTTGACTGATCCTGCGTTCACGTTGTCTTTGGGGAGCATCATTCCCACGGGTATGGGCGTGACCCCCGGTAGGGGGCATAAACATAATGCCGCTGGTTTGCGTCCCGAGGGAGAGCGGGAATTGCGCAGAATCATCCAGGCGGCTCAGCGCGTGGGGGAGAGTGGAAAGGAAACGTTCGCGGAGGTTCTTTCTCGTACCCCCGTGGTGGGAGAACTCGAATCGGAGGCGGTGGGTACCGTGAGTGCGGCGGCAGGTACCGCCGAGGCATCCATGTCGCCGGTGTCTACGGTGCCGGGTGGCTCGGCGGTATCGAGTCCTGCGGGTTCGGCTGCGCCGTCTCTTCCCCAAGGGGGCAGTGCAACTGCTTCCCCCGTGGTGATGGGCACCCCGGGATTGGGCGGAACAGGCGCAATGGGCACGGCGGGTGCCGGGCGCTTTGGCGAGTCCTCTCAGGTGAAACATGGGGGAGCATATCGTGATTCTTCTGTTCCCCAGCTCAAGGCGGGCGATGTTGCCACTATGGCGTCGTCATGGTCGGCTAGCACCCCCATGGGTGGAGCGATAGCGGGCCGGGGAATGATGCCGCCGCTTGCCGGAACCACTCCCTCTACTACGATGAGCGGCGTGGGCGGTGCCGTCGGTAGTCCCACGGGGCATACCGGCAGTATCCTCCCTGCGGGTATGGGCCTCGGAACGGCCTCCCTCGCTCATGCGCAGAGTGCTCATGCGCAGAATATGGCAGGCACACCTGCCACGATGAGTTCTCGTGCGGGTCTGGGTTCCACGCCCGCAGCGAATGGTCAGGTGACGCGCTCTCAGACCTTGATGGGGCCGATGGCCGGTGCCGCGCATGGCGGCGGGGGACAAGGCTCGCGCAGTAAGAAGATCAAGACCATTACGTCCTCGGTGGAGGAGAATGAGAATCTGCGGGCTTTGTTGGGGGAACGCCCCGCCGTGGTCCCGGGGGTGATTGGCCACTGGGCGCGCGGTTAGGCGAAGCGGGCAGGTGCGGTAGGGTGAGCGCATGATTTCCACGGGTAGTGCTGAGGGCCGGGAACTGGTGATATTGAGCGATGAGGAGGGCAATCCCACGGGCACGGTTCCCAAGGAGAGCGTGCATACGGAGGATACCCCCCTGCACCTGGCGTTTTCCGCCTATCTCGTGGACCCGGAGGGGAGGGTGTTGCTCACTCGTCGGGCGTTATCAAAAAAGACGTGGCCCGGGGTATGGACAAATAGTTTTTGTGGGCACCCCGCTCCGGGTGAGGCCACGGAGGACGCCGTGCGTCGCCGCCTGGAACAGGAGCTGGGAGTTTCTGCCGCACAGATCATGCAGTTGAGTAGGGTGCTCCCGGATTTTCGCTATTGGGCGCGCGATTCCTCGGGTGTGGTGGAAAATGAGATATGCCCGGTGTTTGTGGTTCGGCTCGCCGCGGGGAGTGACCTCCGGCCGTCGCCCGCGGAGGTGGATTCCTGGGAATGGCTGAGGCCCTCGGCCCTCGTGCGCGCGGTGGAGGCGGCACCTGTGGTGTTTTCTCCGTGGCTGGTGGAACAACTTGCGCACTCAGTGCTTCAAGCGGAACTGTTGGGCGTGCACTAGGTAAGTGCACTAGGCAAACAGCACAATAAATACCTACCGCGCTCCTGCCGATTTCCACGGAATGTGGTGGTGGAAGGCAAGGCGAACGGGCTTAAGCGGGTCCTCTGTGGTGTGGAGTTGGCCGGTGGGGGCGTCGTAGATTTTCACTTTGCGCCCGTCGGTGCGTTGATAACGCGGCCAGGCGGGGGTGTCGCCCCGGGCAAAGTCCACCATGATCCGGTGAATGGAGCGCCGTGCGGGGTCGGGGCGGAATACGAGGCGAAGATCGTCGCAGTGCAGCATGGGGTGTTCCTCGTCGCCCTCGTATTGGAGCACCCAGCACTGCGCGGGGGCATTTTCGGCGGTGTCGGAGACCCAGCGCCGGATGGCGGAATCGCTAATGAGCTGCGACATCTCGCGGTGCGGATATACCTTGCGCGCGGATTCCAGGTAGGAGGAGGCGGGTATTTCCAGCCCCATCGCCTTGGCCATCACCCGCACGGCAATGCCACCGCGCCCGCGCTGGTCGAGGCGCTTGACGGCGGGAACGAAGTTAAAGCACTCCTCCCTGGTGCACGTCACCAGCATGGGTATATTGACCAGTTCGTTGGGAGCGAAGGGGCCGGGCCCCAGGGTGAGGTCATAGAAGAACCTGCTCCGAAAGCGTCGGTAGCCCCGGCGCAGCGCGGCGGGGTTCTTGGAGTGCAGCTCGGTGAGGTGCCTGCGGGTGATGGGGGTGAAGATCAGGCGGCGTAGTGTTCCCTTGCGCTTGTCAAAGGTGGTGCGCGGGTAGGCGGGGGACATGGCGATGAGGCGTCGGAAAGCGCCCTGGTAGTGGTCGCGGCGGCTGAGCCAGAGGGCAATGCCCGCGCCGGCGGATTGCCCCACCAGGGTGACGTTGGTGGGGTCGCCGCCAAAGTATTCAATGCAGCGCTGTACCCACTCCAAGCCCCATTGGCAGTCGGCCACCCCGCGGTAGTGGTGGTCCTCGTCATCGCTGAAGTGCGCGAAGCCGGGTAGCCCGGTGCGGTACCCCAGCCGCACCACGATGATTCCGGCCTGGGCCATGGCGGTGCCCTTGGAGTCCTGCTCCTCGTGGTTGCCGGAATCGTAGGAGCCGCCGTGAATGTACACCATCACGGGGAGATCATCGCCAAAGGTGGCACCCGGCGGGGCGGTAATGCTTAAGGCTATGCGCTTGGGGTGGGGCACGGTGGCGTCGATAAGCTGCTCCGGCGTGCCGCGCTTGGGCCGGGAATCCTCGAAGGGGCCGGGGATAGTGCAGAACTGAATCGAGCTGAACTCGGCATGGGTGCGGTGGGCGATCCCACGGAAGCGGCCTTCAGGGGTGCGGATCGTCACGGTGGAGGGCGCGGTAGACATGGTTGAACCATAGCAACTTCGGCGCTCTACGATGGTGGACATGACTGCGTTGTATGACTGGCTTGTGCAAAGCCTGGTGGCGTCACCGCTGGCGCTGCAAATCGCAGTGGTGCTGGGGGTTGCGTTGCCGGCGTGCGCGGTGGCGGCATTATTCTTGCAGCGTGCCGTGGATTTGCTTAGCGACGTCGCGTGTCGGCTGGTTTCGCGCGGGGGTCGGACGGTGCAGGTAGACCAGCCAGAGGAACACAGTGAGAAGGAGCCTCCCCGCGATGCCTAACCCAGAGGAATTGCGTAAGCAAGATCGGAAATTGCCCAAGTCCAAGCGGCGGTATCCCACCTCGTGGGTCACGCAATCGCTGTGGGTGCTGCTGGCATTGGTGCTGGTGGCCTGGTTGATCTCCTTGGTGTAGGCCTGCGGGGTGGCCGGGGTGGAGATAAACCACCCCTGCGAGGTGTCGGAAGTCCCGGGTTAGGGTATTGTGTGTGGAACATCACTGGATATGGGAGTGCTGTGAAGCCCGATATTTCCTGGTGGAAAAACAAAAACGGTCGTGTTGGCCGCGCGATCCCCGGTGAGCAGGTAAGTTTGGGGGAACGCGAAGGCGGACGCGCGGACGAGGCTATCCGGTAGCGGCGCCGTAGCATTATGAATGGCGTCATAGAGCGAGGAGAGTGAGATGGAAACGCAGGAACTCAAGGAGTACACCGTACCGGCGAAGTACGAGGTCAAGGAGGGGGAAACCTGTTTGACCGCGCTCATCGACCAGGCGCGTTCCCGCCCTTACAGCGTGCTCTTTTCCCGCCCCGCTAACTACGAGTGGGTCAATGTCACCGCCACGGAGTTCATCGAGCAGGTCTTTGAGGTGGCCAAGGGCTTGATCGCGGCGGGGGTGGAAAAGGGCGACCGCGTGATCCTGCTCTCTAGCACGCGCTACGAGTGGACGCTCTTTGATTACGCCATCTGGGCGGCGGGCGCGGCCTCCGTTCCCATCTATCCCTCCTCCTCCATGAGCCAGGTGGAGTGGATTGTGGAGGACTCCGGCGCGGTGCTTGCCATCACGGAAACCCAGTCGCACACGGAGATGATGAACCACCTGGTGCTGGACGAGGACGGCAACCCCATGCTGTCCGGCTCTACCTCCAGGCTCACCCGCGTGCTGGAGATCAACGCCTCCGCCGTGGAGACACTGCGCTTTGAGGGGCGCGACATCACCGATGAGCAGGTGTGGGAGCGCATCAAGAACACCAAGAGCAGCGACCTTGCCTCCCTGGTGTACACCTCCGGCACCACGGGCCGCCCCAAGGGCTGCATTCATACTCACTACGCCTGGTTGAGCGAGGTACGTGCCCTGCTCACCAACCCCATCGGAGCATTTGCCGCGCCCGGCCGCCGAGTGCTCACCTACCTGCCACTCGCGCACGTGCTGGCTCGTGCGGTGAGCCTGGCGGTGTCCATCGCCGGTGCCACCCAATCGCATTGGCCCGATCCCTCCACGCTCACCGTGGAGTTGCAGCGTTCCCGCCCCAATCTCCTGTTGGGCGTGCCGCGCGTGTTTGAAAAGGTACGCAACGCCGCTGCAAGCCAGGCCGCGGCCAAGGGCGCCGTGGGTTCGGCGATCTTCCGCCGCGCGGAAAAGGTTGCCATTGAGTACTCCCGGGCTCTGGATACCCCGGAGGGGCCCACGCGCTTCCTGGATACCCAGCGCCGCCTTTATGAGCGTTTGGTGTACTCCAAGCTCAAGGCGGCCATCGGCGGCGAGGTGGGCTACTGCATCACGGGTGGTTCCCCGATGAGCCACGATCTGCTGCACTTCTTCCGGGGCGTGGGCGTGCCGGTGTACGAGGGCTATGGCCTGACCGAGACCTGTGCCGCCGCTGCCGTGGACTTTGAGGATCAAAAGATCGGCACGGTGGGTAAACCCGTGGGCGGCATGGCCGTGAAGATCAGCGAGGACGGCGAGATCCTGTTCCGTGGTAGCACGCTGTTTTCCGGCTACTGGAATAACGAGGAAGCCACGCGACAGGCCTTCGATGAGGAGGGCTGGTACAACACCGGCGATCTGGGTGAGCTGGACTCCACCGGACATGTTCGTATCACCGGGCGTAAGAAGGACCTCATCGTTACCGCGGGTGGCAAGAACGTCTCCCCGGCCCCGATGGAGGATCTGCTGCGCTCGCACCCGCTGATTAGCCAGGCGATGGTGGTGGGTGACGGCAAGCCCTTCATCGGCGTGCTGCTCACTCTTGACGAGGAGGAACTGTCCCGCTGGAAGCACGGGCGCAACATTCCTGAGTCCCGCTCGATCCGTGAGGTGTCCACCGATCCGGTGCTGCGCGCGGAGATTCAGGATGCGATCAATACCGCCAATGCCACGGTGTCCCACGCGGAGGGGATCAAGAAGTTCTACATTCTTGACCGCGACCTCACCGAGGAGGCTAACGAGCTGACCCCCACGATGAAGGTGAAGCGCAATGTGGTGACGGAGCGCTACGCCGAGGAGATTGATCGCATCTACCGGCGATAGGCGGGGATAGACGGGGGATAAGGGCGGCGGCCCGGTGAGGCATGGAGAGCACCGGGACGCCGCCCTTTACCGGCTTGCGCCCGTGGGGCGACGCGAGGAGCTGACACGAGGACCCCGGCGCGAGAGCCCCGGCGCGCGGGTTTCGGAGGTAGCGTGGATGCCTTAAACCACGCGCAGGAACCCGGCGGAGGAGCACTGGTGATGAACGCAGATCAGCAATCGCTGTTTGAGGAAGATGATCGGTCGCGTCCACTGGCGGATCGCCTCCGGCCGAGCGCGCTTAGCGAGGTGGTGGGGCAGGATCATCTTCTTGCCGGCGATGCCCCGATCGGGCGAATGATCGCGCAGCGTCGGCTCGTCTCGATGGTGCTGTGGGGGCCGCCCGGGTGCGGCAAGACCACGATCTCTCGGCTGCTCGCTAAGCAAACGGACCTAGCGTTTGAGTCTCTCTCCGCGATGTCTACCGGGGCGGCGGATTTGCGCAAGGTATTTCAGGCGGCCTTGAGGCGTAAAGAGATGGGGCAGGGCACCCTGCTCTTTGTCGATGAGATACACCGTTTCAACCGCGCGCAGCAGGACCTGTTCTTGCCCTATGTGGAAAACGGCACCATCGTCCTCGTGGGCGCCACCACGGAGAACCCGAGTTTTGAACTCAATGGCGCATTGCTATCGCGGTGCCAGGTATTCGTGCTCAAGCGCCTTGGCGAGGAGGCCTTTGCCACGCTCATCGAGCGCGCCGAGAGTCTCTTAGGCGGGCCTCTTCCGCTCGACGAGGACGCCCGGGAACTGCTCGTGGCAATGGCGGATGGTGATGGCCGGTATCTGCTCAACATGATCGAGCAGGTGCAAGCCTTGCCGCGTCCCGTCGATAGGGCCGCGCTCGCGGCGGCGGTGCAAAAGCGCGCTCCGCTGTATGACAAATCCCAGGAGGGGCATTACAACCTCATCTCGGCGCTGCACAAAGCAATGCGCGGCTCCGATCCCGACGCCGCCTTGTATTGGCTTTCCCGAATGCTCCTCGGGGGAGAGGACCCCTTATTTATCGCTCGGCGCATCACTCGCTTTGCCAACGAGGATATTGGGCTGGCGGACCCGCACGCGGTGCAACAGGCCCTGGCCGCCTGGGACGTATATGAGCGCCTCGGCTCCCCGGATGGGGAGATCGCCCTTGCTCAGGCGGTGGTGTATCTGGCCACGGCACCTAAATCCATCGGTGTGTACTCGGCCTTTAATAAGGCGTGGAAGGTTGCCCAACGCACGGGCTCTCTCATGCCCCCGGCGCATATTCTTAATGCCCCCACCCGCTTGATGAAGGACCTCGGATACGGCAAGGGATACCAGTACGATCCCGATACCGAGCGGGGCTTCTCCGGGGCGAATTACTTTCCCGAGGGCATGGAGCGGGAGACATTCTATGAGCCAGCCGACCTTGGATATGAACGCACGATCGGAAAGCGGCTTGAATACTGGGCGCAACTGCGCGCCGAGAGCCAGGATAACCCCGAGCGGTAGCGCATGCCTGCGGTAGGGAGGGCGTCGAAAAGCGTCGCGGTAAGGCCCGGAAAGCGGAAGGCACCCGCGCACGGCGTGCCGCGCGAGCAAGGGGGGATTCGTGGCCTAGAGTCATTCCCGTTGCCAACCCTCAAGTAGCCCTTGAGTCCTGAGAATCGTGCGGAAGGAGTAGCCCACCACCATGCATCGCATTGCCGCTGAGCTGCGCCACCGCGAACTCACCCAGGAACTCTATGACATCGGCGATGAGGTGGCGGAATACATCGAGCACATCGCGCAGGCCATCGCGGACTGGGACGCGGAACTGGTGCAGGATTGCCTCGCGGAGTTTGAGGAGATCGTGGCGGACGCGCGGCTAGATTCGCGCGTGGCGCTGGGGGAACTCACCGGCCTGCGCCAGGCGCTCACCTCGGGCCTGCGCTCCGGGAGGCTCAGCGCTCGCCCGCAGCCGCAGCCGGGTGCCGAGCCCGCGCACATCGATGCCTCCGTCCTGCGCGCCCTGCACCCGCTGGAATCCTCCCCGGTGATCGTGGCGGAACTGGCCGGTGCGCTCGATTCCCGCACGGAGTCCGTCCAGACTGCCCTGGCGGAGGTGGTGGACTGGGTGCTGGAAAGCACCGACGTGGCCGCCAACGATCTTGAGGCGCTGAGTCTCCCGCACTTTTACTCCCGCGTGCGCCGATTGGTTTTGGCCGCCACCGAGGGCTGGCTGGAGTGCGTGGCCCACGCGCACCCGGCCTATGCGCGGGCCAAGCGGGGCAATAATCCCCCCGAGTTCCTGGCCGAGCGGGCCCGGATTAGCGCCGTGGTGGCGCGGGTGGCCCAGCGCAGGCAGCAAGCTGCGGGGTCGGGAGCGGCGAGTTAAACGCCCTGGCCTAGGGTAGTGCCCATGAACCAGGACGATCCCTTTGGCGTGTACGTGCACGTGCCCTTTTGCGCCACGCGCTGCGGCTACTGCGACTTCAACACCTACACCCCCGGGGAGCTGGGCACCTCGGCCTCCCCGGAGAGTTACCTGGACGCCCTGGAAAAGGAACTAGACCTTGCCGCGCGCTCCCTTGCGGAGCGCGGACTGGCGCGCCCGGCGCAGACGGTGTTCGTGGGTGGCGGCACCCCCTCCCTGCTGGGGGCGGAGGGGCTTAGCCGCCTGCTCGCGGCGGTGCGGGGTTCCTTTGGCATCGAGGCCGGGGCGGAGGTCACCACGGAATCCAACCCGGAATCCACCTCCCCGGAGTTCTTTGCGGGGCTGCTGGAGGCGGGTTTTACCAGGGTGTCTTTGGGAATGCAGTCCGCCGCCCCGCACGTGCTGGCCATCCTGGAGCGGCGTCATACCCCGGGGCGCGCGGTGCAGGCGGCGCGTGAGGCACTGGCGGCGGGCTTCGAGCACGTGAACCTGGACATGATCTACGGCACCCCCACGGAGACGGACGCGGACGTGCGGGCCACCCTGGAGGCCATCGTGGGGGCAGGGGTGGATCACGTTTCCGCCTATTCCCTCATCGTGGAGGACGGCACCCGCATGGCGCGCAAGGTGCGCCGGGGCGAACTGCCCGCCCCGCAGGATGACGTACTGGCCACCCGCTACGAGATGATCGACTCCTACCTGCGCGAGGCGGGCATGGAATGGTACGAGGTTTCCAACTGGGCGCGCCCTGGCGGGGAGTGCCGCCACAACGAGATCTACTGGCTCAACGGCCAGTGGTGGGGGGCGGGGCCGGGGGCGCACTCCCATATCGACGGCGAGCGTTTTTATCACCTCAAGCACCCGGCCACCTATGCGCGCGCGGTGGCGGAGGGGCGGCTGCCCCTGAAAGAAAGCGAGCGGCTGACCGAGCAGGATCAGCGCACCGAGCGCCTCATGCTGGGACTACGCATGCGCCGGGGAGTGCCCGCCGGGTGGATCGCGCCCCAGGCGTGGCCGGTGGCGGAGGATTATTTGCGGCGCGGCCTGTTGCGGCTCCTCCCGGAGGAGGGCGAGGACGGGCTGGGCGAGCGACTGGCGACGCCGCTATCTGGCCCCGCCAGCGCCAGCCCGGAGGACGCAGCGGCCGACGGCGCGGCACTCGCCACGGTGCGGTCCCAGCGGCGCGTGGCGGTGACCGAGGCCGGGCGGCTCTTTGCCGATGGAATCGTGGCGGACCTGCTGGTGGCGGAGGAGACGGCGAGGTAAGCAGGCCGGGGCGAGGCCGAGGTGTTGGTAAGCCGAGGGGAGAGGGCGGCCCCGGTGGCGGCGAACACCGCAAAACCCTCGGCCATGAACCGGAAGCCGCTGGCGGGAAACTCCTGGAAGAACCTCCCGGTCATTACGTAGACTATTTTCCGGAAGAACCCCACGCGGGGAGAAAACCGCAGCGGAAGCGATCACGGAGGTGCGAAGAACATGGCCGGTGCCACCGATCAGCGCCGCCGCGAGGTGCTGCGCGCCATCGTGGCGGATTACATTGCCTCGCAGGAGCCGGTGGGCTCCAAGGCACTGCTGGAACGCCACAAACTCAACGTCTCCTCCGCCACCATTCGTAATGACATGGCGGTGCTGGAATCGGAGGGTTATATCCAGCAGCAGCACGCCAGTTCCGGGCGTATTCCCACGGAAAAGGGGTACCGGAAGTTTGTGGATTCCATTCATGAACTCGCGCCCCTCTCCGCCCCGGAGCGCCGCGCCATCTTGAACTTCCTGGAAGCGGGCATTGATCTGGAGGATGTGCTGCGACGCTCCGTGCAGTTGCTCAGCCAACTCACCCGCCAGGTGGCGATGGTGCAGTTACCCACGCTCACGGTGTCCAAGATCAAGCACTGCGAGGTGGTGGCGCTCTCCCCGGTGCGGCTGCTGTTGGTGCTCATCACCGATACCGGGCGGGTGGAGCAGCGCAACGTGGCCCTAGACGAGCCGGTGAGCGAGGATCAGGTGGCGCGTTTGCGGCACACGCTCAATGCTGTGCTGGAGGGGCAGAAGTTCGCGGAGGCCTCCGTGCGGTTGAGCGACCTCATGCTTCAGGGCCCGGACGATCTGCGCGGGGTGCTCACCCGCACCTGCACCGTGCTCATTGAAACGCTGGTGGAACAGCCCACCGATCGCCTCATCCTGGCTGGCACTTCGCACCTGACCCGCATGTCCTATGACCTCCCGGAGAACCTGCCGATGGTGCTGGACGCCTTGGAGGAGCAGGTGGTGGTGCTGCGCCTGCTTGCCGATGCCCCCGAACTCGGCTACGTCAATGTGCGCATTGGCGGGGAGAATGAGAACGAGGAGTTCCACGGGGCGTCGGTAGTCACCACCGCCTACGGTGCGGACGGCGCCTCCCTGGGTGGCCTGGGCGTGGTGGGGCCCACGTACATGGATTACACGGGCACGATGTCCAAGGTCTCGGCGGTGGCGAGGTACGTCAGCAGGGTGCTCGCGGTCAAGTAGGGGCGCTATTACACTGTCTCGGGTATGTACTGGCACCGACTAGGAAGCACCGTATAACTGTGGCTCGTGATTACTACGGCATTTTGGGCGTAAGTTCCTCCGCGACGGATCAGGAGATTAAAAAGGCCTATCGTTCCCTCGCTAGGAAGTATCACCCGGATGTGAATCCCTCGGAGGAGGCGGCGGAGAAGTTCAAGGAGGTCTCCACCGCCTATGAGGTATTAACGGATCCAGAAAAGCGGCGGATCGTGGACATGGGCGGGGATCCCCTGGCCCAGGGCGGGCAGCCCGGCCCCGGTGCGGGCGGTTTTGCCGGTGGCGGCCTGGGCGATATTTTCGAGGCATTCTTTGGCGGCGGGGCCGCCTCCCGGGGCCCGCGTTCGCGCGTGCAGCCGGGCAATGATGCCCTGCTGCGCATGGATATTAGCCTGGAGGATGCCTACGCGGGCGTGCGCCGCGAGGTCACGGTGGATACCGCCATCCTGTGCGATCGCTGCGAGGGGTCCGGCTCGGAGTCCAAGGCTCAGGCCGTGACCTGCGAGCGGTGTCACGGCATGGGCGAGGTACAGGAGGTGCAGCGCTCCTTCCTGGGCAACGTGATGACCACCCGCGAGTGTTCTACCTGCCACGGCTACGGCGAGATTATTCAGGATCCCTGCCACAAGTGCGATGGGGAGGGACGGGTGCGTTCGCGCCGGGATCTGACGGTGGCGGTGCCCGCCGGTATCTCCAGCGGTATGCGTATCCGCATGTCTGGGGCGGGCGAGGTGGGCCACGGCGGTGGCCCGGCCGGTGACCTATACGTGGAGGTGGCCACCCGCGAGCACCCCGTGTTCGAGCGCGAGGGCGATGACCTACACCTGACGCTGAGAGTGCCCATGGTCGATGCGGCCCTGGGCACCACCGTGAATATCCAAGGCCTTGACGGACAGGAGCGGGAACTCACCATCGAGCCCGGTACCCAGCCCGCCGCCCGCCTGCGCATTGATGAGGCCGGTATGCCGCACCTGCGCCGCGAGGGCCACGGGGACATGCTGGCGCACATCGACGTGGTGGTGCCCACCGACCTCGATGAGCGCACCCGCTCCCTGCTCACGGAGATGCGCGATCATTGCCGCGATTCCGCCTCGGTGCAGCGCAGCGATGACGCGGAGGAGAGCTTGTTCAGCCGCCTGCGCAATAAGTTCCGCAAGTAGAGCAGTAGGACACACGAGATATAGGCGAAGCAGCAGATGTCCCTTCCCGTTTTCCTCTGCGAGGCGCTGAGCGCCGAGACCCTGCCCGGCACCACGTTGGGGCTCGATGGCCCCGAGGGCCGCCACGCGGTGACCGTGAAGCGCATCCGCGTAGGTGAGCGCGTGGAACTGGTGGATACCCGTGGGGTACGCGCCGTGGCGGTGGTGCGCGCCGTGGAGGGCAAGACCAGCCTGCGCGCGGAGGTGGAAAGCCTCGCGGTGGAGGAGCCACCGCGCCCCAGGGTCACGGTGGTGCAGGCGCTGCCCAAGGCCGAGCGCTCGGAGTTGGCGATCGACCTTGCCACCCAGGCCGGGGCCGATGCCTTTGTGCCCTGGCAGGCGGAGCGCTGCGTGGCCCGGTGGGCGGGGACCAAGGAGAAGAAGGGCCGGGAGAAGTGGCAGGCCGCCGCCCGGGAGGCGGCCAAGCAGGCGCGCCGCGCGCGGGTTCCCGAGGTGGCCGCCCCGGTGGACACGGCGGGGCTGATCGACCTGCTGCGCGCCGAGCCGGAGGCGAGGGCGTTGCTGCTGCACGAGGCGGCCGCTAGCCCGCTGGCCGAGTGCGATCTTGACGCCGAGCACCTTTACCTCATCGTGGGCCCGGAGGGCGGTATCGGTGAGGAGGAGGCCGAGCGATTGCGCCGGGCCGGGGCGGTGCCCGTGCGGCTGGGGCCGGAGGTCTTGCGCACGGCGAGCGCGGCGATGGTGGGTCTTGCCGCCCTCGGGGTGCTCACCTCCCGCTGGTAGGCTAGTGCGCCGTGGCAGGAACTACGCAGAAGCAGAGGCAACCCGTGGCCGTGGTCACGGCAAGGATCAGCCTGGATGACGCCGTGGCTCCGTACGTGCTGGGGATCAACGATCAACACATACGGGTGCTCAGCGATCTGATCGACTGCGATTTCTTTGCGCGCGGCAACGAGGTGAGCCTTACCGGCCCCGGGCCCGAGGTGCAGCGCGCCAAGCGCGCCCTGGCGGAGTTGCAGGCCACCGCGCGGCGCGGGGTGGTGATTACCCCCGATAGCGTGCGGCATACGGTGGCGATCGTGTCCGCCGAGGCCCCGGAGTCCGCGGCGCAGTTGGCGGGCGCGGAGATCGTGGCGCGCCGGGGCAAGGTGATTCGCCCCAAGACCCTGGGGCAGAAAGCCTACGTGGACGCGATTGACGCCCACACCATCACCTTTGGTATCGGCCCCGCGGGTTCCGGCAAGACCTATTTGGCGATGGCCAAGGCCGTGCAGGCGCTGCAAGCCAAGGAGGTCAATCGCATCATCCTGACCCGGCCTGCGGTGGAGGCCGGGGAGAAGTTGGGCTTTCTGCCCGGCACGCTGGGGGAGAAGATCGACCCGTACCTGCGGCCCTTGCACGACGCGCTGCGGGACATGGTGGAGCCGGAGACGATCCCCAAGCTCATGGAGGCCGGGATCATCGAGGTAGCCCCGCTGGCGTACATGCGCGGGCGCACGCTGAGCAATTCCTTTGTGATCCTGGACGAGGCGCAGAACACCACCCGCGAGCAGATGAAGATGTTTCTCACCCGCCTGGGCTTTGGTTCCACGATGGTGGTCACCGGCGACGTCACCCAGGTGGATCTTCCCGGCGGGCAGCGTTCCGGCCTGCGCGGGGTGCGCGAGATTCTGCGCGGGGTGCCGGACGTGTACTTCGCGGAACTCGGCAGCGCGGACGTGGTGCGGCACGCCCTGGTGGGCAAGATCGTGGAGGCATATCAGGAGTATGAGGAAGGGCAGCGATGAGCATTGAGGTATTCAACGAGTCCGGCTATCCGGGGGTCAATGAGGAGATGCTTATCGACGTCGCCTCCTTCACCCTGGGGCGCATGGACATTCACCCGGACGCGGAACTCACCATCACGATCGTGGATCTAGAGACCATCGCGGATCTGCACGTGCGGTGGATGGACCTGGAAGGCCCCACCGACGTGATGAGTTTCCCGATGGACGAACTCACCCCCGGACAGCGCGGGCAGCGCCCGGACGCCACCGATCCCGGCCCGCAGATGCTGGGTGATATTGTCCTGTGCCCGGAGTTTGCGCTGCGCCAGGCGGAGGTGGCCGGGCACGGCCTGGATCACGAACTCGCCCTGCTCACCACGCACGGCTGCCTGCACCTGCTGGGTTACGATCACGCCACGGCGGCCGAGGAGCGCGAGATGTTCGCCCTCCAAAATGATCTGCTCGCGGACTGGTACGATGATGTCTCCGCGCGCGGGGTGGAATACCAGCCCAAGCCCAGCGGCGCGGGGGCCTTTCCCACGGCCGCCGATAGGGCCGCCCTGGACGAGCAGGTGCCGGGCGGCGGGATTCCCGCGATCGGGGAGCCCAAGAACCCATGACCCCGCTCTTTCTTGCCTGCGCCACCCTAGTCTCCCTGATCTTCGCGGGATTGCTGGGCACCGTCGAGTCCGCCGTTTCCTCCATCTCCCGCGCACGGGTGGAACAACTGGTGCAGGAGGAGCGGCCGGGGGCGCGTCGATTGCTCGCCGTGCTGGAACGCCGGGCAGATCACATCAACCTCCTGGTGCTGCTGCACACGCTTCTCGACGCCGCTGCGGCGGTATTCGCGGCGTCGCTTGCCTTTAGCCTCATCGACTCGCAGGCCTGGGCCTTTGCCGCTGCCATCGGAGGGGTCACCCTGGTGAGCTTCGTGGTGGTGGGGGTGTTTTCCCGCACGGCCGGGCGGCAGAACCCGTATTCCATTTCCCTGCGGGCGGCGGTGTTACTGGGTGCGGTGGGCACGGTGCTCGGCCCGGTGACGCGCCTGCTCATTGCGATGGGCAACGCCCTGGCCCCCGGGCGCGGTTTCCGCGATGGCCCTTATGCCACCGAGGTGGAACTGCGCGAGATGGTGGACATGGCCCAGGAACACGGCGTGGTGGAGGTGGAAGAACGCCGCATGATTCAGAACATCTTTGACCTGGCCTCCACCACCGCGCGGCAGGTAATGGTTCCCCGCCCGGAGATGATCTGGATTGAGGGGACAAAAACCGCCGGGCAGGCCACCACCCTGTGCGTGCGCTCGGGCCATTCCCGGATTCCCGTGGTGGGAGAGAACATTGATGACATCGTGGGCGTGGTCTACCTCAAGGACCTGGTGGCGCGGACCTATCACATGAGCGATGGGGGCCGCTCGGTGAAGGTGGCGGATGTCATGCGCGATGCGGTGTTTATCCCGGACTCCAAGCCGCTGGACGCCACCCTGCACGACATGCAGCGCGACCACAATCACCTGGCAATGCTGGTGGACGAGTACGGCGGCATAGCCGGCATGATTTCCATGGAGGATGTGCTGGAGGAGATCGTGGGCGAGATCACCGATGAGTATGACGGCACCGAGGAGGTGCCCATCGAGAAGATCGGCCCGCGCACCTTCCGCGTGGTGGCGCGCGTATCCCTCGATGACCTCGAAGAGGAGGTGCACGAGCAGTTGGGCGAGAAGCTGGACTTTGACGAGGAAACCCGCGATCAGGTGGATACCATCGCGGGCCTGGTGGCCTACGGCATGGGCCGGGTACCGCTGCCCGGTTCCACCGTGGAGGTATCGGGCCTGCGGCTGCGCACCGAGGGCGGGCACGACCGTCGGGGCCGCGTGAGGGTGCGGCACGTGGTGGTGGAGGTGCCCGACCCCGAGGCGGAGGCCAGCCCGGATACCGGGGGCGAGGTTGGCACCGAGGGCGGCCATACCGCACGATAGAGGGCATGAATATCCTCTCTATCCAGTCCGCCGTGGCCTATGGGCACGTGGGTAACTCCGCAGCGGTCTTTCCTCTGCAACGCCTGGGCCACGAGGTCTGGCCGGTGTACACCGTGAACTTTTCCAACCACACCGGCTACGGCTCCTGGCGCGGCCCGGTGATCCCGGCCGAGCAGGTGGCCGAGGTGATCGAGGGCATGGCGGAGCGCGGGGCCCTGAGCCGGGTGGACGCGGTGCTGTCCGGCTACCAGGGCGGGGCGGATATTGCCCAGGTGATCGTGGACGCGGTGGCCAGGGTCAAGGAGGCCAATCCCCAGGCGGTGTATGCCTGCGATCCCGTGATGGGTAACGCCAAGTCCGGCTGCCACGTGGATGATGCCATCCCGCCGCTGCTGCGGGATCTGGTGGTACCGGCGGCGGACATCATCACCCCCAATCAGTTTGAGTTGGGCTACCTCACCGGGCGCGAGGCCCATGACCTCGATTCCACCCTCGCGGCGGTGGCCGCCGCCCGCGCGATGGGCCCGCGCACTGTGCTGGTGACCTCCGTGGAGCGCCCGGATCGACCGCAGGACACCATTGAGATGATGGCGGTGGACGATCGCGGCGCGTGGCTGGTGCAGACCCCGCATCTGCCGTTTAAGCGCAACGGCTCGGGCGATGTGGCGGCCGCCCTGTTCACCGGGCACTACGCGGCTTCCGGGGACGCGCGCCAGGCGCTGGAGGCTACAGCGTCGAGCGTGTTCGACCTGCTGCGGGTGACCTATGAGGCGCAGAGCCAGGAATTGGAACTGGTGGCCGCGCAGGATTACTATGCCCAGCCCCGGTGTCAGTTCGAGGTGCGGGCGCTCTAGCGGCCTATATTGTTATGCAGAATTGTTATGCAGGTGACCGCCGCCGGGTGATGCTTGAAGGAGATAGGTGAGCTTTGCAGATACCCCCGAGGGCTTTCGCTCCGGGTTCTTGAGTTTTGTGGGACGGCCCAACACGGGCAAGTCCACCCTGACCAATGCGCTGGTGGGGGAGAAGATCGCCATTACCGCCGATCAGCCGGAAACCACGCGCCACCCCATCAGGGGAATCGTGCATCGCGAGGATGCGCAGATCGTGGTGGTGGACACCCCCGGCCTGCACCGCCCGCGCACCCTGCTGGGCGAGCGCCTCAATGCGGCGGTGAAGGACACCTACGCGGACGTGGACGTGATCGGCCTGACCGTCCCGGCGAATGAGAAGATTGGCCCCGGTGATCGCTGGATCCTCGACAACGTGCGCTCCGTGGCTCCGCGCACCCCGATCGTGGGGGTGGTGACCAAGATCGATGCGGTGTCCAAGGACCAGGTGGGCGCGCAGTTGCTGGCCCTGCACGAACTGTTGGGCGAGGACTCCGAGGTGGTGCCCGTTTCCGCCACCGACGGCCTGCAACTCGATGTGCTCAGTGAGGTCATCACCTCCTACCTGCCGGAGGGCCCCAAGCTGTACCCGGACGATCACGTCACCGACGATGACCGCGATACCCGCATCGCGGAACTCATCCGAGAGGCCGCGCTTTCTGGCCTCAAGGATGAATTGCCGCACTCCGTGGCCGTGGAGGTCGATGAGATTCTGCCCAACGAGGAGCGCGAGGGCGTGCTGGACGTGCACGCCATCATCTACGTGGAGCGCCCTGGGCAAAAGGACATCATCACCGGCTATAAGGGCCGCCGCATGGGCCGGATTATCCATAACTCCCGCAAGTCCATCATGGAGTTGCTGGGCCAGAACATCTACCTGGATCTGCGGATCAAGGTGCTCAAGAACTGGCAGTCCGACCCCAAGGCCCTGGGGAGGTTGGGCTTCTAGGTGCGCAGGCCCAGTTACCGCGATCACGCCGTGGTGGTGCGCACCTATGACTTCGGTGAGGCCGACCGTGTGGTGGTGCTGCTGACCAGGGGCCACGGCCTGGTGCGTGCCGTGGCCAAGGGGGTGCGCCGCTCCAAGTCCCGCTTTGGCTCCCGGGTGCAGCTCTTTGTTCACCTGGACGTGCACCTGTATCCCGGCCGCAACCTCGCCACGCTCACCGGCGCGGACACGGTGGCCTATTACGCCTCCGGGATCATCGAGGATTACGCCCGCTACACCGCCGCCTGCGCGGTGGTCAATTGCGCGGAGCGGCTGTGCGTGGCGGAAACAGGGGAGGACCCCTTCCTCTTTGATGCGGTGGTGGAAACCCTCGCCGCCATGCAGCAGGACCCCAAGCCCGAGACCTGCCTGGATGCCTTTCTGCTGCGCGCGATGGGCCATTCCGGGTGGGCACCCAGCCTCTTTGCCTGCGCCCAGTGCGGCGAGGCCGGCCCCCATCACGCCTTTCACCCCCGCGCCGGCGGGGCGGTGTGCGTGCGCTGTCGCCCGCCCGGCTCGGCGGATATTCCCGCCGAAACCCTCCACGCCATGTGGCTCTTGCAACAGGGGCACCGCCAGGCGGCAGAGGAGATCATGGAGCGCCACGACCTCCACGAGCGGGTGCACCGGCTCACCAGCGTGCACCTGCAATATCACCTGGAACAACGGATCACCACGCTTTTGCCCTCGGGCTAAGCAGGCCTAACCCGCCCGATGTCGCAGGGTGATACCGCCGGGGCGTCGGTAAGCAGCACCCGCTGCGTAGAATGGCCGGGTGACCGCTGAGAACCAGAATCTTCAACCCCCGCAGATCCCGGCGCAATTCCTGCCCCGGCACATCGCCCTGGTCATGGACGGTAATGGCCGGTGGGCGCAACAGCGCGGCATGAAGCGCACGGAGGGGCACCGGCGCGGCGAGGCCGTGCTCATGGAAGCCGTGGACGCCTGCTTGGCAATGGGCGTGTCCTACCTCTCCGCCTACGCCTTTTCCACGGAGAACTGGCGGCGCAGCGCGGAGGAGGTGCGCTTCCTCATGGGGTTTTCCCGCGATGTCCTGCACCGCCAGCGGGACATTCTGCATGACAAGGGCGTGCGCGTGGTGTGGGCGGGGCGCCGCCCGCGCCTGTGGCGCTCGGTGATTAAGGAGTTAGAGGCGGCGGAGGAACTCACCCGCCATAACACCCGCATGACCCTGGTGATGTGCGTGAATTACGGCGGACGCGCGGAGATCATCGACGCCACCCGACGCATCGCCACCGAGGTCGCGGCGGGTAGGCTGCGCCCGGAGCAGATCACGGAAAAGAGCTTTCAGCAGTGGCTCTACGATCCGGCCATGCCGGACGTGGATCTCTTCTTGCGCCCCTCGGGGGAAAAGCGCACCTCGAATTTCCTGCTGTGGGAATCGGCCTATGCGGAGATGATCTATCAGGACAAACTCTTTCCGGACTTTGGCGCGCAGGATCTCTTTGCAGCGGTGGAGGAATACGCGCGCCGGGATCGTCGTTTTGGCGGAACCGCCTGATTTTTCTTGCGTCCGCTCTTCCCCCGCGCGCGGCGGGGGCGTAGCATAACCCAGGATTATGCCCACCCACCCGGAGAATCACGAGTGAACACGTCACCCCCTCCCACCCGCAAGCAGATTCAGCGCTGGCGGCAGTACCTCGCGGACGAGCGTGCCGAGGCCGCCGTGTACCGCGAACTTGCCCGCAAGAAAACGAGGGAGGAGCGCGAGATCCTGCTCAAACTCGCGGAGGCGGAATCCCGGCACGAGGAATACTGGCGCGAGAAACTCGGGGACGAGGTGGGCATGCCGCAGCGCCCGGGGCTGAAAACCCGCTTCATCGGGTGGCTGGCCCGCCGCTTTGGCTCCGTGTTTGTACTGGCGATGATGCAGAGCGCGGAGGCGCGCAATCCCTATAGCAGCGATGATGATGCCCCCGGGCAGATCGCGGCGGACGAGCACGTACATTCCGAGGTGGTCAAGGGGCTGGCGGCGCGCAGCCGCGAGCGCATGTCCGGGGACTTCCGGGCCGCGATCTTTGGGGCCAACGATGGCCTGGTGTCCAACCTCGCTCTGGTGATCGGCGTGATGGGCTCGGGGGTATCTTCCTCGATGATCCTGATTACGGGAGTCTCCGGCCTGCTGGCCGGCGCGTTGTCCATGGCGGTGGGGGAATACATCTCCGTGAAGTCCCAGGCGGAACTCCTGGAGGCCTCCACCCCGCAGGAGGATACCGCCACGCTGCTGCCGGAGCTGGACGTGAATGCCAATGAGCTAGCCCTGGTGTTCCGGGCGCGCGGATACAGCGAGGAGGAGGCCGAGGAGCGCGCCCGGGAGGCCTTTTCTCAGGCGCACGCAGCGGCGTCCGAGGCGGCGGCGGGTGAGTCCGAGGCGGAGGATGTCAAGGATGGGGCATGGTCGGCCGCGATGTCGAGTTTCCTGTGCTTTGCCGCCGGGGCGCTCATTCCGGTGCTTCCCTTCCTCTTTGGGGCCTCGGCCCTGGTGGGCGGGGTGGTGGCCATCGCCCTGGTCTCCGTGGCCTTGCTGTGTACGGGAGCGTTCACCGGCATTCTCTCCGGCAAGCCCCCGGTACCGCGCGCGCTGCGGCAGTGGTTGGTGGGCATGGGGGCCACGGCAGTCACCTACGTGCTGGGCGTGCTCTTTGGTCAGGTCATTGGCTGATCTTTAGCGGGTGCGGCGCGCCGGGCTGTGGCATTCTGGTGGGCATGAGCGATAACCAGAACGCGGCAGAGGTTTATGCGGAGGTCTACGCGGACGCGCAGTTGGAGCCCGGCAAGGAGGATTTCCAGCGTCGCTTCCTAGAGCGCGAGGGACTATTGAACCCGGGGGATACCTTCACCGCGCTGGCCGCCTGGCGGCTCATCGACCCCGAGGGGCAGGTGGGTATGGAGGTGGCCGTGATAGCGCTCAACGACGGCCTGGTGCAGGTGCCGCTGACGTATCGCCCGGGCCCGCTCCCGGACACGGAGGGGTTGCTGGGGGAGATGGCGCACTCGGTGCTGGGTACCCGCTATATTTACGACGCCCGCCGCGACCCCGTCTTTGCGGCCGCGCTGCGGGAGGTGGTGCGCGCGGGCGGGCAACCGGTGGCAAAGCAGAACGTGAAAACCGGGGAGATTATCCCCTCGCCGGTACGGTTCCAGATCACCCCAGGTGAGCACACCGAGGTAGCGGTGCGGGTGGAGGAGGCTTTCGACGACGCCACCCTAGCCGCGATCCCGGGCACCATCGTGGGCACCTGGGACGAAGAGGGCCAGCACCGCAGCGCGGTGCTGGCCAGGCCGAGGGCTTAACAGGGGCTTAAGAACTAGTTAAATCCCGAGAGCCTCGGTCACGGTGAAGAAGAGGTCGGTCTGATCGCTCAGGCCGGCCACGTTGGCGGAGTTCGGGCCAAAGGCTGCGATCCGCAACTGGGTACCCGTGTGCTGCTGAGACTCCTCGATGTCGTCGGAGGTGGCGTAGCTCAGGGTCATCTCCGCGCCCTCCTTGGTGCGCAGCTTGCGGGTCAGGCCGGGGTAAAGGCCCTCTTCCTCCTCATCCTCGTTGGGCACGATCTGGCTGCTGTGCGCGTGATCGGCGGTGACCACCACCAGGGTCTCGCCGTCGGCCTTGGCAAACTCCAGGGCCTTTTGCACGGCCTCGTCCAGGTCCACGGTCTCACCGATCTGCCCACAGGGGTTGGCGGCGTGATCCTGCTTATCGATGGAGGCCCCTTCCACCTGGAGGAAGAAGCCCTCCTCCTTGTCCTTGAGCAGGTCGATGGCCTTGGAAGTCATGTCCGCCAGCAGCGGCACCTCGGAGGTGCGCTCGGGGTTATCGGTGCAGGTGGCGGCCTCCTCCAGGTAGCCGCCTTTGGCGGCCTTGGGGCCCTCCCAGCGTACCGGCATGTTCCCCTCGGAGAAGAGCCCCAGCACGGGCTTATCCTGGTTAGCCTCGGTGATCTTGCTCAGTTCCTCGGCGTTGGTGGGCAACTGGTAGCCGCGCTCGCGGGCCTGCTCCAGCAGCGTCTTGTCCTTGTACTCTCCGGCCCGAGCCTTTGCCTCAAAGCTCTCCGCCCCGCCACCCAGGGTGACGTCCGCGCGGGTTTCCAGAATCTGCTCGGAGATGGAGCCGCGTCCGCCGTTTTCCAGGGCGTTCTCCGGGCACTCCTCCGCCGTGGATTCCGGGTCATAGCAGGAGCGGTCGCTCACGTGAGCGGCCTGGACGGCGGGGGTGGCATCCTGAATCTCGGCGGTGGAGACGTTGCCGGTGGCCAGCCCGGCCTTCTTGGCGCGCTCCAAGATGCTTTCCTGGTCCTTGCCGTCCTTGTCCACGGAGATGGCGCCGTTATAAGTCTTGGTGCCGGTGGCCCAGGCGGAGCCGGAGGCGGCGGAATCGGTGACGTAGTCCGGCTTGCCGTCCTTGTCCACGGAGTAGTGGGTGTACTGGCCGGTCACCGGGAGCGCGTCCAGGCCCTTGAAGGAGCCGCCCGCCCCCTCGGAGTAGTTGCGGGCGGAGGTGATCTCGGAGTCGCCCATGCCGTCACCGATCAGGAGGATCACGTTCTTGGCCCCGGTCTTGCTGACGGCCTCCTGGAGGCTGGCCGCCTGGTCCTCGCGGAGGCGGCGTGCGCCGCCGTGCTCGGCAACGTTGCCTGCCGCCGAGCGGTCGTAGGCGGCCTCGGCCTGGGACACCGGAGCAATGGACTCGCTGGCCTGACGCTCGGTATCCTGCTGCGCGGCGGTATCGGAGTTATCGGCGCTGGAGCATCCGGCGATGAGCGCGAGGCTGGTCAGGACGGCTGCGGTGGGGAGAATACGACGGGTATAAGACATAGCTACTCTTCCAAAAGGTGATGAACCAGGAACAAAACGAGCACTGCTCAGGAGAAAAGGTAGGGGGTCTTTGTGAACACCACGTAGCCAAAAGAAACCCCTCAGGTGAAAACCTGGTGAACGGAAAGTGACGTAGCTTAGTCTGTGCTTAGTTATCGGGGTGCTGGGTGGGTGGGATGCCCGGGGAGGGCGCGGCTCATCGGTGTGGCGCGCCGGGGCAAACGGGCCCTTGGCCTTCCTTAGTCCTCCGCGTTGTTGCTCGCCTGCTCCTGGCGGGCGCAGCACTCGGGGCACAGCCCGTAGATCTCGGCGTCATGCCCGGTGAGGCTGAAGCCGTAGTGGGCGGCCACCTCCTTGGCCCAGTGCTCCACGGGGCCGCCGTCGATCTCCTTGGTGGAGCCGCACTCGGTGCACACCAGGTGGTGATGGTGGTCCTCGCTGAGGCAGTGACGGTAGAGGCTTTCACCCCCGGCCACGCTGAGCACGTCCACGGCGTGGACGTCGGCCAGCGATTGCAGGGTGCGGTACACGGTGGAAAGGCCCACGGGGGTGCCGCGCTGGGTGAGTTCGTGGTGAATGGTTTTGGCCGAGGCAAAGTTATTCAGTGCAACGAGCGCGTCGATCACCGCGGCGCGCTGCTTTGTGTTGCGCGCGCCGAGTTTGGGTGCCCGTGCTGCGGGGCCTTTATTCATGCGTCCGTGTCCTTCCCCGTATATCCCCGTGGCGTCCTTGGGTTCTGCAACGCAGGGTACTACACGGGCGTGGCCGGGGCCGGAGGCGCGGTGTCGAGGTCTTGCTGGGCGGTATCCGCGAGGTCAATCTCGGCCACGGGTTTGAGCAGGTGCGCATGGGCGGTGGCGGAGAGGGTGATGATGTCGCGGAAGAAGTCGTGTAATTCCGGGGTGCTGAGTTTGTAGCAGCGGCTGCGCCCCTGGGGGTGGGAGACCACGATTCCGGCGTTTTTGAGTACCCGCAGGTGCTGGCTGATCAGGGGCTGGGGGCGCCCCAGTTGCGTCACGATCTCGCTGACCAGGTATTCGCGTTCCACCAGGAGGGAGAGGATACTGACGCGGATTTCCGAGTCGATCGCGCTAATCACTGAGCTGGCAGCGTGGCTGCGAGCAAGGAGTGGGCGTGTTTCTTCGGTGTGTCCTGCCATATCGTTCTCGTCTATAAATCGTCCAGTAACTAGTAACCAAAGATGATAGACCAAAAGGTGGAGGTTTGTGTTACGGGTAAGATTTTCCTGAATGATTCTAGTCACAACACTGTCAGCTTGGCGATATATTCTTCGCTTCTGCCTGTCACTCTGGTGATAAGCGGCCGGGACTGGGGCGAGGGGAGGGGAAGCGGGGGTGCCCAGGGGAGGGGGCAGGTGGGTGTCCACGCGGCGTCGGTGGGCTGAGGTTAGAATAGCGAGGAACTTCCCTTCCGCCGCATGCGGCGATATTTAAGGACTAGGCATAAAGCCCTCGCGGGTGCGTAGCGACGTCGCAAAGCCCCCGCGAGCGGACGCGCCAGCCCGCCGCGGGCGGCCGGGAGGGATACATTGGCGATTACTACTAGGAGGAATCTCCCCTTATGGCGCAGCAGTCCGTCATCGAAACCGTGGTCAATCTGTGTAAGCGGCGCGGTCTGGTCTATCCGGCGGGCGAGATTTACGGTGGTACCCGCTCCGCCTGGGACTACGGCCCGCTGGGCGTGGAACTCAAGGAGAACATCAAGCGCCAGTGGTGGCGGCACATGGTGACCTCCCGCGCGGACGTGGTGGGCGTGGATACCTCCGTGATTCAGCCGCGCCAGGTGTGGGTGGCCTCCGGTCACGTGGAGGTATTCACCGACCCCCTCGTGGAATCCCTGTACACGCACAAGCGCTACCGCGCGGATCACCTCATCGAGGCGTATGAGGAAAAGCACGGGCACCCGCCGGAGAACGGCCTGGCGGACATTAACGATCCCGAGACCGGTCAGCCGGGTAACTGGACGGAGCCGCGCGCCTTTTCCGGCCTGCTCAAGACCTTCCTCGGCCCGGTGGACGATGAGGAGGGGCTGCACTACCTGCGCCCGGAGACCGCCCAGGGTATCTTCATCAACTTCAAGAACGTGATGAACTCCGCGCGCATGAAGCCCCCGTTCGGCATCGCCAACATCGGCAAGTCCTTCCGCAACGAGATCACGCCGGGTAACTTCATCTTCCGCACCCGCGAGTTCGAGCAGATGGAGATGGAGTTCTTTGTCAAACCCGGCGAGGACGAGCAGTGGCACCAGTACTGGATTGATAACCGCTACCAGTGGTACGTGGATCTGGGCATTAACCCGGAGAACCTGCGCCTGTACGAGCACCCGCAGGAAAAGCTCTCACACTATTCCAAGCGCACCGTGGACGTGGAGTACGCCTTTGGCTTTGCCGGTTCCCGCTGGGGCGAGCTGGAGGGCGTGGCCAACCGCACGGATTATGACCTGCGCGTACACGCGGAAAGCTCCGGCGAGGACCTGAGCTTCTATGACCAGGAGGCCGACGAGCGCTGGATCCCGTATTGCATCGAGCCGGCCGCCGGCCTGGGGCGCTCCATGATGGCCTTCCTGGTGGACGCCTACACGGAGGACGAGGCCCCCAATGCCAAGGGCGGGGTGGACAAGCGCGTGGTGCTCAAACTGGATTACCGCCTTTCCCCGGTCAAGGTAGCCGTGCTACCCCTGTCCAAGAAGGAACCGCTGGCGGGTAAGGCCAAGGAACTGGCCGATACGCTGCGCGCGTACTGGAACATTGATTACGACACCTCCGGTGCCATCGGCCGCCGCTACCGTCGCCAGGACGAGATCGGCACGCCGTTCTGCGTGACGGTGGACTTTGACACCCTTGAGGACGATGCGGTGACGGTGCGTGAGCGCGACACGATGGAACAGGAGCGCGTGAAGATCGCCGATCTTGAGGCCTACCTGGCACAGCGCCTGCTGGGGTGCTGAGATGACGTTCCCGGCACGCTACACCTCCTGGGGCCAGCGCGGCTCCGCCACGCCCCTGCTGATGGAGGAGGGGCCAGAGGAACTGGGCACCTTTGGGGTGGAGCGCGCCACCGTGGGCGAGCAGTCCTGGATACTCCACGCCACTAAGGATCAGGCCACCGCCACCACCGAGGCGGGAGAAACGTTTGCGCTCGCGGGCAACCGTGCCAGGGCTAAGAATCTCACCGCGGATCTTGGTGGCAGGACCGTGACCTTCCTTAACGAGTCGCGCCAGGATTGGGTGATCGAGGACGCTCACGGAGCCAAGATCGCCCAGTTCTCCGGCGGAAATAACGGTGTGCGGCGCTGCGTGCTGGAAGTAGAGGAGGGCGCGCAGGTGTCCACCACGGAGGTGGTGGCGCTGAGTTGGTTCGTGCGCCTGATCCTGGAGGCCCGGTTGCGCGCCTCCTCTACGGTGCTCATCATCACGCTGGTGGCCGCCACGCTCATCGCGGTGTTGGCGATCCTGCTCTAAGGAGAATCACGTGGCCAAGGCAGCGGAGGGAGTGTGGGTCTGGCAGGGAAATGAGCTTATCGACGCCAACGGCCAGACCATCGCCTCCGTGCGCTCGGACGTGCTCTACTGCGGGGAGGATCGCCTGCTCATCGAGAGCGCTTCCGAGGGGCCGCGCTTCCGTGCCCGCGCCACCTCCATGAGTGGCGGGGTATTCACCATCACCCAGGCGGGCTTTACCGTGCAGCGGTTGCAGGCGCGCTGCATGGAGCGGGAATACGAACTCGTGCGCAGCAGCCTATGGCGCAAGCAAAGAATAATCACCAGCGAGGGCACGCCGCTGGTGGTGGTGCGTCCGCTTATCAGTGGGCGCGTGGAAATCGAAAAAGCCCCCGAGGCCCCCCGCTCCATTATCACGCTTGACGCGGTGTTTTTATCCTGGGGCTGCGTGCTCGTGGATTCCCCGGTACGCCGCCCCCGGCTCAGCCGGGGTTAGAAACTCCCGCCAAAGGCGTTATCGCCATCCTCGTAGCCGTCACCGAAGCCACCGCCAAAGCCCCCGTGGTTGCCCCCGCCGCCGAGGATATTGCCGATCACCATGCCGGTGATCAGGCTTCCGGCGCCGGAGCTAAAGTCCTGGCGGCGCTGCTGCCGGTAGTGCTCATCAATATCGCTTTGCGCGGCCCGCATGGCCACCTGGGCTCGCTGCGTGGCCTGGCGTGCGGCCTCCACGGCCTGACGCAGATCCTGTGCCTCCAGGGACTCCGCGCGCTGGAGGAGCTGCCGAGCCTCGGAAAGGTAGGTGCGGGCCTGCGCGCCCACGAGCCGACCACGCGAGGAAATAAGATCCTCCGCCGCCTGAATGGTGGTGTGGGCGGCATCGCGGTGCTGGCGGTACATGCGCACCAGGCGGTCTTGGGTTGAGGTGGTTTCCCGCAGTGCGTCCAGCCGCTCGTCGAGGCGGGCATCCAGGTCATTGAGGTCGGTATAGATCCCCAGGGGATCCTCTGTGCCCTGGCGCTTCGCCTTATCGACGAGCCCGCGAGCCTCCGCCACCAGGTCATCGAGGGCAGCCCAATCTGCCTGAGCCCCGTTGGCGGTGCCGCGAGCGCGCAGATCCTCGGCTTCCGCGATCTCCTCCTGGACCTCCTCCACCAGGGATTCCAAGGAGGCCCGCGCGGTGGCGATATTCTCATCGGCGTGTTCCACGGCGGAGAGCATGCGATCGGCCACCTCCACGGCGTGCTCGGCCTCGCGCAGCACCATCACCAGTCCGCCCTGCTGTCCGGCGGGCTTTTGCGCGAGGGACCGCGCAGCGCTCAGGGAGTTCTCCGCAGCGTCCAGGCTGGCGGCCGCCAACTCCGGGTTATCCCGCACGGAGGTCAGGGTGGTCTCCGGGTAGCGCTTGGTGAGGTTATCCAGGGTCTCGGTCACCTTGGGCAGGCGCGCGCGAATATCCACGGTGCGCTGGGTGACCTCCGCGATCTTATTATCCGCATTAAGCAGAAGATTCCGCATATCGGCAAAATCCTTGGCCTGCTTGTCCAATTCCTTTTGCGCGGCGGAGCAGGAGGTAATCACCTCCGTGAGCAGGGTGCGCTTTTCCTCATCCGTTTCCGGGATGGCGTCGTGGAGTTGATCGTGAATGTCGTAGGCGCGCCGCAATGCGGATTGCGCCTTATCCAGGGCGCGCCTAAACGGGCGGGTGCGCGCGGTGCCAAACTCTGAGGTGGCCACGGCCAGTTCCTCCTCGCCCCGGCGAATGGACTCGTCTGTGGCCACAAAGTAATCATCGGCCACCTGGCCCAGGGCGGGGATGGGGAGTTGCCTCAGTGAGGTGGTATCGGTGGGGTCCATGCGCCGCGCGCTTTCCACCACCTGCTTCTTTTCTTCCTTGCGCCGCTTGCGTCCCAGATACCAGATCCCGCCCCCGGCGCCCACCACGGCCACGGCACCGGCACCGAGCCAGGCCACGGAATCCCCGGAGACCTGGCCGCTGGATTCGGCGGTGTCGATGAAGGTGGAGGCTGCGGCATGATAATCTCGCTCGGCCAGCGCGGGGATGACCGCGTTATACAGGGAGCCTATCTCCGATCGGGACCATGATTGGCCGCCATCGGTTCCGTATTGATTAGTGGTGGTATTGATGACCAGAACCGCTAAGTTGCCGCCACCATTCGCCTTGAGGAATTGCGTGGACCAGGTTTCCCCAGAAACTCCATCAAAGCTATCCACAAAGGCGATCTTGAGGTTGCGTTGATGGGATTTGAGGAACTGGGAAATGCGTTGCTCTAATTCCGTAATCTGCTCGTCGCTGAGCACCCCGGATTGATCGTAAATCGCCTCGCCAAAGGCTTCCGGCGCGGCGGCAAGCACATGTTCGGAGGCGATTTCCTGCGCCGTAGCGGCGGCGGGTATAAGAGCAATGGTGCAGGCCGCGGCTGCGGCCAAGGTTCGTTTTAACGGGATACTTGCCATCATGGGGCCAGGATACTCAACTGGATAAGATAGGGGCGATGAGCACGAGGCACACGCACCATTACACCGCTGAGGACGGCGAACGCCGATTTTCCGAGGCCCCCAAGGGCAGTGGCCTGGGGAGTTATTCCCAGGAGCAGCGCAGCGCGTTCTCCCGCGATCGGGACCGGGTGCTGCACTCGGCGGCGTTGCGTCGATTAGCGGATAAAACTCAGGTGGTGCGGCCCCGCGATGGCGATACCCCGCGCACCCGGCTCACGCACTCCCTGGAGGTGGCGCAGATTGCCCGGGGCATGGGCACCGGCCTGGGGCTGGACCCGCACCTGGCGGAGCTGGCCGGGCTCACCCACGATATTGGGCACCCTCCTTACGGCCACAACGGCGAACGGGCGCTTAACGACGTCGCCCAGGACTGCGGGGGATTCGAGGGCAATGCGCAGACGCTGCGGATACTCACCCGCCTGGAGCCCAAGGTGCTCGATGAGCGGGGGCAGAGTTTTGGCCTGAATCTTACCCGCGCGGCCTTGGACGCCACCTGCAAGTATCCTCGCCTGCGCACCAATCCCGATGGTTCCCGCAACCGCAAGTACGGCTGCTACGACGAGGACGCCGCGGTGCTGGACTGGGTGCGCAAAGGCCACGGCGATGAGACTCCCTCGATGGAGGCGCAGGTGATGGACTGGGCAGATGACGTGGCCTATTCCGTGCACGATGTGGAGGACGGCATCGTCTCCGGGCGCATCTCCCTGGGCGTGCTGTGGGACTTTGTGGAACTGGCCAAACTCGCAGAAAAAGGAGCGCGAGCCTTTGGCGGCACCCAGGAGGAACTGGTGGAGGCGGCCGATGGCCTGCGCAGGCTACCCCTGGTGGCGCAGTGCGCGGAGTTTAATGCCAGCCTGCGGGCGCACGCCACGCTGAAAAAACTCACCAGTGAGTTGGTGGGTAGGTACGTCTCCTCCACGATTCAGGCGACCCTAGCGGAGCACCCCCGGGGGATGGGGTGGCTGGGCCGAACCCAGGGCAGGCTCGTGGTACCCGATCAGGCGCGCGCGGAGGTCATGCTGCTCAAAACGATCGCCGTGCTCTACGTGATGGATGAGCACCGGCACCTGGTGCGCCAGGATCAGCAGCGCGATCGCATCTATCGGGTGTTCGATTACCTCTGCGCGGGCGGCCCCGGCGCCCTGGACCCCATGATGAGGCAGTGGTGGCACGAGGCCTCTAGCGAGGCGGGGCGCCAGCGCGTGGTGATCGACCAGATCGCCTCGATGACGGAATCACGCCTGGAACGCCTGGCGCGCCGGGCGGCGAACCTGGCGGACTTTTGGGGATGAGCGGGGATAAGCGAGGCGGCGGTTAGCGCTGAAGGGTGATCCCCAGATCGTCAAGGACGGTGCGCACGGCGCGATCCTCCTCCTCGGGGAGGTTCCACTGCGCGGAGATGATGGTGTGCACCTTGGCCTCGCGCAGAAGGTCGGCCATGCCGTCCAGGTTGGTGGGGGCGGGGCGCCCCTCCTGGCAGAGGCAGCACCCCAGGGCCTGATAAAGATCGTGGCGTGAGGTCAGCGGGCAGGTGAGAAGCAGGGGATTATGCGTCATGGGGATTACTCGGCGTCGGGGATTTCGCAGAAGGATTCGTAGTGGTCCGAGGTGTAGTACCACACCTCGGGATCGGTGGGCTGGGTGCCGCCGGTGACGATGCGGCGTGGGCCGCGATGGTTAAGGCCGGGGGTTCCCACGGTGTACTCGCGGTAATAATTGCGATCCTGCTGGGGCAGGATGCCCTCGTAGTTGCCAAAGCGGGTGCCGTCATTATCGGGGTAGTCAAAGGGGCCACCGGTCACGATTGCGTCGATGACCTCATCGGCCTCCTGGGGCAGGCTGTCCAGGGAGCAGGTTTCCCCGGTGGGGTCCGAAGCAGGGGAGGCGGTGGTGCTGCTCGCAGTGGTAGTGGTGGTGGAAGATGAATCGCCTAGATCCAGCCCGAACCAGGCCGCCACCCCGGCCACGGCTATGCCTCCGAGGGAGGCGAGGACGGTGCGCAGCCGGGTGCGGGGTTGAGCAGTCATGCCATGTATCTTGGCACGCCGAGAATCCCGCGCGGAACAGGCCCCGTGGTTTGACCGCGCCGGTAAGTTGGAGGCATGGCTAAGGGACGCATACCGGAGAGCGATATTCAGGCGATCCGCGAGCGCACGCCCATCGAGGAGATCGTGGGGGAATACGTGCAGCTCAAACCGGGAGGATCGGATTCGCTCAAGGGCCTTTCCCCATTTAAGGATGAGAAAACGCCATCCTTCCACGTGCGCCCCAATCGTGGTTATTATCACTGCTTTTCCACGGGCAAGGGCGGCGATGTGTTCTCCTTCCTCATGGAGATGGAGCACATTACGTTCCCCGAGGCGGTGGAATACTGCGCGGAGAAGATCGGCTACCAGATCAATTATCAGGGTGGTGGGCCCGGCAGGCGGGAGGAACCGGGAACCCGGCAGCGGCTCATTGCCGTGAATAAGGCCGCGCACCAGTTTTACCGCGAGCAGTTGGAGACGGATCAGGCCGCGCCCGCGCGGCAGTTCCTGCTGGACAGGGGATTTTCCCAGGAGCATATCTATGCCTTTGAGTGCGGTTATGCCCCCGAGGGCTGGGATACCCTCACCAAGGTGCTTTTGGCCAAGGGCTTTAGCTTTAAGGAATTAGAGGCGGCCGGGGTCACCAAGATGGGAAAGCGCGGCCCCATTGATCAATTTCACCGCCGCCTGCTGTGGCCCATCAAGAATATGTCCGGGGACGTGATCGGCTTTGGTGCCCGCAAACTCTTTGAGGATGACAAGCTGGGCAAATACATGAACACCCCGGAGACCCTGCTGTATCACAAATCCAAGGTGCTCTTTGGCCTGGATCAGGCGAAAAAGAGCATCGCTGCGGGCCACCAGGCCGTGGTGGTGGAGGGATACACGGACGTGATGGCCATGCACGCCGCCGGGGTGACCACCGCCGTGGCCTCCTGCGGCACGGCCTTTGGCGATGAACACCTGCAAATGCTGCGCCGCCTCATGCTGGACGATCATTACTTCCGCGGGGAACTCATTTACACCTTTGACGGTGATGAGGCCGGGCAAAAGGCCGCCATGCGTGCCTTTGAGGGCGATCAGAAGTTCACCGGACAGTCCTTTGTCTCCATTGCTCCCGACGGCATGGATCCCTGCGATCTGCGCCTGGAAAAGGGGGATAGCGCGGTGCGCGACCTGGTGGCGGATCGCGTGCCCATGTTCGAGTTCGTGGTGCGTTCCATGCTCTCGCAGTATTCCCTGGACACGGTGGAGGGTCGCCTCCAAGCGCTGCGCCGTACCGTGCCCGTGGTGGCGGGGATCCGCGATCGGGTGCTGCAAAGCGAATACGCCCGCCTGCTTTCCGGGTGGATCGGCTGGTCCGATCCCAACGAGGTTCTCCGGCAGGTGCGTCAGGAGGCCGCGCGCCCCAAGCGGGCGGAGCCGCGCCGAGCCCGGCGTTTCGACGCCGCCACCAGCGATCCGGTGCCGCAGGCGGCGTCGATAGTCATGCCCAATCCCCGCAATCCCGCGCTGTGGCCGGAGCGGGAATCGCTGAAACTGGCTTTGCAATACCCGGAACTCACCGGCGGTTACTTTGATGGCATGGGCAAGGAGGCCTATACCCACCCGGCCTATCGCGCGGTGCGCACCGCCATTGCGGACGCCGGGGGTTGTGCCTCCGCGCAGACGGGTGCGCAGTGGATCGCCCAGGTTGCCGATCACATGGCCGATCTCACCGGGCGTTCCCTGGTTTCGGAGTTGGCGGTGGAGGATCTGCGCATGGAGGAATCGCAGATGAGCGGATACACGGATTCGGTGCTTTCGCGCCTGCAAGAGGTGCAGGTGGGCAATCAGATAGCGGAATTAAAGGGGCAGTTGCAGCGCATGCGCCCCTCCGATGATGAGGTGGCCTATAATTCCCTCTTTGAGGATCTGGTGGCCCTGGAAAAGGCACGGCGGGATCTTCAGCAAAGGGCGCTGGGGGGTTAATCCTCGTCCGGCTCCAGGATCGTGCTGGAATCCTCCCGGCGCAGGTTTTTTACTTCCTTCATGCGGGGCTGGGGGTCAAGGCGATCGGCTAGGGCCTTGCGGCCCGCCTTGAGGGCGTTTTGGGTGACCTCGGAGTTCACGGCGGCCTGGTAGCCTTTTTTGATCTGGTGGTAGCGTTTGCGCCCAGCCTTGGTGCCAAGGACATAACCGGCGGCGGCGCCGATGACGAGTTGGATCATGGAGTGCTCAACGTCCTAACTGATCGCGGGGACAGGGCAGGGGACTCCGTTGGGGGAGCCACGCTTGGGGTACATCCTACAGGGATTGCCGGGGAGCAGGGGATATGGAAAAGGCAGCCCAGGAACCAATGATGGCTGGGCTGCCGTGATGAAGAACGCCTCCACTATTAAATGGTGGGGCCACCGGGGCTCGAACCCGGGACCAACGGATTATGAGTCCGTAGCTCTAACCGACTGAGCTATAGCCCCACGGAGAATGAAGCGGGGCGCTTTTCATCGGTACTGAGTATATACAGCCCCCATGCTCCGCCAAAGGCGGCCCTACGTGCCGCGGGATCGCGCCCGGGAATATCCGCAGTGACCAGGCGATTTGTCCCTTTCTTCCGGGTGGAACTATAGTAAGTCCTCGTTGCCGCCGAGGTGATCGGCGCAAGATAATCCTCCATAGCTCAGTTGGCAGAGCATTCGACTGTTAATCGAAGGGTCACTGGTTCGAGCCCAGTTGGAGGAGCAGAATAACCCCTTGGGAGAGATCGTTTTCTCCCAAGGGGTTTTGAGTATCCTATGGAAAATTGCCCCAGCGTTTACGGAGCCGTAACCGTGCGTTCATCTGGGTGCGGCAGGTTATATCGCGGTAGAGCAATCGCGGCCCTGGGTATGGTGAGTTCGGAGTGCGGAAGAAGCCAGCACCGGGGCACCAGAAATACGGAAAGCAAAGAGAGCACAGCATGAAGTACAGGGCGATGACGCGGGCGGCGGTGGCCTCGGGGGTAGTGGTGGCGCTGGGTGTGGGGGTCCCCGCCGCTCCGGCGCAGGAGATGCCGCAGGAGTTGTCCTCGGCGTCGGCAAGCGCCGCGGAGCACCTGCCCGCGAACCCGGTGTTGGTGCCCGCCCCGGTGCAGCATGAGGGCGCACCGGTGCCGCAGCAGTTTGCCCCGGAGCGCGTGCTGCGCTGGTATCAATCCGATGCTTCCTCCCACGGCGGCTTTTATTTCCCGGTGGTGGATGCCTTCGACCAGTTGCGCAGCGAGCACCCCGAGGTGATGCACCACAATCTAGAGGAGGTGGTGCGCATTAATAATGCCGCTGCGGCCGATCCTCAGTTGGTGGAGCGCGCCCTGGCGGACGATCACGATGATCTCATGCTCACCATGTCCGAGGCCTGGGGCACGGAGTTAGGCCGGGCATTCAGCCAGGCGGTGGCGGAGAATCGGTTGCCCAAGACCTCGCAGTTGCTTTCCGGCACCCTGGCGCGCGGCGGGGGCCTGGCTTCCTCCACATTCGCGGAGAAGTACTGGTTTGGCTATGACCGTCCCTTTGTGGTGGCCCCGGATCGCATTACCCGCTATCACCGCGAGGGCGGGGACGATGAGTATTCCACCACGCCCTCCTATCCCTCGGGGCACACGAACATGGCCACGTGGAGGTCCGCCGTGATGGCGGCTCTGGTGCCGGAGCTGGGGGCACAGATGCTGGCGCGCGGCTCCGAGGTGGGCTATCACCGCCTGGTGATGGGCGTGCATTATCCCCTGGACGTGATCGGTGGGCGCATGTCCGGCATGGCGGCGGCGGCCGATCGCCTGAATGATCCGGAGTTCCGCTCCCTGATCCGGGAGGCGGCGGCGGAGGTGCGCGCGGAGTTGGAGTGGCGCTGCGGGGCGTCGATAGCCGAGTGCGCGCAGCGCGGGCAGCAGTACCTGAGCGCGCAGGGAGCCCAGGAGGCGTTCACACAGCGCATGAACTATGGCTTTGAGCAGGTGGGGCAGGCGGGCGCACCGATGGTGGTGCCGCAGGGCGCGGAGGTGCTTTTGGAGGCCAGGTTCCCCGATCTCACCCCGCAGCAGCGCGCGCAGGTTTTGGCCCTGACGGCGCAGGATTCCGGGTACCCCCTGGATAAGACCGGCCCCGAGGGCTCCTGGCAGCGGCTGAATCTGGTGGCGGCGTGGAACGCTCAGCCCGTGGTACAGCCGGACGGCACCGTTACTCTGGGGTAATTGCGGGCCGATCGTGGCTTAAGGTCGCGCGGGTAGCATGTGGGGCATGACTGCTCCCGCGCTGCACCAGGTACTCCAGGAAACCCAGGATTGGCCGGCCGATCACGTGGCCGCCGCCGTGCTCACCGGGGGCCGAGAGCACGCGGTGGGGGATATGCACCGCTCGTTTCCCCTGGCCAGCGTGACCAAGCTGCTTTCCGCCTATGCCGCACTGCTAGCCGTGGAGGAGGGGGCGGTGGGCCTCGACGACCCGATGGGCCCGCCCGGGTCCACGGTGCGCCATCTGCTCGCGCACGCCTCCGGGGTGGCCTTTGATTCTCGCGAGCAGGTCAAGCCGGTGGGGCAGCGCAGGATTTATTCCTCGGCGGGCTACGAATTGCTTGCCGACGCCCTGACGGACCTCACCGAGATTCCCTTCCCGGAGTACCTGCGCGAGGGAGTGTGCGCGCCGCTGGGCATGGAGTCCACCTTCCTGGAGGGCTCGGCTGGGCACGGCGGAGTATCGACGGCCGCCGATCTCCTGCTCTTTGCCCGCGAACTTCTCTCCCCGACGCTCCTGCACCCGCAGACGGTGCGCGAGGCGTTCTCCCCGCAGTTCCCCGAGCTGCGGGGAATAGTTCCCGGCTATGGAATGCATAAACCATGCTCCTGGGGCCTGGGCTTTGAGATTCATGGGGAAAAGCGGCCGCACTGGGTGGGGGAGTCCATGCCGGGAGACGTGGTGGGGCACTTTGGCATGACCGGCACGTACCTATGGGTGGCCCCGGAGCACAACTGCGCGATGGTGGCGCTCACTGACCGGGACTTTGGCCCCTGGGCGGCGGAGCGCTGGGCGGAGACGAACGATCGGGTATGGGCCGCCGTGACGGGATAAGCCTGAACTAGAACTTGAATAATCGGGGGATAAAGCGGCACTTGAGAGTTGCCGCTTTATTGCTATCCGGTGGAAACTCGAACGCAGCGTCAATGTGAATGGTAGAAAGCCACCGCGAGATCGTTGGGGAAGACGAAACTCGTCTGGTGCCGCCCACATGGGCGGCATGGATTGTGCCGAAGGAACCCACACAATGACCACACTTTTGCTTGATCCCCCGGTGGAGTCCTTGGCAGAGGGCTCCACGGAGGTTTGCTACGGCGTTCTTGCCATCGAGGGCATGCCCAGGGCCCTGCGGCCCCGGGTGGAGGCCCTCATGGTGGAATGCCTGCGCAGCCAGCCCCTGGCCGCGCTGCCGGGTACCGATCCCCTGGAGGCTCACTGGTACACCCGGTGGCACCACGATGCCTGGGGTGCCCTGTGCTGCCGCGAACCGCTCACCGCCACCCGGGAGGAGTTCGCGTGCTTTGAGCGCGCCCTGGCGGTTCTGGCTCAGGCCGAGGGCTTCGATGCCTCGGTGGAGGAACCCTCCGAGGAGGAATAAAAGCTGCCGTCCCCAAAGGGATCGTCCCAGCACTCCGCCAGATCCGCCACGGAATCCAGCACCCTGGTGGGGCGGTAGGGGTAGCGGTTAATCTCCGCGTCATCGGAGATCCCGGAGAGCACCAGGATCGTGCGCATGCCGGCCTCCAATCCGGAGCGCATATCCGTGTCCATGCGATCCCCGATCATCACCGTGCGCTCGGAGTGGGCACCGATGGTGTTGAGCGCCGAACGCATCATTACGGGGTTGGGTTTGCCCACGTAATAGGGCTCCTGCCCGGTGGCCGCCGTGATCAGCGCGGCCACGGAACCCGCCGCCGGGAGCAGGCCTTGAGGGGCGGGGCCGGTGACATCGGGATTGGTGCAGATGAAGCGCGCGCCGCCCAGAATCAGGTTGATCGCCGTGGTGATCGCCTCAAAGGAATACGTGCGCGTCTCGCCCAGCACCACAAACTCGGGATCGTTGTCCGTGAGAATCCACCCGGCCTCGTGCAGCCCGGTGGTCAGCCCGGATTCCCCGATCACGTAGGCGGTGCTTTCCTCCTCCTGGCTCTTCAAGAAGTGCGCGGTGGCCGTGGCGGAGGTCCAAATGCGCTCGGCGGGAATATCCAGGCCGGTGTTGCGCAGCCGCGCGGAGAGATCGCGCGGGGTGTGGATCGAGTTATTGGTGAGCACCATGAAGTTGATGTCATGGTCATAGAGGGCCCGGAGGAAGCGATCCGCGCCGGGGATCATCTCTCCCTCCTTGATGAGCACGCCGTCCATGTCGGAGAGGTAGGAAATATGGGCAGTCATACGCTCCATTGTGCTCTACTGCGTGGGGCGGCAGGGGGATTACTCACCGTTAGATTCGTCTATTTCTTTAGGGCGCGGCTTTGTGGGAACTTTCCAATAGTTCCAGCCCCAGAGCACGTTCCAGATGAATAATGCCACCCAGGCATAGAAAAACGGATCCGTTTTGGTGTGGTAGGGGTGGGAATCGGGATCGCTTTTGGCCACAAAGAAAATGCTCAGAAAGGCCAGCACCACGATCACCGCGAGGTACAGGAGCGTGAGCCACACCGATTGGAGCCGAAAAGCGGCATCGAGGGTGAGCATGAGGAGGACGCTACGGGCGAGCCCGCGAACGTGCTGGCCGAGGAAGTAATTGTGGCCGCCACCCCACCCGGACCACACGGCGATGATATAAGTGCGCTGCTTTGTCCTGGTGATGGGGCCCTGCCGCATGTAATCGAGTTCTTCGTCGATGTACTCCGGGGTATAACCAAACATCGTTACCGGGCGGCGCTATCGAGGAACTGGACCACGTCCCCCACGGTGTCAAAATCCGCCACGGTATGCCCCTCTAACCTCACCCCAAAGGCCTCTTCCGTTTTAACGGTGATCTCCACGAGATCGAGGGAGGTGGCCCCGGTATCGTCGCGCAGCCGGGTGTGGGGTTGGATCTCCTGAACATCGCGGCCGGTTGCCTCGGCTACGATGAGGGCCAGCCGCGCCAGGGTGCCCTCGGGTTTTTCCTTTTCCTGCGTTTCCGCCCCGAACTTGGCCGCTAATTGGTCAGCAAGGTTTCCCATATCTCCATAAGTATAGCGGGGAGACTCTACTTAAAGAGTCTCCCCGCTACCTGGGCGTCACGCGGATATTACGCGCGCGTGGGATCGTCCAGGTGGAAGCGCTCGGCGGCGTCGGCAGCCACCTGCATGTCAATCTTCCCCTCGCGGGCCAGGCCGATGAGCACGGCCACCACCACGGATTCCGCGTCAATGTTGAAGTGACGGCGGGCGGCAGGGCGGGTATCGGAGAAGCCAAAGCCATCGGCACCCAAGACGAGGTACTCGCCGGGCACGTAGGCGCGGATCTGCTCCTGCAAGTCCGTGGCAAAGTCGGACACCGCCACGTACGGCCCGGAACCCTGCTTGAGCTGCTTGGTGGCAAAGGGCTCAGGGTGATCGCCCGCGGGGTGGCGCAGGGTCTCCTTGTTGATCTTGGCGCCGTCGCGGGCCAACTCCACCCAGGAGGTCACGGAGAAGATGGAGGCCTTGACGTCAAAGTCCTCGGCCAGGATCTCCTGCGCCTTCAGGGCGGCCTGCATGCCCACACCGGAGGCCAGGATGGAGGCGTCCAGCGAGCCCTTGTTGCCGCGATCGTAAAGGTACACGCCCTTGTGCAGGCCCTCCACATCTAGGTTCTCCGGCTCGGCGGGCTGCGGGATCGGCTCGTTGTAGATGGTGAGGTAGTAGATCACGTCCTCGCCACGGCCGGGGCCGTACATGCGGTCGATGCCCTCGCGCACCAGGTGCGCGACCTCGTAGGCAAAGGCGGGATCGTAGGAGATCACGCCGGGGTTGGTGGAGGCCAGGATCTGGGAGTGGCCGTCCATGTGTTGCAGGCCCTCGCCGGTGAGCGTGGTGCGCCCGGCGGTGGCGCCGAGGAGGAAGCCGCGGGCCATCTGATCCGCGGCGGCCCATATGGAATCGCCGGTGCGCTGGAAGCCGAACATCGAGTAGAAGATGTACAGCGGGATCATGGCCACGCCCTGGGTGGCGTAACTGGTACCGGCCGCGATGAAGGAGGCCATGGAACCCGCCTCATTAATGCCCTCGTGCAGAATGTGGCCGTCGGTAGCCTCGCGGTAGGAGAGCATGAGGTCATGATCCACCGGCACGTAGTTCTGCCCGTGCGGGTTGTAGATCTTCATGGTGGGGAACCAGGAATCCATGCCAAAGGTGCGGGCCTCATCGGGAATGATGGGCACCAGGCGATCCTTGAGTCCCTTATCCCGCATGAGTTCCTTGAAGGTGCGGACCAGGGCCATCGTGGTGGCCACGGCCTGCTTGCCGGAGCCCTTACGCACCGAGCGCAACTTATCAATCGGTGGAACCGCAAGGGGCTCGTAGGACTCGCGGCGCTCCGGGAGGTAGCCGCCGAGTTCGCGGCGGCGCTCCTTCATGTACTTGATCTCCGGGGAATCCTCGCCGGGGTGGAAGTACGGGGGCAGCTTGGGATCCTTCTCCAATTCCTCATCGGAGATGGGAATGCCCTGCTTATCTCGGAAGAGCTTGAGGTCATCCAGCGTGAGCTTCTTCATCTGGTGGGTGGCGTTGCGGCCCTCGAAGTTGTGGCCCAGCCCGTAGCCCTTGATGGTGTGGGCCAGGATCACGGTGGGGCGATCTTTGGTCTCCAGGGCGCGCTTGTAGGCGGCGTAGATCTTGCGGTAATCGTGACCACCGCGGCGCAGGGCCCAGATCTGATCGTCCGTCATGTCCTCGACGAGCTTGAGGGTGCGCGGATCGCGGCCAAAGAAGTGCTCGCGCACGTACGCGCCGTCGTTCGCCTTGAACGTCTGGTAATCACCGTCCGGCGTGTTGTTCATGATCTCCACGAGCGCGCCGTCTTTATCCTTTTCCAGCAGTTCGTCCCACTCGCGGCCCCACACGACCTTGATGACGGACCAACCGGCGCCACGGAAGAAGGATTCCAGCTCCTGAATGATCTGGGTATTGCCGCGCACGGGGCCGTCGAGGCGCTGCAAGTTGCAGTTCACCACGAACGTCAGGTTGTCCAGATTGTTCAGGGCTGCCTGCTGCAAGAGGCCACGGGACTCCGGCTCGTCCATCTCGCCGTCGCCGAGGAAGGCCCATACGTGCTGCTGCGAGGTGTCCTTGATGCCTCGGTTATGCAGGTAGCGGTTGAATCGAGCCTGGTAGATCGCGTCCATCGGGCCCAGACCCATCGACACGGTGGGGAACTCCCAAAAGTCCTTCATTCCGTGCGGGTGCGGGTAACTGGGCAGGCCGCCCTGCTCGCGGGAAACCTCCTGGCGGAAGCCATCGAGATCATCCTCGCTGAGGCGGCCCTCCAGGAAGGCGCGGGCGTACATGCCGGGGGAGGCGTGTCCCTGGAAGAACACCTGGTCACCGCCGCCGGGGTGATCCTTACCGCGGAAGAAGTGGTTAAAGCCCACCTCGTAGAGCGGGGCGGCACCGGCGTAGGTGGAAATGTGGCCGCCCACGCCGATCTCCGGGCGCTGCGCGCGGTGCACCATGATGGCGGCGTTCCAGCGGATCCAGCGCCGGTAACGCTTCTCAATTTCCTCGTCGCCGGGGAAGTCCGGCTCGGAGGAGGTGGGGATGGTGTTCACAAAATCCGTGGACAGCAGCGGGGGGAGCTGAACGCGCTTTGCCGACGCCCGCTCCAGGAGGCGGAGCATGAGGTACCGCGCGCGGTCGGGGCTGGAGCTATCCAGCAGTCCGTCGAGGGAATCCATCCACTCGCGGGTCTCCTCAGGATCGGAGTCATTCAGGTAGGACGCCACGCCATCGCGGATGAGGGCGAAGTTGGTGTCCTCCGTCGGATTTCCGCTGAGATTGCCCTCAGCCATAGGTAAACCTCCTGGGTTGTTCAGGTCTATATACAGGCGGGGCTTCACGCTCGGGGTTCCCTCGCATGTGAATGGCCACGCACACCTTAATAAAGTGTAGTGATAAGCCGTGGCGCGTGCCGCATGGGGACGGGGCTGAAAATAGGGAGAAAATCGGTCGAAGCCTGTATCCTGCTTGCAAAGAAGTAGATTGTGCCCGGCGACGCGCCCCTCACCCCGTGAGCGGCGGCACCACCGGGGAACAGGAACGGGAGGAATATCACAGTGGTGGACGCTCCGGACGTTATGAACAAAGACGTCCAGGACTATGCTCAGCGCCTTGGCATTCAGCAGGGCACCGTTGTTCAGGAAGTGGGCTGGGACGAGGATTGCGATAGCGCCATCTCCGAATCCATCGAGGATTTCCTGGGGGACGCGCTGCTGGACGAGGACACCGATGAGATCTGCGACGTGGTGCTGCTGTGGTGGCGCGAAGAGGATGGTGACCTCGTGGACGGCCTGGTGGACGCGGTGCGTCCGCTCTCCGATAACGGGCGCGTGTGGCTGCTCACCCCGGGCGCGGGTCGTCCCGGCACCGTGGAGCCGGGACTGATCGCGGAATCTGCTCAACTGTCCGGGCTGGTGCAAACAAAGGCGGAGCGCCTGGGGCAATGGCAGGGATCGTGCCTGGTGCAGCGCGGTTCTACGCGTAAGTAAACGACTGTGCTATACTCATTCGAGTTGCCTGAGCGCCGTGATATGCGGTTCTGCATGCGATACTCAGGTTCTGCGTCTTTAGCTCAGTTGGGAGAGCAGCTGGTTTACACCCAGCAGGTCGGCGGTTCGAGCCCGTCAGGACGCACTGGATAAAATACCAGTTCAAGGGCGGTTTCCCGGAAAAGGGAGCCGCCCTTTTGCTTTGCTGGTTTCACACTAGTTTCGCACTGGTTTTGCCTGTATCGGGCCCCTGGGTGCTCCTCTGGAAAATATGTTATCAATCTCATTTTTGTTTTTATGGGTCATTTACCTCTAGGCGCTTCTTCCGGTTGCCGTGGCAGGCTTCCCCAGCGCCAGACGTCAGACGATAAAGCGGGAATTGCGTGGTCATTACCCTCGTTGCTGCCGCCGTGCGGGCTTGTGCATACCGGAACCACGGGGGCGTCGATAGTAAAAGCGGGTGGGGCCATTCGTACCTTGACCCCGCGTGGTTCTCCCATTCGGTGCAGTGCCCGCCCGCGCAACCCTTTTGCTTCCGCTGAAGTTCGGTTATTCTTATCCGCGCATGGTGGGCCACGCCATAGAGGTTGTGGTCACACGCTTGTTGAACCTCTTGAGAAAGGACTCTCCATGAACCTGAAGCGCAAGTTTGCTATCTCCGCCGCCACCGTTGCCATCGCTGCCACCGCCGCTATCGCTCCGGCCACCGCCGAGACCGTGGTGGGCCAGGATCGTCCGGCCACCGGCCAGCAGGACGTTGTGGCTACCCAGACCACCGATGAGCAGCGTCTGGCTAACGCCGAGAAGGGCGTGGACATCTTCGCTAAGGTCGTTAAGACCATCGCGGACACCGTTGCTCGCTTCGTGGGCTAATTTTCCCGCGATCGCATAAAGCCTCCCTTCGCCGTGTATGAACGCACGGGTGCGGGGAGGCTTTACGCATTGCATGGTAAGTGGTTTTCGCGCTCGCAGAAGCAGAAAACCACCGGAACCACCAAAGCCACCGTATTTGCCGGGTGAGGCTAATCGTTCTTTCGCGTCTGAGTCTGGGCGGCGAGCACCCGCCGGCGCAGCGGCTCGGTGGCGATGACGGCGAGGAACGTGACCGCCCAGCCCGCCAGCAGGAAACAGAAAGAATACCCGATTCTCGCCGGCATATTGGCGTATTCGGACATGGTCAGCATGATGTTTCCCAGGCCAGCCCCACAGCAGAAGTAGAAGATTCCGAGCACCACCACCGGCAGCATGATCTCCGTGAGGCTTACCCGGGAGAGGAAGCCGCGCCGCACCCCCATGAGGTGCAGGGCGCGGGAAAGCGAGGCCGTCTCAAAGACCTCACTGGCCTGGGTCAGAAATACGGAGGTGCTGGTGATGAGGAAGCCAAAGCAGAGGGTGAGGATCGCGCCGGTGCTGATGTCGCTAAAAAGGAGGTTGATCCGGGGGTCCTCGCGGTAGACCCGCGTCAATTCATCCTCCACCAGGGGAGAGATGATGAGGTATCCCGCCAGAAAACCAAAGAACGCGATGGCGGAACTGCGCTTCCAGGCCACCCGAGCATTACTAGATATGCGCCTGCACGCCACCAGATGAGCGGTGCCGGGGAGGAGCGCCAGCGCTTTGCCAAGCGCTTGGAGAATATAGGGGGAAACGAGATTCACGCATAGGAGCAGGACAAACAGAAACGCGAGGGCGCTGAGCATGACGTTGAGATCCTGGGAGGCCACGTCCAGGTTATTCAATACCAGGACGGTGAGGGCCAGCACGATGAGAAAGATGATGAGGCGCCAGCGCTTCATCGCCGCGGGCATTTCCTGGCGGGCCACGCCCAGCGGGGTGACCCGCACGCGCTGCATGCCCATGAAGGCCGCGCCAAGGGCGAGGAGGAGCAGCAGCGCGGATACCGCGAGGTATCCCCACCACGGGAGCAGAATCTCGTGGAGGGCGATGGGGCGCTGCTGAAAACTCAGGCCGGTAAATAATGGCGCGCTCAGGAAGCTCAGAGCCAGGCCCAGGGCGATTCCCACCAGCGCCTGGAACCCGGTTTCCAGCACGGACATGCGGGTGATGTCCCGGGCGGAGAGCCCGAGCAAGCGGAGAGTAGCCAGGCGGCGCTCGCGCCCCGAGGCCCCGAGCACGGCGGCCTGGGTGATGAGATTGAAGAGCGCGGGCAGGATAAAAGCGCAGGCAAAGAGCACCAAGACGAGCCAGTTACTAAGATCCAGTTCCTCGCGCACAATCGCGGTGGCCTCCTCGGGGTGCTGCGTGTGCTGCCAGAACATCCAGGTTCCTCCGGCCACGAGGAAGGCCACGGTGGCGCTCACGGTGAGGGAGAGAATCGCCAGGGCGTGGATCAGCCATACCCCGGCGTGGGAACGGAGGCTGGCCTTGTGTAGATCAATAACGAGCCTCGTTAGCAGGGAAGTGTTCATCGCGCACCCCGCAGCAGACGATCGTCGTGGATGATGCCATCGCGGATTTCCACCCGGCGCTCCAACCACTGGGCCACCTGAACATCATGGGTCACCATGATGAGGCTCGTGCCGGAGCGCTGCACCAGGGCCGTGAGGAGTTGCATGACCTCGTGGCCGGTACCCTGATCCAGCGCGCCGGTGGGCTCATCGGCAAAGACGATGGCGGGCTCGGGTGCCAGGGCGCGGGCGATGGCCACGCGCTGGGCCTGCCCGCCGGAGATTTCGGCGGGGCGGCGCTCGGCAATATCACCAAGGCCCAGTTGGTCGAGGAGGTGTTGGGCGCGCTGGCGGGCGGCCTTTCTGCTCAGCCCGGTGAGCAGGGCGGGGAGGGCGATGTTTTCCAGGTTGGAGAGTTCCGGCAGCAGTTGGCCGTCCTGGAATACAAAGCCGAAGTGCTTCAGGCGCAGGCGCGAGCGCTGGTGATCCGGGAGCGCGGAAAGGCGGGTGTCACCAAAATACACGTGGCCGTGCGTGGGGGTGAGCACCCCGGACATGCAGTGCAGGAGGGTGGATTTGCCGGAGCCGGAGGGCCCCATGATGGCCACGGTTTCCCCGGCATTGATGGTCAGCGAAATGCCGGTGAGAACGTCATGGCCGCCGTAATCCTTGGTGATGTCAGAAACTCTCAGTGAATGTGTCATGGCTGCCATTTCATTCGGTGACGCGGGAATAAACCAGAGTGCTGGCAATGATTATGCGGGTAGTGCTGGCAATACCCCCATTTTTACCCTCGCATTACTGTGGGACTGGAAACTGTACGAGATGATCATAAAGAGGTAAAACATGCCGTGGTGCTGGGGCAGGCGCGCGAAGAGACCGCGCGCGGAGGGAAGCCATGAGGAACGGCAGGCCGCAAAGATCGCGGAACTCACGGCCTCGCGGAGAGCTATTGCCGACGCCTACGAGGTCGAACGGCAGCGCATTGAGCGCGACCTCCACGACGGCACGCAGCAATACCTGGTGGCGGCCGCGATCAAGCTGGGGGAGGCCACCCTGGACGCGCGCGGCGAGACCCTGAACCTGGTGCGCGCGGCCAAGGCCGACCTCGATGCCGGCCTTGCCTCTCTGCGCGCGACGGTGCGGGGTATACACCCCCAGGTGCTCAGCGATTTCGGCCTGAGCGCCGCCGTGCGGGATATTGCCGCTAATTACGGGCCCCACGTGAGCGTGCATACCCCGCACGAACTCCCTGACCTTTCCCCCAGCGTGGTGGCCGCGGGATACTTTTTTGTGGCGGAGGCACTCACCAACGCCGCCAAGCATGCCCCCGGCGCCCAGGTGAGCGTGCTGTTGGCTTCCGACGCCCACCTGCGCATCAGCGTGGTCGATCAGGGACCCGGAGGGGCGAGTGTGCACGAGGGACACGGCCTTGCCGGAATGCGGGAGCGGCTGGCGGCCTTTGGCGGCACGCTCACCCTCGTCTCGCCCCAGGGCGGCCCCACCCAAGTGAGCTGCGCCATCCCCCTGCTGCTGGAGCGCGGCCAAAGTGGGGTGGGTGATCCCGCATGAGCCTGCGCATTGTTCTTGCCGATGATTCCGCCCTCCTGCGGGAGGGGGTGGCGGGCCTTTTGGAGCGCCGCGGGCACCGCATCGTGGGCCAGGCCGCCACCGGGCCGCAAATAGCGGAGGTGCTGGCGGATATTCCCACCCCGGACATTCTCATCACCGACGTGCGCATGCCGCCCAACATGGCCGATGATGGGCTCAAGGCTGCGGTGTCTCTGCGCTCGATTTACCCGGAGATGGCGGTGATGGTGCTCAGCCAGTACGTGGCCCCGGCCTATGCCGTGGAACTCTTTGCCCACGCCACCAGCGGAACGGGGTATTTGCTCAAGGATCGCGTTTCCGACGTCGCGGACTTCCTCACCTCGCTTGGGGTGGTGGCCCAGGGAGGCACCGTCATTGATCCCACGGTGGCCAGCGCGCTCATGGCCTCCGGGCGCAGTGGCCTGGGCGAACTCACTCCCCGGGAGCGGGAGGTCTTAGAGTTGATGTCGCGTGGGCAATCCAACCGCGATATTGCGCAGAACCTGGTGATCTCGGGCGCGGCGGTGGCAAAGCATATATCCAATATCTTCAGTAAATTGCGCCTTGACCCCACGGAGGAAAACCGCAGGGTCAAGGCGATTCTGGAATATCTCGCCGCGCGCGGATAGGGGCGGATAGAGGGGTGCCGTTACTTTCCGTAGCGATCGGGACGGGCCGGGGTCGGTGAATCCGCGCCCTCGTCCCACAACTGCTCCTGGAAGCGCTTGCGGCGTTCGCGCCGGGAGAGCGGCTGTGAGGCCTCACCGCGGGTGGACTCCAGTGATTCTGGGCCCTTGGGCGTTCCAGCGGCCTCCGCCCCCGCGTTCATCTCCGCCTCCTCCTGCTTGGCGCGGCGGCGCTCCCGTATCTCGGCGTAGATGAAGTATCCGAGTCCCAGGGGTGCCATTACGCCAAAGGCGATCCATTGCAGGCCGTAGGAGAGGTGCGAGCCGCGATCGAGTTTGGGAATGGGCATGGCGGTGATCTCGCCGGGTTCCCCCTCGGTGAGCTGAATATAATCGCGGGCCAATTCCTGCCCCGTGGCCTGGTGTATCTGCTCCGTGTTAATGCCGTACACCTGCATGTGGCCGGATTCCTCAAAGGGCTGGCGCTCCGGAGCGACCTCGTTGCGGCGCGCCACACCCACGATGCTGACCTCCGTGGTGGGGGCGGCCTGATATTCGGGCACCCCGGCCCCGGTGGTGGGCTCGAAGCCGCGATGGATGAGGTAGGTGGTGCCATCGGTGGCGCGGAAGGGGGTAAGCACCTGCACGGCGGGGCCGGAATCGCTGGCCCGCATGCGCAGCACCACCTCGGAATCGGGGAGGTATTGCCCGGTGAGGGTGACGCGCCGCCATTCATCGGCGGGGTCGATGCTCCCGTGGGAAAAGACCTCGGAAACGGGAAGCGGATCGTGCTCAAAGGCCTCGGCAATGCGCTCGTTGCGCTCGACGATCTCCGAGTCCTTGCCGAGCTGCCAGGGGGCTAAAAAGGTAAAGGCGAAGTAGGAAAACACCACGATGAACAGGGCGGAAATAATCCACCCCGGCTTGAAAAACACCCGCCATGCCGGGCGGCGGCGTTGTGCTCCGTAACGGTCCTTCACGGTTGTGCTCACGCGGTACAGCCTAGTCCAGGCGGGTTATGGAGTTTAGCGCTCGGCCTCGCGGTGCGCGCGTACCCAATCGAGCAATCCGGGTAGCGCGGCGTCGATCTGCTCGTAGCAGGCGCGAAAGCCCTCCTGGCCGCCGTAATAGGGATCGGCCACGGAGGCCTCCTCGGGGGAATCCGGGTCGAAGCTGCGCAGCAGGCGCACCCGCTCGGCGGGGATACCGTGCTCCACGATCAGGCGGGAGCGATGCCCGGTGTCCAGGGCCACGAGGAGATCGGCCTGGGCGTCATCCGGGGAAAACTGGCTGGCGCGCAAGGTGGAGCCGTCGTGTCCACGGGCGGCGAGTTCGCTCAGGGTGCGCGAATCCGCGGGTTCGCCCTCGTGCCAGCCGCCGAGGCCGCACGAGGTGACGGTGAGGGCGGTGCTCAATCCTGCCTGCGCGGCGGCGTCGCGAAGCATGACTTCCGCCATCGGGGAACGGCAGATATTTCCGGTGCACACAAAGTCAATGTGAAGGGTCATGGTTCTCTTTTCCCATTTGTGTAGGGCGGGGCTCTTTTACGCTCACCAGTGTGGCAGAAGAATACCTAGACTGTGAAGAATTGAGGGCACGAGGAGAAAGGACAGGAAAATGAGCGAGGAACAGTCTCCGGGGGCCGTGAGCGCCGCCGCGAGCACGGTGGGAAGCGTGCGCGAGGTGATCGAGGCAGCCTATCCGCCCGAACTGGCGGAGAGCTGGGATCACGTGGGGCTGATCTGTGGCGATCCGCAGGCACGGGTGCGCACCGTGGCTTTTGCCCTGGATTGCACCCAGGCGGTGGCCGAGCGCGCCGTGGAGATGGGCGCGCAGATGTTGGTGGTCCATCACCCGCTCCTGCTGCGCGGCGCGCACAGTGTGGCCGCCGATACTCCCAAGGGCAAGGTGCTGCACACCCTGATCACCGGGGGCGTGGCGCTCATGGCTGCCCACACCAATGCCGATTCCGCCCGCCCCGGCGTAAACGATCGCCTGGCGGAACTGGTGGGGATCACGCCGGGTAGGCCCATCAAGCCCACCGATCCCGCCGCCGAGGACCTCGATACCGCCACCGGACTGGGGCGGGTGGGGGTGCTGCCTAAACCCATGCCGCTGCGGGACTTTGTGCAGCGGGTGGCCGACGCCCTGCCGAAGACGGAATGGGGCGTGCGCGCCGCCGGGGACCCGGAGCAGATGGTGCGCACCGTGGCGGTATCCTCCGGGGCCGGGGATAGCTTCCTCGACGCCGTGCGCGACCTGGGGGTGGACGTGTACGTCACCTCCGATCTGCGTCATCACCCGGTGGATGAGTACCTGCGCGCGGGAGGGCCCGCCGTGATCGACACCGCGCACTGGGCCAGCGAGTTCCCGTGGACGCAGCAGGCCGCGCAGATCGTGGCGGAACAAACCGGTCTGCGCACCGAGGTCATTGATATTCGCACCGACCCGTGGACACTCTCCGCGCACCCGCAGGGGTAAAAAGGACAGATATGAAGCTCAGCAACTCTGAACAACGCGACCTCCTGGAACTATCCACCTTGCTCCGCTCGGCCTCCGTGGTGGGTACCCGCCCGCAGCGCAGCGCGGAGGAAGAGGAGGTGGAGCGGCTGCGTGCTGAGCGCCAGCGCCTTTCCACCGCCGCCGCCAGCGCGCGCATGGCCGTGGAGGACATGGAGGCGGAGATCCTGCGCATCCAGGAGGACGAACGCAAACTGCGCAAGCGGGAGCGCGAGGATAAGAGGGAACTCGGGGCCACCGAGGACGAGGAACGCCGCCGGGATCTCAAGCACGATCTTTACTCCGCCAAGTCCCGCATCGCCGATCTGATGAGCGAACTACAAGAGGCCCACAACGAGGTTCATGCCCTGCGTGGAAACCGGGATCTGCACGAGGACAAACTCAAGGACCTGGCCGGGAGGCTTGAGGCCGCCGAGCGGGCCGCCGCGGAGCACGGCGCTCAGGCTCCTCAGGACGACTCCGAGGCTCGGATCCGGGAGATCGAGGCGGCGCTGGGTGAGGACGCGGTGGCGGAGTTCCAGCGCCAGCGCGAGGAAAATGGCGTGGGGGCCGCGGCCTTCAACGGGCGCTCCTGCGGCGGGTGCTTCATCGTGCTTCCCGCCGCCGACCGTTCCGAGATCGCGCGCACCCCGGCCGATGAGGTTCCGCAGTGCCCCAACTGCGGCTCCTACCTGATCCGCCAGGGGAGTTCCTCGTGAAGGTATGCATAGAAGCCGATGGTGGCTCCCGCGGCAACCCCGGCATTGCCGGGTCCGGCAGCGTGCTTTACGACGCCCCCCGTGCCACGGTCCTGCGCGAACAGGCCTACGTGGTGGGGAAGTCCGCCACGAATAACGTGGCGGAATACTATGGTCTGCTCATCGGCCTGGAGGCTGCCCGGGATTACGGGGCAACCGAGGTGGCGGTGTACATGGACTCCAAGCTCGTGGTGGAGCAGATGTCCGGCCGCTGGAAGATCAAGCACCCCGATATGCAGAAGTTGGCGCGGAGAGCCAAGCAGGTGATGAGCACCTTTGACTCCGTGACCTTCCAGTGGGTGCCGCGCGAAAAGAACAAAAAGGCCGATGCCCTCTCCAACGTGGCGATGGATGCCGCCGCGCGGGGGGCGAAACCGGGAATGGTGAAGGATACCGGGGCGGTGTTTGCGGAAGTCGGCTCGGCTCGCCCCGAGGGCGGTGCGCGGGCGAGGTCCGATTCCTCCGCCGTGGTATCGGCCTCCGAGGGCATGACCACCGCAGCGCAGTGGCTCAACCCGGAGGAAAAGCCCATCACCAGGCTCATTCTGGTACGCCACGGGGAGACCGAGCACACCGTGCGTGGTTGCTATTCAGGGCAGAGCGATCCCGACCTCACGCAAAAAGGCACCGCGCAGGCGGAGCGTGCCGCGCGGGTGGTGCGCTCGCTCGTGGGAGACGTCACGCCCACGATCCTTTCCTCGCCCCTGACCCGAACCCGCCGCACCGCGCAGAAGGTGGCCCAGGCGGTGGCGGGATCGGTGACGGTGGAGGAGGGGCTCATCGAGGTGGACTTTGGCGATTGGGACGGCAAGGAGATCGCCAGGGCGCAAACGGAAAACCCCCGGCTCCACTCCGCCTGGCTCAAAGACACCTCCGTTGCGCCCCCGGGCGGAGAATCCCTGGACGATCTGCACCGGCGGATTACCGCGCTGTGCCGGAGGCTGCTTCAAGAGCACGAGGGCTCCACGGTGGTGCTGGTGAGCCACGTCAATCCCATCAAGTCCCTGCTCCGCCAGGCTCTGGGGGGCGGGCCGGAGTTCTTCCACCGGGTTTTCGTGGACGTAGCCTCCGTCTCCGTGGTGGAATTCATAGGCGAGCGTGGGTTGATCCGGGGAATCAACATCGGCAGGGGCGGCGAGTCCGCTGCTCCGTAACGGCTTTTTAGCCTCAGTGGATTCAGGGAGTATCCTTAAAAGCCGCGAATGAGCCGATCGGGCGAACGCGGCGGAGCGAACCACCCACGGATGTGAGCAGGCGCGCCGCCGAGGAAAGTCCGGACTCCACAGGGCACGGTGGTTGCTAACGGCAACCCGGGGCGACCCGCGGGAAAGTGCCACAGAAAGGAGACCGCTCGCACTTTGAGCGCGAGTGAGGGTGAAAGGGTGCGGTAAGAGCGCACCGGCGGGGCAGGTGACTGCCCCGGCCAGGTAAACCCCACCGGGAGCAAGGCAACGAGGTGCACCGTGATGGTGCGCCGGGAGCGAATGATAGAGGGCTGCCCGCCCGAGTTCGCAGGTAGCTGCTTGAGGCGATCAGCGATGATCGACCCAGATGGATGTTCGCCGCCGCTCAGGCTTATAGCGTGAGCGGAGACAGAATCCGGCTCATAGATCGACTCATTCGCCTTTTTTGGAGGGGGATTATTCTGCCGCGTGATTCTGCGGATTCTAAGCCGGGAACTCGTATGCGCGGGCCGTCTCGCCGGGGTGCAGCGGAATGACGCTCACCGGGGAGACCGGCTGTGAGTTTGTTGTTTGGGGTGTGCTCGTTGCGCCGTCTTTCTCCACGATGTTCTCCCGGGATATGTCCTGCTGGGTTATGTTTTGCCGGAATGCGGCAGCCTTGTCCTCCTCCACCAGCACCGCGACCCACTCGGATACGCCGGAGCGAGTGGGACGCACGCTGGCGGCGCTTAGTTCCAGGCACGCTTGGGTGAGGTTGGTGAGGGCCGGGGAGGCAGTCCCGTATGCCGCAACGGTGGCGAGGCGGGACTCGTTGAGCAAAGCGGGAACCTCACCACCGCGCCGCCCACGAAGCAGGGAAACAAGGTGATGGCTCCGCTGCGTCTCCTCCTCCCAGAAGCGGAGGAGGCCGGAGGCCTCCTCAACGGAGGGATATCCCTGGGGATCGTGTACGGCATACACGGCCTTGAGCCAATCCAGGACCCGAGGCGTGGAATCGGGAAGCAGGCGCAGGTACTCCGTGCCAAAGGCGTGGGCGGCGTCCTCGATGAAGCGCCGCTGCGTGGAGGCGGGGGTGCTGCGGCTAGCGGTGTTCCCGGGGGAAGCGTGCTCGGGGAGGCCGGGGGCAGTGGACGCTGTGGGTGCTGTGGACGATGTGGGTGCGGCAGGCCTGGTGGTGGGCTGGGTGGGCACTGTGGAGTGGTCCGTGGGAGGCTCTGCGGTGGAGGACTGATCAGCGGGGATTGTGGGCTGTGCGGTGGTGCCGGTTGCGTTGGCTTTACTGCTCACGGGGTTCTCCGCATTGCCTCGGGCTGGCTCCATACCACTATGCGGTGCACCGATCGCTAGCGCTACCATGCGCGAGGAGTGCAAGGGGAGGCTATCCGTGACAGACCCATCGGAATAATTCACCACGCAGGGGCGGCCGGATATTCCCCGCAGTGCCGCGATGTGCCGGGCCCGCAGCACCTGCGTTCCGGGAAGGGAGCGCACCGCCTGGGAGCATATCGAGGCTAGGCGCGCGCGCAGGGGGGCCTCCGCCGGGGAGTGAGCCTCCGGGTACAAGGCCAGGCCCAGTGCCGCATCGAAGGAATGAAGCGCGCCCAATCCAGAGCCCAGGGGAACGTCGGAGCACACGGTGATGTCAAAACCGGCGGTATCTCTGCTGAGGATTTGGCGCTGAATCAGGGTGGTGATGAGGCGGGCTGCGCGCTGAAGCACCGCGGAATTGGTGGCGGCGTGACGGATCCGGACCGTGACGGAGGGAATGTTAGTTCCGGCGAACTCGCCGCGCAGGGAGAGAACGCCATCGTGCCGAGGGCTGAGGACCACCGCGGTGGCGAGATCCAGGGGAGACACCACCACGGTTCCTCCGAACTCATCGGTGTGCTCGCCAATAACGCACCAGGTGCCGGGTGCCTGAGCACCCAGCGTGGGGAGAACCTCGATTTCCTTGAGGTGATGTGCTTTGGCGCGATCCATGACGGAGGTGGATGGCAGCATAGTGTGCGGTGGCTCCTGGTGATACGGGGATAGAGGGCGGGCAGGGGATAGTTGTGTACGGGAACACCGATATTCTAATAGCGTCGGAGTCATGGCCTCGGGCGCAGTGGGCTTCCCCGGCCCAAGGGAAAGGGACGGGGTTTGTCCATACATCGCAGACGCCATACGCGAGAAGAACACGGAGGGCACCACTATGCAGGAAAAAGAAGCGCAATGGTTCTACCACCCCACCACGGGTGAGGTGACGCAGGGACTCGGCGGATCCTGGACGGACCGCATGGGGCCCTACGCCACGCGGGAGGAAGCCGAACAAGCCCTGGAAAAAGCCGCACAGCGCAATGACGCTTACGACGCTCAGGACGACGACTGGGATTAACCCGGACTCAAGCGATGGAACGCTTAAAGCGCTTATAACTGGATTTCACCGAGCGATGACGCTGATCGATCGCCCGGAGAATCTTCCGAGAGCGTTCCCGCTCCGCCTGATACAGCAGCCCGTAGGCGAAGGTATCCTCGCCGCGTCCGGCCGCCTGGCGGGCGCGCTTGAGAATCAACTCGCACACGGACACGGAATATTGGGCATCGAGCAATGTGTCTACGAGTTTCTTTGATTCCTTGGACAACCTGCCGGAATCATAGGGGGTGAACTCCAAGGACACGCGCGATACCGTGCGCAGCCGCTCCGCCACCTTGTGCATCTGGGAAAGGTGGGCCTCATACTCGGACTCGGTGACCTCGGGATCATCAAAAACCTCCAGAGCGGAACTGCGGAGATTCTTGAAATCCACGTAGCCGCGCTTGACCGCGCGCACGATGATGGCGGTGGCTTTGCGACGTTCCATTCGCCCCGGCAGCGGGGGATCGGCAAGGAACTCATCAAGAGTATCGAGCATGGTGAGGTAACGTTCCGAGTCCAGTGCCGCCCCCACGCGGTAATAGGCCCTCTTATTCCTGGAATCTACATCGTGCTCTAGGCGCTGCCGAGCCTGCTGATCGATGAGTTCGGTAGCGTCTGCGTCCAGCAATGCGTGAACCTGATGCGCCACGGCATCGGCATCGCAGGCGCGGTGCAATACCACGGTGAGTTGCTTCAACTCCGCCTCAATATCGGAGGCGGTGGCAATGCGGTTATCCCAGCGCTCATGATCGAAAAGCTCAATAAACATGCTGAGGACGCTGCGCAGATCGCGGATGGCATTCAGCATGGTGCTTACTGAGCGTCGGTCGCCCCGGCGGGCACCGGGATCCTGTTCCACCAAAGAGTCCCGGGTGGCGATGAGGGCGTGGAGAACACCCGCGAAGGCTTCATCGCGGTCATCGTACTTTCGGAAAACGAGTGGCGTGGGAGGCGTGGGGGCAAGGTTGAAACTCTCCCCAAGGGCCGTGAGCAATTTCGATGGGGAATGGGAGTCCACGGCACCCACGGTGGTGAGTTGCTCATCGGCGGATTCGAGGATCTGCCTGCCTAACTTTGTGGTGGCGAGGGATTCCGCTAACTCGAACTCCCATTCGCGCCAGTGGCGCGGTTCCGGGGAGGCATCGGGAAGAAGGGACCAGGCCGTCACGCGATCATCGCAGAAGTCCGCCACGGTACTGCCGTTTTCGGCTTTGAGGGCAGATTCCACACGCAGATTATCCACCTGGGCTATAGGGATGAGTTTGTGGCCACGGACCACAGCGCGCACATGGCCGAGGAGTTCTTCCGGGACAGAATCAGTTGTGCCGCGAGTAAGGCGTGGTGCGGCCTCCCCGGGAGTGATTTCCGGGTTGAGGGCGGCGCTGATTTCTAGGCGTCCGCTGCCGGTGTCGGGGAGTTTGAGGTGCCAACCATCGTCTTTTCCGCCGATTCTGCGCCGCAGCGTGATCTTCGAACGAGTAAGGCGAAGATCACGGGTGTCGTAGTAAATGGCAGAGAGTTCGTACTGCTGCGCGGCCTCAATGGAATGGACATTGAGGATCTTGGTGAGATCTGGAACAGAATCGTCCGCGCTCACGGCGTACTTGGCTTCTACCTCGAGAAACTGAGTGGTGCTCATAGGAATCATCCTCCAAGGGCAAAGTGTGGTGTATAGGAAGCGCATGTCGTGTGGCCCCCCTGACTCGTTCTACAGTGGAACGTGGGCCGCCAGGCTATGCCGCGTAACGATTTTCCCGTTCCAGGGTAGCTGGGTATTCCGCCAAAGCCCGCCCTGCGGCTCTCATTCCATCTAGGTACCCGCTGTCGCGCGCGGTGCGCGTGGGCAAGAGGCAGGGGTGGGCGAGCGGGAGAATCTGGGCGAGGGCCTGGGCGTATCCGAGCATGAAGTTTGGCTTATAAACACGGAGCGATACGGGGAGGATCTCCTTTGGCTTTATCCGGGATAAGAGGTGGCGCTGATAATTGTTCAGGTGCTGAAACAGCGCCACCACATTGTGGTGCTCGCTGGTGGGTATCACAAGGGCCACGAGGCCATGAGCGGTGAGGAGCAAGGCCTGCCCTTGGTGGGCCTGTGCTACCACGCGCAAGAGGAAAAACTGCTGCCGTATCCACGGGGCGCGGAGGTGGATACGAAAGGAAGTTCTGTGCAGGGAGCACGTGGGGCAACAGCATGGAGCGTGGTGGGGCGAAGCAGGAGCCCTGTGGCCGGAGGAGGGGTAATGGCGCATGGATCCTCCGGCGGTAGAGCGCTGTGGCAAGGGACAAGAAGCGTTAGCGAACGGGGAATACCGTTGCGTTGTGCTACCGCGCGAGATAGCGGTATCACGCCGGATCCCCTGGGGCATGAGTGGGCTTGTGTAACCGAGGAGAAGAGAATCGCAGGAGATCCAACCGTAGGAAGCGACTTGTGGCGAGGAGGTGATTGTATCGATCATGTGTTTGTCTTTCTGGTTTTGTGTGGTCGCCTTACTAGAGGGGTGGTGATGCTTGGCATGGGCCTTGTTGCTGTTTAACTGCTTTGGTATGTCTCACGGTAAGGGGGTGTCGGGGCGGTGGTACCCCCATCTGTTCGAAAATATATTCTCATAGTGCTGCTGAGCGGGGCGGATTGTGGACGGTGGATACCCCCTCACAGGGAAGGACGTGTGAGGAGGTGTGGGTGGTGGCTAAGGTGGTGGCATGAACAGCCAACAAGAGTTCGTGCTGCGTACCGTTGAGGAACGCGACATCAAGTTCATCCGCCTGTGGTTCACGGATATTTTGGGGTACCTCAAGTCCGTGATGATGGCCCCCTCCGAGCTGGAGAGTGCCTTTGAGGAGGGCGTGGGCTTTGATGGCTCCGCCATTGAGGGATTCTCGCGAATCTCTGAGGCGGACACCATTGCGCTGCCCGACCCCTCCACGTTCCAGATTCTGCCCTTTGATGAAGGGGCGGAAGTGCAAACGGCACGAATGTTCTGTGATATTTCTATGCCGGACGGCCAACCCTCCTGGAATGATCCCCGCCAGGTGCTCCGCAGGCAGGTGCAGCAGGCTGCTGATGAGGGATTTACCTGCATGATCTCCCCGGAGATTGAGTTTTACCTGTGCACGAATACCGCTCAGGAGGACGCTGATCCACAGCCCAAACCCACGGATAACGGCGGGTACTTCGATCAATCGACCCGAAATGCCACGCCCAAGTTCCGCAGGCAAGCCATGCTCGCCCTGGAAGCGGTGGGCATTGCCACGGAGTTTTCGCACCACGAGACGGCTCCCGGACAACAGGAGATTGACCTGCGCCATGCGGAAGCGCTCACGATGGCAGATAACGTCATGACATTCCGTTACCTCATGAAGCAGGTGGCGCTGCGTAATGATGCGCAGGCCACCTTTATGCCCAAGCCGTTCCAGCAGTGGGCTGGTTCGGCCATGCACAGTCACATCTCTCTCTTTGAGGGAGACAGTAATGCCTTCCATGATCCTGATGCGGAATACTCTCTATCGCATACCGCCAAGCAATTCATCGCCGGTATTTTGCGGCACGCGCCGGAAATATCTGCGGTCACAAATCAGTGGGTGAATTCATACAAGCGAATCATCTTTGGCGATGAAGCGCCCACGGCGGCCACGTGGGGGGTATCTAACCGCTCCGCGATGGTGCGGGTTCCTACCTATCGGCTCACCAAGGCGGAATCGCGCCGGGTGGAGGTTCGCAGTATCGATACCGGATGTAACCCGTACCTTGCCTATGCTGCGCTTCTCGGTGCCGGGCTTAAGGGGATACGGGAAGGTTATGAATTAGGCGATCCGGCTGAGGATAATATCTCTCAATTGACTCGGCGGGAGCGCCGAGCGATGGGGTACGTGGATTTGCCATCCAGCCTGGATCACGCCTTGCACCGTTTGGAGGAATCGGAGCTTATGGCTGAGATTCTTGGGGAACGGGTGTATGAATTTTTCCTGCGTTCCAAGTGGCGCGAATGGCGGGATTACCAAGAGCAGATTACTCCGTGGGAACTGCGGAGCAATTTTAACTACTAATCAGGGTTCTGCTGTCGTTCTGGTGAACCGATCTTTGGGAAGAAGGAAATATAATGGCGGTATCTAAGTCTCGGGTCTCCATACCTACTCCCGCTGTTTTAGGGTTAGGCGGTGGACGTGCGGCGGAAGATATACGTGATTTGGGGTGGGATAATCCAGAATCCCTCGATGTCCTATGGGCTCTAGCCGGATCGGGAGACCCAGATCAAGCCCTCAACATTCTCGTTCGCTTGGTAGCGGCCTTGGAGGAGGCTGGTGAGGCGGAGGCGTTCCAGCAAACGCTGAGAGAGAACCATTCTTTCCGTATTCGACTCATGGCGTTAGTGGGGGGATCGGTGGCTCTGGGTGATGATCTGGCAGCGCATCCGGAGTCCTGGAGGGAACTGATTGCGCCGTTGCCGAGCAGAGAAGAAATGATCCGAGGCTTGCTTGATGCGGTAGATGCGATTCCAGCAAGTTACGCCTTGTCTGCTCAGGAGGCAGATGCTGAGGGAGTCGAAGAGGCTGGGTGGTTCGATCCTGCTCGTGACGATCTCAGTACGGTGGGGACGTACCGGGCGCGTTCGGCGGATATGGCGGCGCAGCGGCGGCTAAAGGAACGGTATCGCCTTTTCCTTATGAGGATCGCCGCTCATGATCTTGCCGGTACCTATCCTTCCACTAAGCGGCAAGAGGGGCTAGATCCGGTTCCCTTTGAAAAGACTACGGCTTTGCTTTCTGATTTGGCCGATGCGGCCTTGACCGCGAGTTTGGCCCTTGCCGTGGAGAACGTATATGGCGATTCTCCGCTGGATGCTCGCCTTGCGATCATTGCCTTGGGCAAGTGCGGGGCGGGGGAGCTGAATTATATTTCGGATGTTGATGTCATATTCGTCGGCAGTGAAGTGACGCCTCGTATTACTCGCTTAGCGGGAGAATGTGCCCGGATCGGTTCACGGCATTTCTTTGAAGTAGATGCTAACCTGCGACCCGAGGGGCGGTCGGGTTCCCTGGTGCGCACCCTGGAATCTCACCTTGCTTATTATCACCGATGGGCAGAGACCTGGGAGTTTCAGGCTTTGCTTAAGGCGCGCGCGCAGACCGGCTATGTGCCCTTGGGTGAGAAATACCGCGAGGAATTAGCGCCTTTAGTGTGGGCGGCGAGCCAGCGTGATTCCTTTGTTGAGGACGTGCAGGCTATGCGGCGCAGGGTGCTGGAGAATGTGCCTGCGGATATGCGCGATAGAGAGTTGAAACTCGGTCGCGGCGGATTGCGCGATGTGGAGTTTGCGGTGCAACTCCTGCAACTGGTGCACGGAAGGTCCGATGAATCCTTGCGCGTCCCGGCCACCGTGGCGGCTCTGCGTGCGCTGGTGGATGCTGGGGCTATCGGGCGGGAGGATGGCCAAGGGCTTATCCAGGCGTATGAGTTTTTGCGCCTCCTGGAGCATCGTTTGCAGTTATATCGGCTGCGCCGTACTCATACCTTGCCGGAGGAAGGTGATCGCCCTGCGATGAACCGCCTGGCGCTCACGTCTGGTTACGGGGCTGCGGAGGGGAAATCCTCGGTGGATAATTTGCGCACCACGTTGCGGCGGGTGCGTTTCCTCATCTCCGAACTGCACTCGAAGTTGTTTTATCGTCCACTGCTTAATTCCGTGGTCAATATGTCAGTGGATACCCTCAAACTTTCCCCTGACGCGGCTAAGCTGCAACTTGCGGCGCTGGGGTATAGGTTCCCGGACAGGGCCTTTGAACATTTGACGGCGTTGGCTTCTGGAACAAGCCGCAAGTCAAAGATTCAGGCGATGCTATTGCCCACGCTGATGGATTGGCTTTCTCAGACTGCCGATCCTGATGCTGGTTTGCTTAATTATCGTAAACTTTCGGACGCCGCCTATGATCGCAGTTGGTTCCTGCGCCTTCTGAGAGATGAGGGTGTGGTGGGGCAGCGTTTGATGATGATCTTGGGGTCCTCGCCTTATACGGCTGCACTTATTATCTCTTCCCCTGACTTTGTTAAGACGCTGGGTGATGGTGCTGGCGGACCGAAGATTCTGGATAAGGCACCGGGAACGGTCTCTTCTTCCCTAGTTTCGGCTGCCGGTCGCCACCGCGATCCCGATAAGGCCATTGCGGTTGCGCGTTCCTTGCGCCGGACAGAGTTGGCGCGATTGGCCTCGGCGGATCTGCTGGGAATGATGGACGTGCGTTCGGTGTGCCGGGGGTTGTCAATGGTCTGGAATGCGGTGTTAGAGGCGGCTCTTCAGGCTGAGATTCGCAGCAGGTTGCCGGAGGCACAAGGGGGCACTAAAGAGGTAACAGGTCTAGGAAAAACCGAACCCGAGGGTGAGGGGCGGTCGGGGGGTGGCACGCCAGGTTTGGTGGAGGCACCGGCCCGTATTGCCGTGATTGGTATGGGGCGTTTGGGTGGGGCCGAACTAGGCTTTGGCTCTGACGCCGATGTGATGTTTGTGGCGGAACCTCAACCGGGGCAGGACGAGCATGAGGCGTTGCGGTGGGCGGCAAGCGTGTGTGAATCCATGCGCTCGCGGTTGGCGAAGCCCTCGGGCGACCCTCCTCTGGAAGTGGACTTGGGTCTGCGACCAGAAGGGCGTAGCGGTGCAGTCGTGCGATCTATTTCCTCGTATCACCGTTATTACTCCTCGTGGGGTGAAGTGTGGGAGACGCAGGCGCTCTTGCGGGCCACGGTGGTGGCTGGGGATAGGGAGGTGGGGACGGAGTTCCTACACATGATTGATGAATTCCGTTATCCGAAGGATGGGATCTCTGCGGCGGCTATTCGAGAGGTGCGCCGCATGAAAGCGCGCGTCGATGAGGAGAGGCTGCCTCGGGGTGCGGATAGGAATACGCATACGAAGCTGGGGCGAGGTGCGCTGACGGATATTGAGTGGACCGTGCAGTTGCTCACCATGATGCATGCTCATGACTATCCCGCCTTACACAACACTTCCACCCTGGAGGTCCTTGACGTCTTGGAAGATCAGTCCATTCTTCCCTCGGATCAGGTGCGGGTATTGCGTGAGGCGTGGTTAGAGGCCACGAATGTGCGTAACGCGCTGGTACTGGTGCGGGGCAAGCGGACGGATCAGATTCCAGAACCAGGGCCGCAGTTGGTGCAGGTGGCAGGCGCGGCGGGGTGGGAGCCCGCGCAGTACCAGGTGTTCTTGGAGGATTATCTGAAAAAGACTCGGCGTGCTCGCAGGGTGGTGGACCAGGTGTTCTGGGGAGAGCCGTCCATGAGGTAGTGGGAAAGATCAACCAAAAGGACGATGGTAGGTATGGGTAACCTAATTTAATCTCAGTGGTATTCCACGGTGCTTGCGTGGTTGCCTCTCAGCGTCAGCCTAACGGCTCGGTGGATAGGAGGCAGTGCGCTAGCGCCCCGGGAGCGGATAACCATTCTGAGTCAAGAGAGGGGGAACCGAGCATGACGAATGTAGTTCTCCATAACCAGAGCCTGTCGGCTGAGTTGAAGGTGTTTACGGCGGCAGCCCATGAGGAGGCAGAGTCCTCTACGTTCATGGCGGATCTGATGGGTGGGAAGCTGAGTGCGGCTGACTTCCTGCGTCTCCAGGAGCAGGCGTGGCTTTTTTACTCGGCATTGGAAAAGGCCGCCCATGCGGTGTCGGATACGGATCGGGCGGGGAGGATCGTCGATACGCGGCTGGATCGGGCGGCGTCTCTCGAACGGGATCTTGCGTACCTGCATGGCACGGTGGAGACGGAGCATGCCCAGGGGTGGAAGGAACGGGTGAAGCCGACCCCCGCGACGGCGGCCTATGTGGAGCGGCTGCAACAGGTGTACGAGGATCGCGATGAGGCTCGGTTGGTTGCGCATCACTATGTGCGTTATCTGGGGGATATGTCTGGTGGGCAGGTGATTGCCACGATGATGTCTCGACACTACGGCATCGCTCAGGAGGGGCTGAGCTTTTATCGTTTCGAGGAGATTGACAAGCTCAAGCCGTACAAAGATGCTTACCGCGCGCACCTCGATGCGATGGATTTTAACGAGGAGGAGCGGCGCGCGTTGCTGGAGGAGGCCGCTCACGCCTTTGTGCTGAACATGAATGTTTTTGCCGATCTAGAGCGTGGGCACTAGGCGGCTATACTCGGCCCGGCATTGTCATTCACGTTTGGATTAAGGAGTACGCATGGCTCTTCAGCTTTCTCTTGATCTCCACGGCGCCACGCTGAGTGACCTTGAGGCGCTTGTTGCGGCGGCACGCAGCGCCGGGGCGCAGGGCAGCAGCGCAATCGACGTCGATACGCATAACGGTGTGCTTTCCGTGCGGGCGCAAGCCCCCCGACGCACCCCGCCGAGTGCTCCGCGCGAGGAGATCAGTGGGGTGGGAGAGGCTGCTGTGCGCAGCGTGATTGATATTTTGACTGGCCGCCAGGAACCGCCACGGCGCTAACGGGGAGATTCTCATCTTTGTCTCAGGAAGCAGCCACCTCGCGGGGAGGTTTGGTCCTTAGGATCATGGGAAAAGCGCACGGGAAGGCGGCGAGGTAAATGCGGCGTATGCAGACGCGAATGGTGGTGAGCGGGGGGATCGCGGTGGCTTTGGTGACCGGGACGCTGATCGTGGTGGAGAGCCAGGAGAAGTCTAAGGAATCTCCCCTGACGGTGGAGCAGTGGCATCAGGAGTACTCGGGGCCGTTTCTCAAGCAGATGGCCGTGTGGCAGCAACTGACGGAGGACTTAGGCATGGTTCCGGTCGCCGCCACGGAGGCTACGGAAAATACCGTGACAGCGGTGCTGGATTAGGTCGTTGCCCGGTACCTGCGGAGCGCACATCATGAAGCGGAATTTTAGGGTGCCCTGAGTGCGGCACAGCAGGCTAAACTTATCTGCTATGCGCTACATCTCTACTCGCGACGCCGCCGCAACGCCCGCTCACTTCACCGATATTTTGCTGGGAGGCCTGGCTCCCGATGGCGGCCTGTATTTGCCGGAGGAATACCCGAGCCTGGACGAGGCCGCCCTTACTCGCCTGCGGGAGACCCTGACGGAGCAGGGCTATGCCGCCTTGGCGGCAGAGGTATTGAAGCTTTTTATCGACGATATTCCCGAGGCCGATATTGAGGCCATCGCGGCGCGAGCATATCGCTACCCGGTGTTCGACGATGAGCAGATCGTACCCGTTTCCCATGTGGAGGGGAACCTCTACATTGGGCACCTTTCTCAAGGACCCACGGCGGCCTTTAAGGACATGGCCATGCAATTGCTGGGGGAACTCTTTGAGTACGAACTAGTCAGGAGGGATCAACCGCTCAATATCCTGGGAGCCACCTCCGGTGATACGGGTTCGGCTGCGGAATACGCCATGCGCGGGCGCGATCGCATTAGCGTTTTCATGCTCACGCCGGCCGGGAGGATGACGCCCTTCCAGCAGGCGCAGATGTTCGGCTTGGATGATGAAAACATCGTGAATATGGCCCTCAACGGGGTATTCGATGATTGCCAGGACGTGGTGAAGGCCATTTCCGGGGACTCCGAGTTTAAGGAGAAGTACCATGTAGGGGCGGTTAATTCGATCAACTGGGCGAGGCTGATGGCACAGGTGGTCTACTACATTTCCTGCTGGATCCGTGTGACCACGGATAACTCGCAGAAGGTGAGTTTTAGCGTTCCCACCGGGAACTTTGGTGATATTTGTGCCGGGCACATCGCGCGCCAAATGGGGTTGCCCATTGATCGTCTCATCGTGGCCACCAATGAGAATAATGTCCTCGACGAGTTCTTCCGCACCGGCGAGTATCGGGTACGTTCTGCCGCGGAGACCTGGGAAACCTCCAGCCCCTCGATGGATATTTCCCGCGCCTCGAACTTTGAGCGATTCATCTTTGATGCCGTGGGGCGCGACGCCGACCGCACAAAGGAACTCTTTGGGATGCAGGTGAAGGGCGGTGGCTTCTCCCTGGCAGGGGATGCGGTATTCCCTCGCCTATCGAGCGAATTCGGTTTCGCCTCGGGTTCTTCCCGGCATGAGGATCGAGTCCGGGAGATCGGGGATCTATATGCCCGCCTGGGCGTCTTGGTTGATCCGCACACGGCCGATGGCCTGGTGGTCGCGCGGCGTCTGAGCGAGACGATCGAGGGGCCCATTGTGTGCCTGGAGACGGCTTTGCCGGTGAAGTTCTCCGATACCATCCGGGAGGCCACGGGTAAGGAGCCTCCGATCCCGGAGCGCTTTGCGGCAATCATGGAAGCCCCGCGGCGCGTGCGCACGGTATCGAATAGTGTGGACGAGGTAAAGAACATCATCGTTTCTCATGTGGAGGGCGGGGCCTAAGCCGTACCGCGCAGAAATGGAATAAAGCACGGGAAACGAGCCGCTCAACGCTAGGAGGATGCACGCTATGCGCATTAACATCATGAGTATTTTTGTGGACGATCAGGCTCGGGCGCTAGAGTTTTACCGCGATACTTTGGGCTTTGAGGTATCCAAGGACATCACGGTCGATGAGGCGGGGAACAGGTGGCTGGCGCTGGTTTCCCCGGAGCGTCCCCAGGGGCCGGAACTCCTGCTGGAGCCCGCCGCGCACCCGGCGGCCAAGGAGTTCCGTGACGCCCTGTACAAGGACGGCATCCCGTTCACGCAGTTTGATGTGGACAACCTGGAGGGGGAATACCAAAGGCTTAAGGACGCGGGGGTTGGCTTCACCCAGGATCCGATGCCAGTGGAAGGCGCCGTGATCGCAGTGTTGGACGATACGTGCGGCAACCTCATTCAGCTCGTGGGACCGAAGGCCTAAATTCCGTCTCAATCCCACTGCGCGGTAAACATCCAACGGCCACCACGCTACCCCCGTGTGGCCCTAGTTTTCGAGCATGAGGCCCACCCTTTAATTAAAGGGTGGGCCTCATTGGAGATCTCTTACTTGTTCAGCCACTCGGAAAGGCGCTTGGCGGCCTTCCGCGTCTGCTGAATCACCACGCCGATCTGGGCGTCCTTGGCGGAGACCCCAAGGAGGAGGTCGTGAACCTCGGGGAACGGCACGCTGACGATCACGAGGTTCTCATCGGGCAGCGTCATGGCCACGATGGTGCCCGCGCTGTCCTCGTCCTTGTGGCCAAGCAAAACGGATTGCGCGGTTGATACTCCCGCCATGGAGGCATTGAGCGCGGCGAGTTGAGCGCCCTCTACGGTGTTGGAAAGGCCCATGGAGCAGATGTGCAGGCCGTCGCCAGTGCCCAGGACAATGGAGCGCGCGCCTTCGAGGGCCTCAAAGATATTGCTGAGGATCGGCATGGCGGCCTGGGCAAGGGGATTGGAATCGAGATCCGTGGTGCGGATACGGGAATGGGGAGTCATCATGCGGGGAGTCCTTGGCGGGTAATAGCGGTGGTCACAAGCTGACGTACTTCTTCTTCACGGCGAGGATCAACCAGGTGCACGGGTATGCCCTTGTAGCCCTTCTTTTTCAGGCTCTTCTGGACATCGGAGAGGTTCGCGGTGCTGGCGTAGTTGAGCGCCACCGTGAGGCGGTGAGCGCTGTCCTTGCCCCCGGCAACGTCAATCCAATGGTATAGATCGTCAAGCAGCTCGGGCGAATTGCCGTACAGCCAGATGACGATGCCTGCCTGGGGGTTGAGCATGGGGGTGCGGCAGGCGACAAAGCGATCCTGGCCAGGCGTACCGTAGAGGCCCACGAGGGTGCCGTCGGGACGCTCCCACAAGCCAATATCCAGCCCTACGGTGGTGGATTGCTTGGTGGGGGTGTGCTCGGGGGAGAGATCGGCCTGGGAGGAGAGTTGAGCCTCCGTGTTGATCGTGGGAATGCTGGAGAGCGTTCGCACGGCCGTTGTTTTTCCTACACCCACGGGGCCGATAAAGACCACCTCGGTGGAGGTGGGGGAGCCGACAAAAAAGTTATCGGTATGCTGCGCGGTGTCGGCCATGACAGAGCCCTTCTTCGTGAGCCGATGGCGAGGAGTCATGGGCTTATAAATCCTTCCTATCGTTGGGACACCAGCGCGAGGCGTGCGCCCATAGGTATGGGCTGTGCATGGGCATTGTATAGGGAAACCCTCGGATATGTGCTCTGAGGGGGTGGTGGGGGAAGGTTAGCATGATTCTTCCGGCTAATTCTGGTACATATAGTGATGTTGCAACGTCTGGACGAACGATGAATGTTGTGGCACCTGGACGCCTCCTCCGCGCCCCGCGGGCGAGGTCGGCATATTCCTAAAGTGTGAGAAAGGTTCTCTTTTATATGTCTCGCCAAACTGACCTGAACGATATGCTCAATGACATCGCCAATGAGCTCGATGGTTTCTACGGTGCTTCCGTGGTGGACCTTGACACCGGTATGTCGCTGGCCAGCATTTCTCGTATCAATAACTTTGACCTCGACGTCGCTTCCGCCTACAACAGCGAGATGGTGAAGGCAAAGTTCAAGACCATCGCCGCTCTGAACCTGGACACCGGCCTGGAGGATATGCTGCTGACCCTCTCCGATCAGCTTCACCTTATCCGCATGCTGAGCAACACCGAGTTCATCTACGTGGCCGTGTCCCGTCAGGGCACCAACCTGGCCATGCTGCGTTCTGTGGTGAACCGCTACGTAATCGCTCTCCAGAATTGAAGGGCGCGGCGGGACGAGGGCGCTAATCGTCTCAGCAAAGAACAGATAAGCGCACCCTCGGGTTCGTCACAAACCAGCACGTCCGCACCGGGATCTGTGAAGGTGCAAGCGGGACGGGCCCAGAACAACGCGACGAAGAACCAGGCGGCCTCGTTTCCGGGGCCGGCGGTACGCCGCGCTGAACCACAGCCCAAGCAGGCGGCCAAGCCGAGCGGAGGGGTAAAGCCGGATCAGCGGTTTTATGCTAAGCCCTCCGAGGCGGTGAAACCCAAGCCCGCTGGATACGCTCCGCCGGTGAAGAAGCCGGAGCAGCGTTATTCTGCGCCCAGCTCGCCTAAACCGGCTCAGCGGCAGGCTGCCCCCAGCGGCAAGCCCGTCACCGGGCCTAAGCAGGTGGCTGCCCGTCCGCAGGACAAGGGCTCCAGCGGCGCCAAGGTGATCAATCCCGATCCCTTGGCTCGACCGGTGGAGGACCCGGAAGGCTTTAAGTTCAGTGATTGGCTTCGCTCCTGGCGGGAAAGCCAAGAGCGGGATTAATTACTGCGGGATCCATGAGGCACTCTCTATCTGATTGAGATGGGGAGTGCCTCGCGGTATATCCAGCATGATTGTTAAAAGAGAATTGACGTGAGGATAGAGCATGGCGACCCCGGATTTCATCGTGGAATTGAGAAAGAAGATCGGTCACGATCCCCTTTGGCTCCCCGGGGTCACGGCGATTGTTGTCCGAGATATTCCCGCTAATGCACCCGCCTGGGCCACTCCCTCGGTGCTGCTGGTGCAGCGCGCGGATAATGAGGAATGGACGCCGGTCACGGGGATCGTGGATCCGGGGGAGCAGCCGCACGATGCCGCCGTGCGGGAGGTCAAGGAAGAGACCGGCATTGAGGCCTCCGTGGAGGCTCTGCTGGGTGTGGGGGCCGTGGGGCCGGTGACGTACCCGAATGGGGACGTGGTGAGTTACGTGGATACCGCCGTGCGGCTTTCCGTTTCCGAGGAGGCGGCGCAGACCCCGCCGGTGATTGGTGATGATGAGTCGATCAATGTGGGGTGGTTTGAGGTGGCTCAACTGCCGCCCATGCAGCCGCGATTCCGTCTTTTGTGCGCGGACGCGGTGGCGCAACTCCGCCATCCCGCAGGGTTCCGGCCGCGCATGGGGTATCACAAGCGACCCCGCGTTTAGAAGATAAAAAATCCTGCTCCGGGCCGAAGCCCGAGGCAGGATAATAAGGGGCAGAAATTACTTCTGGCCGCCACCGTTGATGCCGAACAGGCCGCCGAGGCCACCCAGGGTGTCCACGATGCCCTTAGCGGTGTCCACGCCCTTCTTGGCGTTGTCGAGACGCTTGCCGGTCAGCTCAGCCTGCTGAACCTGCTCCTCGTAGGACTTGGGAGCCTTCGGAGCAGCGGGGGTAGCAGCCATAGCCGGAGCAACAGCGGTGGTGGTGGCGATGGAAACAGCGGCAACGGAAACGGCCAGCTTGCGGGAGAGCTTCATGCTCTGTCCTCTCACTAGTATTGACATGTCAGTAGCCACGGCGGGGTACGCGCTAGCTACAAGGGTTAAAGATAGCAGCCCTTTGGCCGGAGGGGAAGAGCAAGCGGCATTTTTCTTGGAAAGAGCAGTAAATAATTCTTTGCGGGCTTTTGAGCTGGGCTTTTATCCGATCCCGGAATGAAGGGGCGGGCGTGGGCGTTATGCGTACTGGAAGGAAGGAGTAGGGAAATGACAGGAAACAAGAAGGTACTCATCGTAGGCGGTCACGGCAAGGTTGCCCTGCTGGCGGCTCCCTTATTGGCCCAGGCCGGTTATGCGGTGAACTCGGTGATCCGCAAGGAAGAACAGGCGGATGACGTGCGCGCGGCGCAGGCCAATCCGGTGGTGGCCGACGTGCAGGAGATGAGCGTGGACGAACTCTCGGACCTATTCGCGGGAAACGACGCGATTGTGTGGTCGGCGGGAGCCGGTGGGGGAGATCCCGAGCGTACCTATGCCGTGGATCGGGATGCCGCGATTCGCAGCATGAAGGCGGCCGCCCAGGCGGGAGTGAAGCGGTACGTGATGGTGAGTTGGGTGGGATCGGTACCCGGGCATGGTGTGCCGGAGGGTCAGGACTTTTTCTCCTACGCGGACGCCAAATTACAAGCCGATGACTATCTGCGTCAGACCGATCTGGATTGGACGATTCTGGGACCCAGCACGCTGAGCGCCGAACCAGGAGACGGACACATCGAGCTGCTTGAACCGGAGGATGACTGGCGGGAAAAGGGCGGCGTGGCCTCTCGGGAGAACGTGGCCAGGGCCATCGTGGAGACGCTTCACGGGGCCGCGCTGCACAAGTTTGTGCGTTTTAACGACGGCTCGGTGCCCCTGGAGGAGGCCCTGCGCGCGGCACGGTGACGGGGGTACGGAACGTGCGGCAGGGAGGGCGTCGGCAAGCAAAAACCTGTATGCTCGACCTCTGCGACACAGTTCATCCTTGACGGAAAGGACCTGGGATAGTGAAGAAGTCCCTCCTCGCGGCCGTGAGCGCCGCGTGCATTGCCACCGCCCACCTGGCCCCCACGGCTCTGGCCGACGAGGATTCCCGTCTGCCGCAGCCGAATCCGGCCGGTTCCGTGTTGGACGGGCACCTCTCCGAGATCAATGACAAGGGTGCTTACTTTGCGGATAAGCCCTACACCGAGCAGGCTGCCTCCCGCGCCGTGGGGCAATTGCTCAACGCGGGCTTCATGTGCACGGGTTCCGTGATCGACAGCCCCTCGGGAACCCTGGTGGTGACCGCGGCTCACTGCCTGGGTGACTTCAAGGATGGCTCGTGGCAGATCTCCCAGGCCACCCGCGATTCCATCGCTGCGGGCAACACCACCTTTACCCCGGCTTTCGACGGCACCGCTGGCACCCCCGAGCAGCGCACCCCGCTGGGGAGCTGGAAGGTGACCAACGCGCACGTCTCCGAGACCTCCGGCGTGGACGTGGCGGTGCTGGAGATCGCTCCCGACGCCCAGGGACGCACGATCCAGGAAGTAACCGGGGCCTTCGGTGTCAAGGAACTCCAGCAGGGCGAGACCGTGCAGGCCTCCCTGATCGGCTACCCCGGCCCGGCCCCGTTCAACGGGCAGTCCCAGTCCGTGTGCGTGGGTAATTACACCAAGCACGAGGGTGGCGGAAACAGCCAGATCCGCCGCGTGGACGGCGAGCGCGAGTGCTGGGTGGGCGGCGGCGCCAGCGGTGGCCCCTACGCCACCACCAGCACGAACCCGGCCCTGGCCGGTGAGATCATCACCGTGCTGAACTCCAATGGTGGCGGCAATATCGGCCCCGTGGTGCGCGAACTCATGGGCAACATTGAGGGCGAACTCCCGCAGGAGGAGACCACCGAGGCTCCGAAGCCGGAGCAGCCGACCGAGGAGGCCAAGCCCGCTGAGAAGCCCGCCGATCCTACTCAGGAAAAGCCGGAGCAGCCGACGCCCGAGCAGAAGCCGGAGGGGGCTAACCCCACTGCCCCCAACGACAAGGAAGAGGCCCCGAAGCCGGAGCCGCCCGCACAGCCGACCGAGGAAGCCAAGCCGGAGCGCCCCGCCGAGCCGAAGGCCCCGGTCAAGGGGATTGATCCCGCTCAGTTCGAGCAGCAGCCCCAGGCACCCGTGAAGGGCATTGCCCCCGCGATGGTCTAAGGTATCTTGATGATCCCGGCCCGGTATTTTCCGGTGTCGGGATTTTTGTATCTCGGGGTATCCAGATGGAGTGTCCGGGTAACGGCTATCGCGTATCCTTTTCCATCAAAATATCCCGCTGCGGATCGTCCCCCACGGGGAAGATATGATCGCCTATCTCCCGGAACCCCAGGGAGGAATAGAAGTTCTTGGCGGGCGTATTGTGCTCCCACACCCCCAGCCAGATGTAGCGCTTGTTCTTTTCCCGCGCGCAGCGCTCGGTGAGATCGTAGAGGGCCTTGCCTAGGCCCTGACGCTTGTGGGAGGCTCGGATATAAATGCGTTCTAACTCCAGGCGCTCGTCGCCCATCGGCTCGGATTGCGCGGCGCCGGTGTTGAGCTTGAGGTATCCGGCCGGTGGCTCGGCATCGGCAGCATCGGCATCGGCGTAAATGAAGAAGAACTGCGATTCGGGATTATTTATCTCCGTGCGCAACTTATCCAGGTGATAGGCGCTATCGAGGTGAGCGCGCATGTTTTCTGCGGTGTTGTAGCGATCAAAGGTCTCGGAAAACGTGGTGCGGCTGATCTCCTGGAGTTCTTTTACTTGAGAATCTGTAACCGGGGTAATGAGGTGGGGCATGAAGATTCTTTCCGTCCTGCTTTATCGTGGGGAGAGTGACCTTTGTCATTCTACCGTCCCTCTCTCCCCGTGCTAGGGATATTGTGGATTCCCATGAGGAGGCGGCAGATGAGTGAACCAAGAAACATCTTGGGGCTGGGGGAGAAGGTAGCGCTCGTCCTGCTCGGCATGAGCGCGCTGCTCAACATGTACTCCACGCAGCCGATCCTGGAGGACGTGGCCCGGTGGGCAGACACCGATATACGCGGAGCCACCTGGACGGTGAGCGCCACCACGATAGGCGTGGCGCTCACCGCTCCCTGGGCGGGCATGATCTCGGATCGTTGGGGACGCCGCAGGGTTATCTTGGCGGCGCTGCTCTGCATGGCTGCATTGAGCCTCGGGGGACTTCTCGCGTGGAATCTGCCCATGCTCCTGACGCTGCGCGCGGCGCAGGGCATGTGCTGCCCCTTTATCTTCGCCGTGGTGGTGGCCTACGTGGGGGAGGAATACGCCGCTCCGGTGGCGGCGCGGCTCAACGCCCTCTACGTGGCAGGGACCGCCCTGGGTGGTTTCCTGGGACGGATGGTGGCGGCCGTGATCGTTGAGGCGACGGGGCAGTGGCGGCTTTCCTTCCTGGGCAATGCGGTGCTCATTGCGGTTGCGTGGGCGGTGGCGCGCGGGTTCCTGCCCCAAGAGCGCAGGTTTGGGGGAAATAGGAGGCAGCCAGTAGACGCAGACGGAGAAACCACGGCCTTATACAGAAATCCGCGCCTGCTAGCGACGATCCTCCTCGGCGCCACCCTGCTCTTCCAGCAGGTGGCCTCATTCACCTTTGCCTCCCTGACCCTGACGCAGCCGCCCTTTTCCCTCTCCACGGGTGCGGTGGGCCTGATCTTTGTTATTTTTCTGGTGCCCATGATCAGCACGCCGCTCAGCGGCCGACTCATGCAGCGCTGGGGAAACTTACGTGTATTCGTGCTTTCGCAGACCGTGAGCGCGGCGGGCATGGCGATCAGCCTCATTCCCACGCTGCCCGCGATGACGGTGGGACTCATGCTTTCCTGTGTGGGAGTTTTTGCCGGGCAGGCGGTGGGGACGGCGATGGCGGGGAGGCTTGCTCCGCACGCGCGCTCGACGGCGGTGGGGTGGTACCTATCCGGTTATTATCTGGGTGGTGCGCTTGGCGCGGTGGCCCCGGTGGGCCTGTATCTGGCTCATGGGTGGAACGCGGTGGCGGTGTTGCTGGTGCTGGTGGTGGGGTGGGGCCTAGCGCTGGGGACGTGGGCGTGGCGTGGGCAGGGGGTACGGGGCTGAGGCGACGGGGGCGACCTGTGCGCGGGCTATGCGACGATCCCTCAAAAATCCCGCCTGGGCCGCTCCAGCGCTCATTTTGCCATGCCCACCATACCGGACCATAACGCTCTGAACAGCAAAAACGCCTCACCCGCAGGTGAGGCGTAAGCGCTAGAAATTAGCAGTCATAGTACATCTCGAACTCCAGCGGCGTGGGCCGCAGGCGGGCGGGAGCGATCTCGTTGTCGTACTTGTACTGGATGTACGTCTCGATGAGATCCTCGGTGAACACGTCGCCCTCGGTGAGGAACTCGTTATCCGCCTCCAGGGCGCGCAGGGAGGCATCCAGGGAGGTGGGGGCCTGCGGAATGGAGGCGGCCTCCTCCGGGGGCAGCTCGTAGAGATCCTTGTCCACGGGAGCGTGGGGCTCGATGCGGTTCTTGATGCCGTCCAGGCCGGCCAGCATCATAGCAGCCAGACCCAGGTAGGGGTTGCCGCTGGGATCCGGGGCACGGAACTCGATGCGCTTGGCCTTGGGGTTGGAGCCGGTGATTGGGATGCGCACCGCGGCGGAGCGGTTGCGCTGGGAGTACACCAGGTTGATCGGGGCCTCAAAGCCGGGCACCAGGCGGTGGTAGGAGTTCAGGGTGGGGTTGGTAAAGGCCAGCACCGCGCCCGCGTGGTGGAGGATGCCGCCGATGTAGTAGCGGGCGACGTCGGAAAGCCCCGCGTAGCCGGACTCGTCGTGGAAGAGGGGCTTGCCGTCCTTCCACAGGGACTGGTGGGCGTGCATGCCGGAACCATTATCCCCGGCCAGGGGCTTGGGCATGAAGGTCACGCTTTTGCCCTCCAGGGCGGCGGTGTTCTTGATGATGTACTTGAAGGTCTGAAGATCATCCGCGGCGTGAAGCAGCGTGTTGAACTTGTAGTTGATCTCCTGTTGGCCGCCGGTGCCTACCTCGTGGTGGAAGCGCTCGATCTCAAAGCCGGACTCCGCGAGGGTGTGCACCATGCGGTCGCGCAGTTCCACGGTTTGATCGTAGGGGGCCACGGGGAAGTAGCCGCCTTTGAGGCGGTTCTTGTAGCCGGTGTTGGGGGAGCCGTCGAAGTTCTCCAGCTCGCCCCGGTTCCACCAGCCCTCGTTGGAGTCCAGCTCGTAGAAGGCGTGGTTGGTTTCAGCGCTGTAGCGCACGGAGTCAAACACATAAAACTCGGCCTCCAGGCCAAAGCTACAGGTATCCGCGATGCCGGTGGAGGCGAGGTATTCTTCCGCCTTGCGGGCCACGTTGCGCGGGTCGCGGGAGAAGGGCTCGCGGGTAAAGGGATCGTGCACAAAGAACTTCATGTTGAGGGTCTTGGTGCGGCGGAAGGGGTCGATCTTGGCGGTGGCGAGATCGGGCAAAAGGTTCATGTCCGATTCGTCGATGGTGGTGAAGCCGCGAATGGAGGAACCGTCGAAGGCGAGGCCCTCCTCTAGGGCGTCCGCATCCAGCGCGCTGGCGGGAATGGAAAAGTGCTGCTCGGTGCCGGGGACGTCGGTAAAGCGCACGTCAATGAACTCCACCCCCTCATCTTTGATGTACTTGAGTAGGTCCTCGTGAGAGGTGAAAGCCATGGTTTGCTCCTGGAATCCTCGCGGCTAGGGGTATGGCACATAAGTGTAACGTAATAACTATAGGGCTACCAAAAGTACGTGCCACCAAACACCTTGTAGTGTACCGCGTTCCGTGCGATAGATTGAGCGTATGGAGAATCCCAAGAGAAGCTGGCTTGACGGCCCCCAGATTCCCTCGCAGTTCGACGGCCCGGAGGGGCCGGGCGCCTATCCCGGGGCCAACCTGGGGCTTCCCCGCAGCGGGCCGGGATCGCTGGCCACGGTGGCGCGGCGCGCGGGCGGGGTTCTCATCGACTGGGTGATCGCCTGGATCGTCGCGGGGTTCATCCACATGTTCACCGACGTCCTCGGCGGGGTGAGCACCATGACGTACCTTTTCTACGCGATCCTCGGTATCCTCACCGGCTGGCTCTTTGCCCGCACGCCCGGCCAGGCGGTGCTGGGCATGGGCATTGCGCGTATCGACGCCCCCGAGCGTGTTGGCCTGTGGCGCGCCGTGGTGCGCACCCTGCTGACCTGCCTGATTTTCCCCGCGGCCCTCGTGGACTCCGATGGCCGCGGAATGCACGACCGCGCCACCGGCACCGCCGTGATCCGGGGCTAATTCTTCTTACTGCCCCTTGTTGGATCGCTCGGCGGAGCGGCGGGCGCGTCGATTCAGCCCGGAAACCTTGGCGCCCTTGGGCATCGGTCCCTTGGGCATACCCGCCGGGGCGCCAGCCATGGTGTTATCCATCGCCTCGATCTTGGCGTTGATGGGGTAGACGTCATTCTTCTTGTAGTTGCGCGGAAGCTTCAGCAACTCGCGTTGCAAGCGCTTGAGGGGAACCTCGCCCTCGCCGTCACCGGCATAGATCTCATAAATCGGCACCCCGCCCACCAGGCGATTGAGCCGCTTCTTCTGCTGCTCCATGATGGGGCGCACGCGGTGCTTGGCACCCTCGCCCACCAGCACGATGCCGGGCACGCCCACCACGCGGTGCACGGCATCCATCTGCGTGGTGGCCCCCACGGCGGTCTTGGTAAACCACACGACACCCACCGTGTTGCGCATGTTCTCCAGGGCCCATCCAGCGGCACCGGGGGTATCCCCGGCACGCTCGTACATGGAGGATTCAATGCGGCGGGAGAAAATCCACATCGCCAGGACGATGCCCAGCAGGAGACCAATGGGAAGCATGAACCACTGGCCATTAAAGATCAGGCCGATGAGGAAGAACGCCAGGGCCATACCCAGCACGGCGGCAAGCATGAGCGGAATGAGGGCCTTATCCTGCTTGCGCTGGAGATTAAAGGCCTGCCAGATCTGCGAGTAATTCTGCTTCCGCTTGGCACGCTTAGCCGCGCGTTCTTCCTTCTTGGCCGCCTTCGCGGCCTGCTTCTTCGGATCAGCCATGCCCCTCATGATAGGGGATAGCCGGGACAAAGGGATAAGCGCAGCGCTATCGGGCCAGCGCCGATACCACCGGGGTTTCCTTGGAGGGGCCGTACTTGGACAGCAGCGTGGAGGCCTCCTGAGCGGTAGAACCCTGGGAGGTCTCCGCCAGGTGCGCAAGATTCTCCGGCAGCTCCATGCCGCGCGCCTCCATTGCCTGAGCGTAAAGGCGGCCGGCGCGGTAGGAGGAGCGCACCAAGGGACCGGACATGACGGCCCCAAAGCCCATTTCCTCGGCGGCGGTGGCGTACTCTACGAACTCCTCGGGCTTCACCCAGCGGTCGATGGGGTGGTACATGGGGCCGGGGCGCAGGTACTGGGTGATCGTGATGATGTCACAGCCAGCCTCGTGTAGATCGGCCAGGGCCTCAAGCACCTCCTCGCGGGTCTCGCCCATGCCGAGAATGAGGTTGGACTTGGTGATGAGCCCGAAATCGCGGGCCTGGCGAATCACATCCAGGGAGCGGTCATAGCGGAATGCCGGGCGGATGCGCCGGAAAATGCGCGGAACCGTCTCCACGTTGTGCGCGAACACCTCGGGGCGGGATTCAAAGACTTCCTGGAGCAGGTCAGCCTTGCCGGAAAAGTCCGGCACCAGGTTCTCCACGCCGGTGTGCGGGTTGAGTTGGTGAATCTGGCGAACCACCTCGGCATAAAGCCACGCGCCCTCATCGTCGAGGTCATCGCGGGTCACGCCGGTGATGGTGGAGTAATTAAGACCCATCTCGCGCACGGACTCCGCCACGCGGCGCGGCTCGTCCACGTCGAGGGGCTCCGGGCGGGCGGAGTTGATCTGACAGAAGTCACACCGGCGCGAGCAATTGGCACCGCCGATGAGGAAGGTGGCCTCACGGGATTCCCAGCACTCGTGGATATTGGGGCAACCGGCCTCCTGACACACGGTGTGGAGGGAAGCACCGGAAACGCGCTTCTTCATGTCCTGGTATTCCGGGCCATTTTTCACCTGGTTCCGGATCCAGCGCGGTTTGTGCTCGATGGGAGTCTGCGCATTGCGCTTTTCAATGCGCAGTAACTTACGGCCTTCAGGTGCGATAGTCACAAGCGTCACCTTACCGTTGTTGCCCACCGGGAGGTAAAACTGCGGTAAAAACGGGATAAAATCTCAGCGCTGGCGGGGCAGGCCCTTGGTGGGATCGGGCGCGGAACCAAAGGAATGATCGGCCACGGTGAGGCGGCCGGATAGGGCGGCGTCGAGGGCACTAAGCAGTGGCGTGGCCATCTCCTTGGTGCTCACCTCGCGGCCCAACTCCCTGGACATGGTGGTCACCCCGGCATCGGTGATCCCGCAGGGAATGATGTGGTGGTAGTAATCCAGGGTGTTTGAGCAATTCAGCGAGATACCGTGCATGGTCACGCCGTGGGTAATGCGGATGCCAATGGCCGCGACCTTGCGATCCGGTTGCACCCCGGAGGCGGGTACCCACACCCCGGAGCGGCCGTCGATACGCCCCGCACCGTCAATGCCCGCCTGCTGTACCGTCTGAATGATGGCCTCCTCCAGGCGGCGCACGTAATCCACCACGTCCACCGGATCGGCGAGCTGAATGATGGGGTAGAGCACTAGTTGGCCGCGACCGTGCCAGGTGATCCGCCCGCCCCGATCCACGTCGATCACCGGCAGATCGTTCTGTGGGCGATCCTCCGGTTGCGTGCGCTTGCCCGCCGTGTACACGTTGGGGTGCTCCAGTACCAGGACGGTATCGCCCACCTCCCCCCGATAGCGCCGTGCGGCGAGGTCCGCCTGGAGATCCCAGGCCTCCTGGTAATCCATCACCCCAAGATGGCGAATATCCAGGGGGTCCTCGGTGGCGCGAATAGAACGGTGTGCGGGGAAAAAGGGGGCTCGGGGTGCAGTCATAGTGGCTACATCATAGCCCCCTGGGCGCGTTATTCCACGCCGTTGGCGGCCGCGTAATCCGCCGCGGTGAGCAACTCGCCCACCTCGGTGACCTCCACCTCGTAGAGCCAGCCGGCACCAAAGGGATCCTCGTTGATGACCTCGTAGTTATCCTCGATGTCCTCGTTGATGGCGGTGACGGTGCCGCTCACGGGAGCGTAGAGATCGGAGACGGACTTGGTGGACTCCACCTCGCCGCAGGGCTCACCGGCGGTGACGGTATCGCCTACCTCGGGCAGTTCCGCGAACACGACCTCGCCGAGGCGCTCCGTGGCCACGGAGGTGATGCCCACGCGCACGGTCTTGCCCACCGCCTCGTCGGCGGCGGCGTTGATCCACTCGTGCTCGTCGGAGTAGGAGAAAGAATCGGGAAGGGTAGCCATGGGGGCTCCTTTCATGCAGTGAGTGATGGGATAGTGATTTTATCGGGAGCGCCGGTAAAACGGGGTCTCCACCACACGGAAGGGGTAGTGCTTACCGCGAATATCCACGGTGAGTTCCGTGCCGGGGGTAGCCAGAGTGCGATCCACATAGGCTAGGGCGATGGGGTATCCGAGGGTGGGAGAGGGCTGGCCGGAGGTGACCGTGCCGATCTCCGTGCCCTCGGGGGAGAGCACCGGGGCGCCCGCCCGCGCGGCGCGCTTGCCCTCGGAGACTAACCCCACGAGGAGGCGGGAGGGTTGCTCCACGGCGCTGAGAGCCGCGCGCCCCACGAAGTCTCCCTCCTTTTTCTTCGACACCAGGACGCCCAGACCGGCGTCGATAGGCGTGATGTCCACGGAGAGTTCGTTGCCGTAGAGGGGCATAGCGGCCTCTAGGCGGAGGGAATCGCGGGCGGCCAGGCCAGAGGGGCGGATCTCATGCGGCTGCCCCGCCCGGAAGGCGGCCTCCCACAGGGCAGAGGCGGTGGCGTTGGGAGTAAAAAGCTCGAAGCCGTCCTCTCCCGTGTAGCCAGTGCGGGCCACGAGCACGTCCGGGATCCCCGCCACCGTGGCGGAGAAGGCCGCGTAATACTTCAGGGAGCGCAGCGCCTCATGATCCTCCGGTGAGAGCAGATCCAGGACGATCTCCTGGGCGCGCGGCCCCTGCACGGCGATTAGAGCGGTTTGCGTGGACTCGTCGGCCAGGGTGACGTCGAAGCCCTCGGCGCGCTCGCGCAGCGCGGTCACCACCGTGGTGGTGTTGGAGGCGTTGGGCACCACCAGGAACTCATCATCGCGCAGGCGATAGGTGATGAGGTCATCGAGGATTCCGCCATCGGGGCGCACGATCATGGAATACTTTGCCCGCCCCACGGCGAGCGCCGAAAGGTGCGATACCAGCGCGTAATCCAGGAACTCCGCCGCCTGTGGGCCGGTCACGCGCACCTCGCCCATGTGGGAGAGATCAAAGAGCCCGGCGCTGGTGCGCACCGCGCGGTGCTCGTCTAGTTCCTTGCCGTACTTCAGCGGCATGGACCAGTCCCCAAAGGAGGTGAATGAGGCACCCAGGGCCTCGTGCTCGGCGTGCAGCGGGGAGTGACGCAACGAATCGGAATTAGACATCGGTTCCTCCGTTTCGGGGGGTATCGGTGTGGGAATCGGCGGGAGAATCGGTACCGGCGGTAGCGGTATCCGTGGCGGCCGCGTGAGCGCCATCGAGGGAAATATCGAAGGCCTCCGGGGCGGGGCAGGAGCACACGAGATTGCGATCCCCGTATGCCTCATCAATGCGGCGCACCGGTGGGAAATACTTGGCCCGGTAGAGGGACGCCACCGGCCAGGCGGCCTCCTCCCGGCTAAACGCATAGGGCCAGTGGGTGCCGGACACGCTGGCCGCGGTGAACGGCGCGTGATGGAGCACGGAGTCCTCGTAGGCCACCGAGCCATCAATGATGGCCTGAATCTCCCGGCGGATCGACCGCATGGCGGCGATGAAGCGATCCAGCTCCTCTTGGCTCTCGGACTCCGTGGGCTCCACCATGAGGGTTCCCGCCACGGGGAAGGCCAGGGTGGGGGCGTGGAAGCCGTAATCCACGAGTCGCTTGCACACGTCCGCGGCGGTGACGCCGGAGGCATCGGTGAGCGCGCGCAGATCCACAATGCACTCGTGGGCGACCAAACCGGTCGCGCCGGTATAGAGAATGGGGAAATCCTCGCGCAGGCGAGCCGCAACATAATTAGCGCCCAAGATGGCGTGCGCGGTGGCCTGCTGCAAGCCAGCCCCACCCATCATGGCGAGGTACGACCAGGAGATCGGCAGCACGCCCGCTGAACCGTAGCGCGTGGCGGCGATGGGCACGCCGCTGCCCTCGGGCGCGGGGTGGAGGGGATCGGCCGCATTGGGATCGGTGGGCAGGAAAGGAACGAGGTGCTCGCGCACCGCCACCGGGCCGACGCCGGGGCCACCGCCGCCATGCGGAATGGTGAAGGTCTTATGCAGATTCAGGTGGCTCACATCGCCGCCAAACTCACCGGGCTGGGCCAACCCCGCCAGGGCGTTCATGTTTGCGCCGTCGATGTACACCTGGCCGCCCACCGCGTGAACCTTCTCGCACACCTCGCGCACCTGGGGCTCAAAGACGCCGTGGGTGGAGGGGTACGTGATCATGATCGCGGCCACGTGATCGGCGTGCTGGGCGAGCTTGGCGTCCAGGTCCGCCAGGTCGATGGAACCGTCCTCGGCGGTGGCCACCACGACCACACGCAGGTGAGCCAGGGTGGCCGAGGCCGCGTTGGTACCGTGAGCGGACTGCGGAATGAGGCAAATATCGCGGGCGTGATCCCCGCGTGCCACGTGATAGCGGCGGATGGCCAAGAGGCCCGCGAGTTCGCCCTGGGAGCCGGCATTGGGTTGCACGGATACCTTGGCATAGCCGGTGATCGCGGCGAGCCAGCCCTCAATCTCCTCGATCAACTCCCGCCAACCGCGCGTGTGCTCCTCCGGGGCGTAGGGGTGAATATTGGCGAACTCCGGCCAGCTGATCGGCTCCATGCCCGCGGTGGGGTTGAGCTTCATGGTGCAGGAGCCCAGGGGGATCATGGTGCGATCGAGCGCGAGGTCCTTATCCGAAAGTTCTCGCAGGTAGCGCAGCATGTGAGTCTCCGAGTGCACGCGGGAGAAGATCGGGTGAGTGAGGGTCTCCGTGTGGCGCAGCAGGGACTCGGGCAGGCCTTGCTGATCCAGGCGCTCGGTGGTGGAATCCTCGGCGGTGGTGGCTTCCGTGGGAACGGTGGCCCCGAGGGCCTGCGCGATAGCGCGAACATCCTCCTCCGTGGTGGACTCACCGAAGGCGATGGAGACGGTTTCCTGATTGAGTACGCGCACCAGGTACCCGGCCTCGGACAGGTGCCGGGCGATGTCTGTGGCCGCCTGCGCGGTGCGGATCGCCAGGGTGTCAAAGAACGTATCGTGCACCAGGTTGAGGCCGGAAGCCTGGGATACGGCCTCGGCCAGGAGAGCGGCCTTGCGATGGATAGCGCGAGCGATGCGCTTGAGGCCCTCGGGGCCGTGATACACCGCGTACATGGAGGCGGTGACCGCCAGCAGCGCCTGTGCAGTGCAGATATTCGAGGTAGCCTTTTCCCGTCGAATGTGCTGCTCGCGGGTCTGCAAGGCCAGGCGGTAGGCGGGCGCTCCGGCGGCGTCCTTGGACACACCCACCACGCGGCCGGGAAGCTGGCGCTTGAGCTTGTCCGTCACCGAGATGAAGGCGGCGTGGGGGCCACCGAAGAAGAGCGGAACGCCAAAGCGCTGAGAGGAACCCACGGCGATGTCCGCGCCGAGCGCGCCGGGGGACTCCAGAACCTGCAAAGCCATGAGGTCACAGGCCACGGCGGCCAGGCCACCACGGGTGTGCATGTCCTCGATGATGGGACGGGGATCGACGATGTCACCCTCGGTGCCGGGGTAGGCGATGACCACGCCCACGTAGTCCTCGCCCACGATGGGCCCGCTGAGATTTTCCACCTCCACCTCAAGTTCGATTGCGCGGGCGCGCTCGGCGGCCACGGCCAGCACCTGGGGGTGCAGGCGGGAGTCGAGGAGCACGCGGCGGCCCTTCTTCTTGGCGCGGGACATGAGCCCCACGGCCTCCGCCACGGCGCTGGCCTCGTCGAGCAGGGAGGCCCCGGCGATGGGCAGGCCGGTGAGCTCGGAGATGAGGGTCTGGAAGTTCAGCAGGGCCTCCAGACGACCCTGCGAGATCTCCGGCTGGTAGGGGGTATAGGCCGTGTACCAGCCCGGATCTTCCAGCACTCCGCGGCGAATCACGGGCGGAGTGATGGTGTCATAGTAGCCCTGGCCGTAGAGGGAGGTGGGCACTACATTCTTGGCGGCTAGTTCCCGCAGGCGGGCTTGAGCCTGGTGCTCGGAAAGGGGGGAGGGGAGTGCGGGGGCCTCCGTGGCGCGGATCGCCGGGGGAAGGGCGGAATCTAGGAGTTCCTCCATCGAGGAAAAACCAAGAGTGGCAAGCATTGCGCTGGACTCAGCTTGATCCGGGCCAAGGTGCCGCGCGGGGTAAGACGAGGGATCGGTCACGGGGGTGAGGTGAGTCAAGTGAGGTGTCTCCTTTAACCACAGGGTGAGTGATATATCTAGCCGCATTATAAACGCTGCGAGGTGCATAACAACGAGGCCCTAACCCCAAATGGGGCTAGGGCCTCGTATGACCTGGACTACCTCGGGCGAGGAGAACCGGGGGTGGGCTTAGAGAAGCAGATCACCCTCGAAGTCGGCGGTCTCCAGACGATCCTTCACGGTGGTGAGGAAGCGCCCGGCGTCCGCGCCGTCCACCAACTGGTGATCGTAGGTCAGCGGCAGGAATACCATCTGGCGGATAGCGATGGAATCCAGGCCATCACGGGTGACCACCACGGGGCGCTTGGTAATCACGCCGGTGCCCAAAATACCGGCCTGCGGCGGAACCAAAATCGGGGTATCGGTCAGTGCGCCCTCGGAGCCGATGTTCGTGATGGTGAACGTGCCGCCCACCAGATCATTCGGCTTGAGCTTGTTATTGCGGGCACGATCGGCCAACTCCGCGATCGCCTGAGCCAGCTCCGGCAGGGTCTTATCCTGCGCGTTGTGGATCACCGGGGTAAGCAGACCAGCCGGGGTATCCACGGCGATGGAGAGGTTCACGCTCTCGTGGTAGGTGATCTCCTTGGTCTCCTTGTTGTAGGAGGCGTTCACGTTCGGGTGGGAGACCAGGGCCTCCACCACGGCCTTGGCGAAGAACGGCAGGTAGGTGAGGTTCGCGCCGTGCTTCTCCGCAAAGGCGGGCTTATTGGCCTTGCGCAGTTGCGCGACCTTGGTCATGTCCACCTCCTGTACCTGGGTGAGCTGCGCGGAAGTCTGCAAGGCCTCCACCGTCTTGGTTGCGGTGATCTGGCGGATGCGGTTGGCCTTCTGCACCGTGCCACGCAGCTTGGCCTTCTCCGGGTCCACGGACTTGGTGGAGGCCGCGCCCGGGGCCTTCGGCTCGCTTGCCGACGCCGCCCCAGCAGCCTCGGGGGCGGTGGAGGTGCCCTCGGCGGCGTCGAGGACGTCCTGCTTACGGATGCGGCCGCCCACGCCGGTGCCCTTCACGGTGCTGAGGTCCACGGAGTGCTTCTCCGCCAACTTGCGCACCAGGGGGGTGACGTAGGGGAGGTTGCCCGAGGTTGCGGAGGGCTTGGGGGCCTCTTCCTTCTTTTCCTCAGGCTGGGCCTTCGGCTCTTCCTTCGGAGCCTCCTCCTGCTTCGGCTCCTCCTTGGCGGGGGTCTCCGCGGCGGGTTCGGGCGCCTTCTCCTCCTCCGGTTGCTTCTTTGCGGGAGCGGCGCTCTTATCGCCAATGCGGGCGATGGTGGCACCCACGTCTACCGTGTCATCCTCCTCCGCGAGGATTTCCAGCAGGGTTCCGGCCACCGGGGAGGGCACCTCGGTGTCCACCTTGTCGGTAGAAACCTCCAGCAGGGGCTCGTCCACCTCAACGCTATCGCCTACGGACTTGAGCCACTGGGTGATGGTGCCCTCGGTGACGGACTCGCCAAGCTCGGGCATGGCGACGTCGGTAGCCTCGCCGGAGGCATCGGGGGCCTGCTCCTCGGCGGCGGTCTGGGGCTCCTCCTTGGCCTCGGCGGGAGCGTCCTCGGGTTCCTGGGGCTCGGCGGGGGCCGGAGAATCCTCGGTGGGGGCCTCATCGGCGTCACCGATCACGGCGATGACGGAACCCACGTCCACGGTGTCATCCTCCTCGGCCTTGATTTCGAGGAGAACGCCGGAGGTCGGGGAGGGGACCTCGGTGTCCACCTTGTCGGTAGAGACCTCCAGCAAGGGCTCGTCGGCTTCAACGGTGTCTCCGACGGACTTGAGCCACTGGGTGATGGTTCCTTCGGTGACGGACTCGCCCAGTTCGGGCATCTCTACTGAGAACGCCATGTGTGTCAGACTCCTCGATAGTCGTGTAGGTGGATCTAATACATTAACCGTACCTGCCCGCAGTGAACGGTGCGCACCGGAGGTGCCTCCAAGAGCACGGCGGGAGGATCATCGCGGGATAACAGTGAGTACCCCTACAATTGTAGGCCGTGTTCAAACTTTTTGGTCGCCGGAAGAATAAACAGGGGACGCGCCCACCCCGAGCCCCCGGTGCGACGATCCGCCCCGATGACGCCGAGGACCTACGGCAGTGGGCGCGGGGCCGGGCCTTCGTGGAGGCCTTTGTGGAGCCGGAAACCTTTGTCAATGAAATGTCCGCCGTGGTGGTGGACGAATCCGGGGACTTTATCCGCCGCCGTATTGGTGGCCCCAAGGGCATTGATGCCCTGGCGAAACTTCTGGACTGCCCCGTTTATGATGTGGAGGAAACCGGATACCCGCAGCGCATGCGGGACAGGATCGAGCGTGATCGCATCCTGCGTAAGCGCGAGGAGCAGCAACAGCGCCGCGCCCACTGGGAGCGCAGCGAGGGCAATTAACCTAATCCTCCTGGTTGGCCAGGTGCTCTAGCATGCGCACGACGGTGCGCACCGGGGCGCCGGTGGCCCGCTGTGGGGTATAGCCGTAGGCGGCTCCCTCGTTCCAGGCCGGGCCGGCCACGTCGAGGTGCGCCCACTCGATTCCCTCCGCGATGAAGCGCGAGAGATATGCCCCGGCAAAAAGCATCTGGCCGTTGCGGGAGTTATGGGTGTTGCGCACGTCCGCCACCGGGGAGGACAGGGCCTCTGAGTGCTCCTCCAGGAGCGGCATGGACCAGGCGGATTCGCCCACCTCTTGACCCGCCTGGGCCACGAGGTCGCGCAGATCCTCCGAACCCATCACGCCCGCGGTGCGGGTGCCCAGTGCCACGAGCTGTCCGCCGGTGAGCGTGGCGGCTTCTAGGATGACGTCGGGGCGATCCTCGCTGGCGCGCGCGAGGGCGTCGGCAAGCACCAGGCGGCCCTCCGCGTCGGTGTTGATGACCTCGGAGGTGAGGCCCCCGTAGTGCGTAATAACATCGCCGGGCCTGGTGGCGGAACCCGAGGGCATGTTTTCCGCGAGCGGCAGCCACGCGGTGATCTCCACGGGGAGACCCAGGCGCGCGGCGGCGAAAATGCTGGCGGCCATCGCGGCGGAGCCACCCATATCGGAGATCATGATCTCCATGTTGGCCGGGGGCTTCAGGGAGATTCCCCCGGTATCAAAGGTGATTCCCTTGCCCACCAGGGCCACGTGCGCCGGGGCCGCAGTAGACGTAGCCGCAGCCTCCTCGGAGGGCTTCCAGTGCAGCCGCACCAGGCGGGGCGCGCGTTGAGAACCCGCCCCCACCGCTAGGATTCCGCCGAAACCCTCGGCGGAGAGTCGATACGCATCATAAATCTCGGCCTCCACCCCGTACTCGGCGGCGAGATCCGCGAGGGTATCGGCATAAGAAGCCGGGTAGAGATCGCGGGCGGAGGTATTGGTGAGGTCGCGGGCCAGGGCCACGGCCTCGGCGGTGATCGTTGCGTGGCGCAACGCCTCCTTATCGCGCTTGCCGCCGCCTATGAACGTGATCGTGCCGGGAGCAGTGCCATGAGCGGCCGTGCCCTTAGCGGGCTTGTCCGTCTTGCCCGTCTTATCAGTGGAACGTTCGGGGGAGCGCTGACCGGGATAGAGATAAGAGCCTAAAAGATAGCCCTCCGCGGCGGCTCCGAGGGCACCGTCGCCCAGGTTGCCCAAGGCGGTGATGACATCGCCGTGTGCGCGGAGCCTGCGCGCGGCGGTTCCCATGGCGCGGCGCAGGACCTCGTTATCGAACTCGCTGGCCTCCCCGAGCCCCAGCAGCGCCACCGCCTGCGCCGAGATCTTGGCGGGGGCGGGCAGCACGGCAACCTCGCCGGTGGTGCCGCTGAAGCCCACGGCCTCGGCCGAGGCCACCACGCCGCGAGCGGCTTTGGCGGTGAGGAGATCGGTGAGCGGAAACTCCGGGCCGTCCTCTCCGGAGAAAGCCGGAATGAGGATCACCGGGGCGTGATCGGGGGCAGTCTTAGCCAACGTGGCGGAAGCGAGAGTACCTCGAACGGGCAGGCCGCTGAGCATGAAACCTCCTGGAGGAAAAGTAGTGCGGTCGGGTAGACGCAATTAAGCCTATCGCCTGGGGCGATCCATGTATGGTGAGGTGCATGACTTCTCTCACCTTTGACGTGCATCGCAACTCCCACCCCACCTCCGATGAGCGCCGCGCGGAGATCCTGGCTAACCCCGCTTTTGGGCAGCAGTTTACCGATCACATGGTGCGCATTGAGTGGAACCAAGAATTAGGCTGGCACGACGCACAGGTGGTGCCCTTTGGCCCCATTGAGTTATCCCCGGCCTCCTCGGTGCTGCACTACGGGCAGGCTATTTTTGAGGGAATCAAGGCCTACCGCATGCCGGACGGCTCCATCGCCACCTTCCGTCCCGAGCGCAACGCGCAGCGTATGCAGGACTCCGCGCGGCGCATGGCCATGCCGGAACTGCCGGTGGAGGATTTTCTTGAGGCGCTGCGGGTCCTCGTAGAGGTGGATCAGCAATGGGTGCCGGAGGCGGGCGGCGAGGCCGCCTTGTACCTGCGGCCCTTGATGTATGCCACGGAGGCAACCCTGGGCGTGCACCCCTCGGCCTCTTACACATTCTTGCTCATGGCCTCTCCCTCGGGGGCATACTTTAAGGGCGGGGTGAACCCGGTGAGCGTGTGGATCTCGGAGGACTACGTGCGCGCGGCCCCCGGGGGAACGGGATCCGCGAAGTTCGCGGGCAACTACGCGGCCTCCCTGCTGGCCCAGGCCCAGGCGAGCGAGAAGGGCTGCGACCAGGTGGTGTGGCTCGATGCGGTGGAGCGGGAGTACATCGAGGAAATGGGCGGCATGAACCTTATGTTTGTGTATGGTTCCGAGGATTCTCCCGAGGGCGTCACCCTGGTGACCCCGGAACTGAGCGGATCGTTCCTGCCCGGCGTAACCCGAGACTCCCTGCTGCACGTGGCCCGCGACCTGGGATACGTTACCGAGCAGCGGCGCATCTCCAAGGGGGAGTGGCGCAGGGACGCGGAATCCGGAGCGATGACGGAAACCCTGGCGTGCGGCACCGCGGCGGTGCTCACCCCGGTGGGCGTGGTGAAGTCCGCGGAGGGGGAGTTTACCGTGGGGAATAATGAGCCGGGATCGGTGACGATGAAGCTGCGCCGGAGGCTCACTGATATTCAGCGCGGGGTGGCAGAAGATACCCACGGTTGGGTGTACGGTTTGGTGCCTGCGGCAGCGGAGGGGTAGCCAGCGGGGCCGAGCCTATGCGGCGTGTCCGGCCGTGTGGCTGTGGCTGGCCGTGTGGCTGTGGCTGGCCGTGTGGCTGCGCCGGGGCGCAGCAGGGCTCTATCGGTAGCCGGGAAACCCTCGGCGGAGGCACCGGAGCACGGGGTGGGGGCGGCCGAAGCCCCGTGCTCAGCCATTGCTGATTGGGAGGGGGATGGCCAGGCGGCGTTATCGCGCCGCCGTGATTGCTTGCGCTATCGCGCGTAGAGCGTGGTGGCGGCCCGAATGAGGGGCATGGCGCTCGCAGCACCGGTGCCCATGCCCAGCGGCATGTTGAGAGCGAACAAAGGAGTTAGTCCAAGGTGCCGCACGGCGAGGAGGTGCCCGGCCTGGGGCGTTAGTTGCCCGGCCAGCATCCAATCCCTTGCACCGGGGGCGAGAGCCTGCGCGTAGCACGCGGCCACGCAGGTCACCGTGGTATCGAGCAGAATCGGGGTGCGCCGTGACGCGGATTGCGCCAGGAAGCCCACGAGGGTGATCATGGCGGGGTTGGCGAGGTGCCGCAGAATATCGGCGGCGGAACCTCGGTGATCGCGGGCGCTAAACATGAGGTCGCGGACGCGGCTTACGCGCTGGCTCCAGCGCTTATCCGAGGTGCCGTGGAAGCCCACCACAGCCACGGGCTCCTCCGAGCACAGCAGCCCCAGGAGCGCCAGCGCTTCCTCTTCGTCGCCGTGCCCTAGGGAGGCGGGTAAAACCAGATCCACGCCGCGATCAGCGTGAGCATCGGCGGTGCGGATTCCTAGGGATAGTGCCTCCTCAAAGGAGGATGGGGAAGGAGATTCCACCAGTTCCGTGGCGATCCCGGTGGCCTCGGCAAAAGCGAGGGTGGGGCCGGTACCGGCGTGGAATTGTTCCAGCAATTGCGCAGCGACGTCCCGTGGGCCCGTGGCGGTGCTCGCGGCGTCGTCAGTGATTTCCGTGGTGCCTGCGGTGTCCGCCTCGGCTCTACCTCCGCTGACCAGGACGAGTCGAGGCTCCACGATGGGACGCAGGGGGGCGTCGGCGGTGACTCCCTGCACGGAGGCGAAGAACGCGGCAACATCGCGCAACCGTCCAGCGGCTTCCACCGGGATGGGGGTGGGCAGGTGCTCGGCGCCGCCGGTGGGGGGTGCAACGGTGTTGAATAAGTTCACGGTGACCTCCGCTGATCGCTGTGAGTATGGCTATTGCTTACTGGTTTATGCGGCCCACCGTGGCCCCCAGTTCCACGCGCGGCTTGGGACTGCGCCAGCGCCGGGGCTGAGAGGCACGGGAGTAGACGTAAAAACCAAAGCCGATTCCGGCCTGCGTGGTCTCGGGGAACTCCGCGCGCACGGCTCGGTTGGCGCGCCGGGCGAGGATAATGCCCTCCACGGCGAAGAGAAGGATGATGGCCATGGAAACCAGCGACACGATGCCCGCGGCCTCGGGGAAGCCGTTGGTCACAAACATGGAGGCGAAGAGCACCAAGGCAAAGGGCATGACCCAGTTGTTGAGGAAGCGGCGGGAATCCACCCAATCGCGGGCAAAGGCGCGCTCGGGGCCCTTATCCCTGGGCAGCAGATAGCGCTCCTCGCCACGATCCATTGCCCGTTGCCTGCGCCGGGATTCCTCGCGCTCCTTGCGCTTGTAGTCCTTCCATTCCTGCTTGGACATGGAGGCCTTGAGTTCCTTGCGCTTTTGGCGCTGCTGCTGCGGGGTCGTGGGGGCCATCGACGTCCCGCGAATCACCCCGCGCTCCAACTCCACGTCCTTGCGCTTGGGCGTGGGGCGACCCTTGGGGGCGGTATATCCCTTGGGAAGCGGAGTGCTTTCCTCCTGCTGCGGCGCGGGAGCCTCGGCCGGGGCCTCCGGGGAGGCGGAATCGTTACTGTTCTGCCACGGTAATTTCACGGCTACAACTGTACAAGCCCACCGTGTCCGGCGGGAATATCGGCGGAGGTTCCCGCGTTACACTTGGCGACGTCGCCCGCCGTGCCTTGCGCGTGACCTTGATGACGCAGCAGCGGCACCGAGGGTAGGGTGATGAGAAACCCCAGCATGACAGTTCACGCAGCAAGGAGTTTATCGAGATGACTGCACCCACCAGCACCGGAGTAACGCTTTCCGACGCCGCTGCGGCCAAGGCGAAGGCGCTCTTAGATCAGGAAGGCCGCGATGATCTCTCCCTGCGCATTGCCGTGCAGCCCGGTGGCTGCGCGGGGCTGCGCTACCAGCTTTACTTTGACGACCGCACCCTGGATGGGGACAAGGCCGATGAGTTCGGTGGCGTGCGCCTGGTGATCGATAAGATGTCCGTCCCTTACCTGATGGGGGCCAAGATCGACTTCGCGGATACCATCGAGCAGCAGGGTTTTACCATCGATAACCCCAACGCCGGGGGTTCCTGCGCCTGCGGAGATTCTTTCCACTAAGCGCCTGCTTACATAGGGAGGGCGGCCCGATGTGGGTCGCCCTCCTTTTAGTGGTTCCTAGATGTCCACGGGATAATCCTTGTGCTCGATCTGGGGATCAATGCGCTTTTCCACAAAGATCCCGTGCCAGATCATAAAGGCCAGGACGGTCCACAACCGCCGGGAGTGATCGGAAATCCCATCGCGGTGTTCCTTGAGCATTTCCAGAACGGCCTGCTTATCAAAGATGTCCTCGGTCTGGGATTCGCGGATCGTATCCTGCGCCCAGCCGTGCAGTTCCTCACCGGCCAGCCAATGCCGCATGGGAACGGGGAAGCCCAACTTCTTACGGTGCAGCACGTGCGGGGGAACGATCTGCTCCATCGCCTTGCGCAGCGCATACTTGGTGGTGCCGTGCGCGATCTTGAGTTCGTGCGGGATGGACTCCGCCACGCGGAACACCTCCTTGTCCAGGAAGGGCACGCGCAATTCCAGGGAATTGGCCATGTTGATTTTATCCGCCTTGACCAAAATATCGCCGCGCATCCAGGTGAACAGGTCCAGGTGCTGCATGCGGGCCACGGGGTCCATGTGCCGGGACTGCGCATAGATGGGGGCCGTGACCTCCCGGTGATCCCAGTCCCGGGTGGCCCAGGGAATCACCCGCTGCATTTGCTCGAAGTTAAAGGAGCGGGCGTTGCCGTAGTAGCGCTCTTCCATGCTCATGGTGCCGCGCTCCAGCAGAGACTTCCCCTTCATGCCCTCGGGCAGAACGGAACCCAGGTGGCGTAGACCCTTGAGCAGGGGGGAGGGGATCTTTTCAAAGGGAGCCAGGGAGAGGGGTTCCTTGTAGATGGTGTATCCGCCAAAAAGCTCATCGGCGCCCTCGCCGGAGAGCACCACCTTGACGTGCTTGCGAGCCTCGGCCGCCACGAAGTAGAGGGGCACCAGGGAGGGATCGGCCACCGGATCATCGAGGTACCACATGATCTTGGGGAGGGCATTGGCGTATTCCTCGGGGGAAACGATTTTCACGATGTGCTTGGCCCCGATGGCCGCCGCAGACTCCGCCGCCACATCGACCTCGGAATACCCCTCGCGTTCAAAGCCGGTGGTGAAGGTAAGGAGGTCAGGGTTGTGCCGCTTGGCCAGGGTGGCGATGGCGGTGGAATCAATGCCGCCGGAGAGGAAGGACCCCACCGTGACATCGGCGCGCATGTGCTTTTCCACGCTATCTTCCAGAACGCGAGCGATCCGGTCAAAGAGCGCCTGCTCCTGGCCCTGGGGTACGGGGGAGGTGCGGAACTCGGGACGGAAATAGCGCTTGACCTCAGGCTTCTTACCGGGGGTAATGGTGGCGTGGCAGCCGGATTCGAGGCGCTGGATTCCCGCGTGCAGGGTCTCCGGCTCCGGGACGTACTGGAGATCCACGTAGTGCTCGATGGCGCGCCGGTCAAGGCTGAGGTCTAGATCCAGTGCGGAGGCCATGTCCATGATGGACTTCTTTTCCGAGGAAAAGACGGTTCCCTGGGTGGTGGTGGCCATAAAGAGCGGCTTGATGCCAAACTGATCCCTGGCCAGGAAAAGCGTGCGCTCCTGGGAATCCCACACGGCAAAGCCGAACATGCCGCGCAGGTGCTCCACCACGGCCTCGCCCCAGTGGTGATAGCCCACCACGATGGTCTCGGAATCGCCCGTGGTGTGGAAGGCGTAGCCAGCCTGTTGGAGTTCCTCGCGCAGTTCCACGTAGTTGTAGATCTCACCATTAAAGGTCAGCGTGTAGCGCTCGGGGTTGTCCTGGGGGCCCCAGCGCAACGGCTGGTGCGAGTGCTCTAGATCGACAATGGAGAGGCGATTGAAGCCTAAGACGATGTCATCGTCTGACCATGACTCGGAATCGTCAGGGCCGCGGTGACGCTGGCAGACGAGAGCGTGGGTTACGGTATCGACAAAACCAGCGGCGTTCCCGTCAGCGGACAGGAAGCCAAGAAGCCCGCACATATTCTTTGTCTACTCCTTAAACAGGTGGGGGAGGGTGAAGAAATATTATAAGTAATGATGGCATGACGCGGGGACGTGCCGCACATGGCGCTCCCCGCTACGTGGGGTGGGCATAGGCTACTGAGCGGGCGCGAAGTAGGTGTTTGAGTACGCGCGGAACCCGAGATTCTTCGGGGACTGTGCCGGGAATGGCCTTATTACTCTCCCCGAATGGGTGACAACTTTCGATGGATCTTTGGTGAGGGTTATGCCACAGTCCTGATGGGGTGGTGGGGGAGGAAAAGGGGCTAGGCCAGTAAGATTCGCCTCAAGTAGGGATAATCTGTGGTGATCCTGAGAGTTGGGGTAGAGGGGTTCAGCGTGGTTTCAGGACTCTTATCGGCTATCCTGCTGGTTAGGAATGAACCACAGTCCTCTTTGGTTGATCTTGGTTCTTGGAAGCTGTGTGGAAGGAAAGGCAGACACACGTGGAACAGCGAAATCGAGCAGGCCGCGGCCGGACGGTAGCCCTGGGGGGCATCGTTGCCGCTGCGGGTCTTGCCTTGTCTGGCTGTGACGTCGCTCCGCCGGAGGCCGTGGATCGGTTGCTGCGCATGGGTTGGCCCGAGGGAATCACCCCGGAGGCCACCGCCATGGGCAACTTCTGGGTCTGGGTCTGGGTTGCGGCGTGGATCATTGGCCTCATCATGTGGGGTCTGTTCCTCACCGCTATCTTCCGGTGGGGGGCAAAGCGCGCGGAAAAGAAGGGCGCTGGTGAGTTCCCCCGCCAGACGCAGTACAACATTCCCGTGGAGCTTGTGCTGACCACCCTGCCCATCGTGATCGTCATGGTGATCTTCTTCTTCACGGTGCAGACCCAGCAAAAGGTCACCGCGCTGGATAAGAACCCGGAAGTCACCGTGGACGTCACGGCCTTCCAGTGGAACTGGAAGTTCGGCTACGCCGAGGTGGATGGTTCCCTGATGCCGAATGGCCAGGACTATGTGGGTACCGATGAGGAGAGCCAGCGCCTGGCCGATGAGACTCGGGTGAACCCCAACGGGGATAACCCGATTCACGGTAAGTCCAAGCGCGACATGTCCTACCTGAACTACAACACGGTGGAGACCTTGGGCACCACCGAGGAGGTTCCGGTTTTGGTCCTGCCGAGCCAGACGCCGGTGGAGTTCCGCCTTGCTTCCGGCGACGTTGCCCACTCCTTCTGGATCCCCGAGTTCCTGTTCAAGCGCGATGCCTACGCTCACCCGGAGGCTAACCAGCAGCAGCGTGCTTTCCAGGTGGAAAAGATCGAGAAGGAAGGCGCCTTCGTGGGCCGCTGCGCGGAGATGTGCGGCACCTACCATGCGATGATGAACTTCGAGCTGCGTGTGGTCACCCCGGATCAGTTCCGCGACTACATGGCGTTCCGCACCGCTAACCCTGGTGCTCCGAACTCCGACGCACTCAAGGCCATCGGCGAGGAGCCCTACGCCACCAGCACGCACCCGTTCAACTCTGATCGCAATACCAGCGACGGCGATAACTTCGTGAACAATAACGCCTAAGGCGTAGGAGCTGCATCATGAAATCAAGTACCAAGATCATGTACTCGATGACCGTATTCCTGGTTGTCATGGCGGTCATCTACATTCTGGGAACCACGCACGTGCAAGACGATGGCTACCGATACGGCACCGAGTGGGCCGGAGTGGTGGGCCTGGTTCTGGCCGCTGCCTTGACCCTCATGCTCGGTGGTTACCTACACTTCACCGAGCGTCGCATGGACATCCTCCCCGAGGATTGGGAGGAGGCCGAGGTTGCGGATAAGGCCGGAACCCTGGGCTTCTTTAGCCCCAGCTCCATCTGGCCGGCGGCTATGTCCGGTGCGATCCTCGTGCTGGGTCTGGGCATTGTTTACCTGCACTGGTGGATGATTGCTCTCGGCGCGGTGTTGTTGATTTACACCACCACCAAGCTGAACCTTCAGTATGGTCAGCCGAAGGAAAAGCACTAAATATCGTATTTTAAAATACCCCACCATTATGTTTTAATGGTGGGGTATTTCTTTTATCATTTTCGTGACATGGCTCTGCGATTCGGTGGCGGTCGATAAAAAGGATGAGCGGCGGGGGTTATCCGAAAGTTTGATCATGGCGGGGTGGGGGAGTCCCTTTTTGTGAGTTATGTCTCTCTGGGGAACTGTGGGAAACCGCCGTGCGACGGCGCTTCCCGGGGGTTGTAATGCCTGGTTTTACCTGCTGTTTCCCGGGTGGCGATTTGCTGCCGCCGTGACCTGCGCGAATGACTGCGGGCGTCGGGGCTGTGGCGGGGAGAGGTGGGGTGGGTGTGGCGTGGGTCCCTGCACCGGCTGGCCTTTTGCTAAAGCCGTGCTGAAAAGCGGCGGGGGAGACGAAGTGACTTCCCGGCTTTGAGCAGTCATACTAATAGGCGTGACGAGCGCAATTTCAAACTCAGGTACGGCAGCACCGCAGCGTGTTCCGACGCTGAACCGCCCCAATATGGTCAGCGTTGGCACCATCGTGTTTCTGTCGCAGGAATTGATGTTCTTCGCCGGACTCTTCGCGATGTACTTTACGTCGCGGGCTAACGGCCAGTCTGGGGACTGGGCACACCAGGCCGGGCATCTCAGCGTGTGGTACGCGTTGATGATCACCGTGGTTCTGGTGACCTCCTCTGTGACCTCGCAGTTCGGCGTGTTTGCAGCGGAAAGGGGTGACGTATATGGGCTGCGCAAGTGGTACTCGCTGACGATCTTGCTGGGCGTAATCTTCCTCTGCCTTCAGGGGTACGAGTACGCGCACCTCATCATGGATGGGGTAACCATCTCGAACAGCGTGTTCGCTTCCGTCTTTTACATCACCACGGGCTTCCACGCCGCCCACGTGTTGGCTGGCGTGTTGGCCTTTGTGGTGATCCTGCTGCGCGTGGCTAAGTCCAAGTTCACGCCGGCGCAGGCAACGGCAGCCATGGTGGTGTCCTACTACTGGCACTTCGTCGATGTCGTCTGGATCGGTCTGTTCGTGGTCGTGTACGTGATTCAGTAGGGGAATTCGATCCAGTCTCACTGCACCTGGATCGCCCCGTGTGTTCACGACCCGCACAAAGAATAAAGGGAAATGATGGATACCAACCCAAAGAACACCGAGCGGCAGGATTCCGCCGCCTCGGGTAAGAAGGTCCGCAACCGTCGCAAGATGCGTCGGACCGCTGGCGGTGCGCTGGCTCTTACCCTCGGGCTCACGAGCGCTGGTGTGTTGGCCAGCGCACTCACTCCCGACGCCCAGACGGCCTCCGCCAGCCGCGATGATCAAGCCTTGATTCAGGAGGGTAAGGACCTCTACGACGTTGCTTGTATCACGTGCCACGGCGCGAACTTGCAGGGCGTAAAGGATCGCGGCCCCTCCCTCATCGGCGTGGGTGAAGGCTCGGTGTACTTCCAGGTGCATTCCGGCCGCATGCCGATGATGTCCAATGACGCCCAGGCGGAGCGTAAGCGTCCGCGTTACACGGAGCAGCAGGCGCTCGCTATGGCTGCATACGTGGCGGCAAACGGCGGTGGTCCGGAGATCGTGTACAACGAGGACGGCTCCATCGCCATGGAGGAGCTGCGCGGGGCTAACTATGACGGGAAGATCGATCCTGCCGATGTGGCTCGCGGCTCGGAACTCTTCCGCCTGAACTGCGCCTCCTGCCACAACTTCACCGGCCGTGGCGGCGCGCTCTCCTCCGGTAAGTACGCTCCAGTGCTTGACCCTGCCAATGAGCAGGAGATCTATCAGGCCATGCTGACCGGTCCGCAGAACATGCCGAAGTTCTCCGATCGTCAGCTTTCTGCGGACGAGAAGAAGGACATTATCGCCTTCATTAAGTCCGCCAAGGAGACGCCCAGCCCCGGTGGTTGGTCGCTGGGTGGTCTCGGCCCGGTGTCAGAGGGCTTCTTTGTGTGGTTCGTCGGCATCGTGGCGCTCATCGCCGCCGCTATCTGGATTGGAACGCGCTCATGAGTAACGCAAAGCATCACGAATATACGGAACAGCAGCTCAAGTCCATGAGCAATGAGGAACTTGCTCGCCTGGGCACTGAGCTTGATGGCGTCACTGTGGCGTACCGCAAGGAACGCTTCCCGGTGCCCAACGACCCCGCGGAAAAGCGCTCCGAGCGCGTTCTTGCCGTGTGGCTCATTCTGGCTATCGTCTCTGGTATCGGCTTCTTGGCCACGTACCTCTTCTGGCCGTGGGAGTACAAGGGCCTGGGGGACGAGGGCATGTGGATGTACACGTTCTACACCCCCATGCTTGGTCTGACCGCAGGCCTGACCATTCTGAGCCTGGGTATCTTTGTGGTTCAGTACGTGAAGTCCTTTATTCCCGAAGAGATTTCCGTGCAGAAGCGCCACGACGGCCCTTCCGATGAGATTGATCGTCGCACCGTTACCGCACTGCTGAACGATGCCTGGACGACCTCCACCCTGGGGCGTCGTAAGGCAATCCAAGGCCTGCTGGGGCTGGGTGCCGTTTTCGCTGGTCTCACGGTGGCCCTCCCGCTGGGGGGCATGGTGAAGAACCCCTGGAAGCGCCACGAGCTGAACTATAACGGTGACGGAACTCTGTGGACCTCTGGTTGGACCCTGCACGAGAATGGGGTGAAGTTGTACCTCGGCCGTGACACCGGTGCGGTGGCCGAGGAGCACAAGGGGCAGACGGGAACGCACATGACCACGGAGGGTGTTTCCCGCCTGGTGCGCATGCGTCCCGAGGATCTGGACGCCGCCGCGATGGAGACGGTGTTCCCGCTGGCGGAGGAGGATGTGAACGATGGTGATCGTTACGACCCCAAGCGCGATGTGTACACCAACCACATGCACTCCATCCACGGTCCGCGTAATGCCGTGATGTTGATTCGCCTGCGTTCCGCCGACGCCACCAAGGTGGTCGAGCGCGAGGGGCAGGAGGAGTTCCATTACGGTGACTACTACGCCTACTCGAAGATTTGCACGCACATTGGTTGCCCCACCTCTCTGTATGAGGCTCAGACCAACCGCATTCTGTGCCCCTGCCACCAGTCGCAGTTTGATGCGCTGCACTACGGCAAGCCGGTGTTCGGCCCGGCCGCCCGTGCTTTGCCGCAGCTGCCGATCACGGTGGACGAGGAAGGCTACCTCATCGCCAAGGACAACTTTGTTGAGCCCGTTGGCCCGGCATTCTGGGAGCGTAAGTCATAATGAGTAATAAACTTGCCCACATTGGCAATAACGTTGATGAGCGGTACACAGTCTCGGGCCTGCTTCGCCCGCAGATCAACAAGGTCTTTCCGACCCACTGGTCCTTCATGCTCGGTGAGATTGCTCTCTATAGCTTCATCATCCTGCTGCTGACCGGTGTGTACCTCACACTGTTCTTTGATCCCTCGATCACGAAAGTGATCTACGACGGCGCTTACCTTCCGCTCAAGGGCGTGGAGATGTCTCGCGCCTATGAAACTGCGCTGAACATCTCCTTTGAGGTGCGCGGCGGCCTGTTTGTGCGCCAGATGCACCACTGGGCCGCCCTGATGTTCATGTTCTCGATGGTGGCGCACATGCTGCGCATCTTCTTCACGGGTGCTTTCCGACGCCCCCGTGAGGCCAACTGGATCATCGGCTGCACCCTGCTCGTTTTGGGCATGGCCGAGGGCTTCCTCGGTTACTCCCTGCCGGATGACCTCCTCTCCGGCGTGGGTCTGCGCATTATGTCCGCGATCATCGTGGGTCTGCCGATCGTTGGTACCTGGCTGCACTGGCTGATCTTCGGCGGCGATTTCCCCTCCGAGATCATGCTTGATCGCTTCTACATCGCTCACGTGCTCATCATCCCGGGTATCCTCCTGGGCCTGATCGCGGCACACCTGGCCCTGGTGTGGTACCAGAAGCACACCCAGTTCCCCGGCGCCGGTCGCACGGAGCAGAACGTGGTGGGCGTGCGCATTATGCCGGTGTTCGCGGTGAAGGCAGTGGCCTTTGGCCTGCTGACCGCGGGTGTGCTCGCGCTCATGGCGGGTCTGACCACCATCAACGCGATCTGGCTGCTCGGCCCCTACAACCCCTCGCAGGTTTCCGCTGGTTCTCAGCCCGATATTTACATGCTGTGGACGGACGGTGCGGCCCGTGTTATGCCCGCTTGGGAGCTGTACCTCGGTAATTACACGATCCCGGGTGTGTTCTGGGTGGCCCTGCTGGCGGGGCTCATGGTGATCCTGCTCTTCGCCTACCCCTTCATCGAGAAGGCGATTACCGGCGATGACGCCCACCACAATCTCCTCCAGCGTCCCCGCGATGTGCCGGTGCGATCCGGCCTGGGCGCGATGGGCTTGACCTTCTTTATCCTGCTCACGCTCTCCGGTGGTAATGACCTCATCGCCTACCACTTCCAGATCTCGCTGAATGCCATGACCTGGGTTGGCCGTATTGGTCTGCTGGTGCTGCCTCCGCTGGCGTACTTCATCACGTACCGCATCTGCATTGGTTTGCAGCGTTCTGACCGCGAGGTTCTGGAGCACGGCATTGAGACGGGCATCATCAAGCAAATGCCCAACGGTGCCTTCATCGAGGTTCACCAGCCGCTTGGTGGCGTGGACGATCACGGACATGCGATTCCGTTGAAGTACTCGGGTGCCAAGGTGCCCAAGCAGCTCAACGAACTTGGCTTTGCCGATTCGGAGTCTTATGGTGTGTTCTCCGCAGATCCTGAGCACATTCAGGAGCGTAAGCGCCAGATCGCCCGCGAGAATCACCACGAGGAAGCCCAGATGTTTGAGAATCTGAACAAGGCTAATGAGGAGCGCGATCGGGATTCTGATCGCTAATCGCGTGGAGTCCTAGGCTTTCTTTGTAGAGCACCATCCCTACGCAGGGGTGGTGCTCTTGCTTATGTACCGCGTTGTTTTGCGCTGCGTCCGAGGTAGCCCCCGGGCAGCGGGGCGGCAAGGAGTCCGGGCGGGAAAGCAGCGGGAGTGGAGAAGCGGGGAAGTGGGGTGGTGAGAGGCGGTAGGGGGCCGAAGAGAGCAGTTGAGGCTGAGGGGCTGAAAAGGAGAGCAGGACGGGTAGGGGGACAATTGCTACTGAAGCAGGCCATTCCCCGCCGCGCGGAGGAGAGTAGGACGACGGGTAGGGGGACAATCCTGCTGGGGGCGCGAGGCACGAGCTTCTGAATGCCTGGTGGGTCAGTCCTCGTGCCAAGGGGACGAAGCGGACGGAGTGCGCAGGGAATGGAGTCATGGGGTGCGTTAAACCGTTTGCCGGTGTGGTCTGAGGGGTCTGTGTGGCGAGCGAAACTCGCATGTGTCAAAGGTCACATCGGGGGATCTTTGGCTTAATTATTCCTGGGAAATGCGTGGGCCGCCGAGGGGATGATTCTGCCGTGGATTTCCTATATGGTGGTGATGACCTGGGAAAAGATGGTTTGCGGCGACGGTTTGAGGGGGCAGGTTGCCGTCAAGAAAACGCTAGGGAAACTTTCAGTATCTTTTTGATAACGGTTCGGTAACGGTGCTGGATGGTGGCGGCGGTTGGACAAGGTTTGTGGCCGTTTCGTAACCTAATTGAGACATTGCAGCGGGGCGCAGCCCTGGGGCAAGTACATGAACTGAAAACTAAAGCCGAGTCTCGGCGGGAACACAGGTTCTCGTTGGGAGCCGGGGAACCACTCGCTTCTGGGGTTTACCCCTTGGAAGAGTCTGAGTTAAGAAGCCTCTTGCTCAGATGGACCGAGGGGAGGAGCCTTCCGTTTCCTCACTCGACAGCTAACCCGGTAGGCATGACAGGAAGATTTGGAGATTCATTCGTGACTAAGCACCGTCGGCAGGAGAACACCACCGCTCGCCGTTTTGCCGCCGCTTCTGCCCTCGCTGTGGGTGCCACCGTGGTGACCCCCGGTGTGGCTAACGCCGCCACCTTCACCGTTCCTAACACCGACTTCTCCGTGGACATCCCGGACTTCGGCAACGTTCCGGGCTATGACTTCGTGCAGAACTTCGGTTTTTTCGAGCAGCCCGCCCAGAGCACGGAGTTCACCCCGGCTGCGGTTTCCGAGCTGTCCACTCCTCCGGTGGGGCAAGATCAGAGCTTTGGCGTGCCCGGTTCCGCCTCCGCTTCCGTGGGGCAGAGCATCGTGGACATCGCGCGCGGCAAGATCGGTTCCCCCTACGTGTACGGCGCGGCCGGCCCCAACGCCTTCGACTGCTCCGGTTTCACCTCCTGGGTGTACTCCCAGGTGGGCAAGGCCATCCCGCGTACCTCTCAGGCCCAGGCCTCTGCGGGAACCCCGGTTGCCTATGGTGATCTTCAGCCCGGTGACATCGTGGCCTTCTACGGTGGTGCTTCCCACGTTGGTATCTACGTGGGCAACGGCATGATCATTGATGCCCTGAACTCCGGTTCCCCGGTGGCGGAGCGCCCGCTGGATATGATGCCCTTCCACTCGGCGGTGCGCTTCTAGGCGGCGCTCTCCTTAGGCGCATATGCCAGGAACTTAGCCTCGGTCCTACCCTGTGTGTGGGGCCGGGGCTTTTCTCATACTCCCGCAGAAACGGGGGCGGGGTGCTCGGGGCGGTAGAGGCCTCATTGAGGGGTAAGCGGGGAGGTCATCTTGCGCGGGCGGTCCGTGGGAAATCGCTCTGGTCCATCTCTGTGGGCGGGGAGAGCGGGCAAAAGATAACGGTGAGGCACTGTTCGGAGAGAACCAATAAAATTTTTTGATCGCTCCACTAGGCAAGAAGCCACTTTTACCGCTATAGTTCTTTTCGTTATATTTATCCCTCCTCTCATAGCCTGGAGTACACGAGTGTTCAACCCACGTCGCGCTGCTAGTTACACCCAACGTTTACTCATTGGTACTGGCACGGTTCTCGCCCTCACCGTGGGGGGAGCGTCGGTAGTGCAAGCCGATGAAACCGATGACCTTATCTCCTCGATGGAACAGCTTTCCCGCGATGCTGCCGCCAAGAATGAGGAGGTGAAGCAGCACGAGGAGGACCTGGATAAGGAGACCGAGGAGGTCGAGAAACTCCAGGAGGCCGCGGATAAGGCCCAGGAATTAGCGGACGAGGCCAAGGAAAAGTGGGAGAAGGCCAAGGAGGACTTTGAAAAGTTAGCGGGTTCTCGGTACCGCCTGTCCAACCTGAACCGCGAGGTCAGCACCCTGGGCGCGGATGATCCTCAGCACGCCATTGATCGCGCCTCCTACCTGGGCACCCTGTCCCGGAAGGCGGATACCGTGATGCGGAACCTCCGCGACACCGCCCAGGAGGCCCTGGATGCGCAGGAGGACGCCGAGGAAGAGGCGGCCACGGCCAAGTACGAGCAGGCGAAGCTGGAAGAGGCCCTCGACGTCCTGCGCGAGGAAAAAGAGGAACTTGAGGCCCAGGTGGCCGAGGTGAAGGAGCGCATTGACGCACTCACCGAGGACGAGCGCGAGCGCTGGGAGTTGAAGAACAACCCGCAGGTGGTGAACCTCGATGAGTTCACGGCGCGCCTGCGCGAGACGATCATTGAGACCGTGGAGGAGGTGACCCCGGAGGTCACCGAGGAGGAACTTTCCACCACCACGATCACGGAGATCACCGAGGAACTCAGTACTCCTTCCGCTCCCGAGGAAGAGGCGGCCCCCGAGGAAGCCGCGCCGGTGCAGGGTCCGCCCTCTCCGGCCCCGGCAACGCCCCCGAGCACGGGTAGCACCGGGAGTTCCAGCGGGTCGTCGGAATCCGCTCCTTCCGTTCCTGCGGGTTCGAGCAAGGCCGCCGGGGCCGTGCAGGCGGCGCTGTCCAAGCTGGGGGCACCCTATAGCTGGGGCGCTACCGGCCCGGACGCCTTCGACTGCTCCGGCCTGATCTACTGGGCCTACCAGCAGCAGGGCATGACTGTGCCGCGCACCTCGCAGTCGCAGCTGGCGGGCGGCACCCCGGTGAGCCGCGATCAGCTTCAGCCCGGCGACGTGGTGGGCTATTACCCCGGCGTGACCCACGTGGGCATGTACATTGGCGATGGCAAACTGGTGCACGCCTCCGACTACGGCATTCCGGTGCAGATCGTGGACGTGGATTCCATGCCGTGGGCGGGAGCGGTACGCTTCTAAGCTGCGGGCTAGAGTGGGTGCATGCCCACCACGCTCCTGGTTACCAATGATTTCCCGCCCCGCGTGGGCGGGATTCAGTCATATCTGAGGGACTTTGTTTCTCGCCTCGACCCGCAGGACATCGTGGTCTTTGCCTCCACGCAGGACGCAGAGGCCGCGCGCAAGCACGACGCGGAGGTGCCCTACGAGGTGGTGCGATGGCCGCGCGCGGTGATGCTTCCCACACCGGCTACGGTGCGTCGCATGTGCGAGTTAATCCGAGAACACCAGATCACCACCGTGTGGTTTGGCGCGGCGGCCCCCCTGGCGGTCATGGGTGGGGCGGCCAAGCGAGCGGGGGCGCGGAGGGTCATTGCCACCACGCACGGGCACGAGGTGGGATGGTCCATGCTTCCTGGCGCGCGGCAGGTGCTGCGCATGATTGGTCGCCACGCGGACGTGGTCACCTACATCTCGGATTACACCCTGAGGAGGTTCCGGCGGGCCTTTGGGTCGGGGCCGCGCTTTGAGCATTTGCCCTCGGGGGTGGACGTGGAGGTGTTTAAGCCGATTGATACCTCCGCGCAAGAGCGCGTGCGCGCGCGGTGGGGGATTGCGCCGGATACGCCCCTGATCGTCTGCGTCTCTCGGCTGGTCCCGCGCAAGGGGCAGGATCAATTGTTGCGGGCCATGCCTCGGGTGCGGGCGTCGATAGGCGAGGCGCAACTGATGATCGTGGGGCAGGGGCGGTATGAGAGCACGCTGCGCACCCTCGCCCGACGTTACGATCCCACCGCGATCTTCACCGGCAGCCTGCCCTTTGCGGAGATGGTGGAGATCGTCGCCACTGCGGACGTGGCGGCCGTACCCGCTCGAACCAGGGGGAAGGGCCTGGACGTGGAGGGCTTGGGCATCGTTTATCTGGAGGCGCAGGCCTGCGGGGTTCCGGTGATCGCCGGGGATTCCGGTGGAGCCCCGGAGACGGTGCAGCCGGACACCGGCTACGTGGTGCGGGGAGGCGACGTCGAGGAGCTTAGCGACGCCCTCGTGGACGTCCTGGGCTCCCCGCAGCAGCGCGCGGAGATGGGTGCGGCGGGGCGTCGATACGTAGAACAGAACTGGACGTGGGAGATCATGTCTGCTCGCCTGCGGCGGCTTCTGGATGTGTCCGATCGTCCCCTATAATGAGACGGTTACCTATCAGCCGTTCTGACGGAGGCGAGAGAGCCATGACCGATACGTCGAGCAGCCTCACCGTGGGCTTCGACATCGGCGGTACCAACATGCGCGCCGGAGTGGTGGACGCCGGGGGGCGCATTATCGACGCCCGCTCGCTTCCCTCGCCGCGCGACGCCGAGGGCATGAGCCGAGGGATCGCGCACCTGGTGGATCTGCTGCGTAGGGATCACGAGATCGCCGCCGTGGGCGTGGCCGTGGCGGGTTTCCTCGACCCCGATTGCGAGGTCGTGCGCTTTGCCCCGCACCTGCCGTGGCGCGACGCCCCGGTGCGCTCCATGCTGGAGGAACGCCTGGGCCTACCGGTGAAGTTAGAGCACGATGCGAACTCCGCGGCCTGGGGCGAGTACCGCTTTGGTGCGGCGCAGGGCGTGGAAACTTGGGTGCTCTTTGCCGTGGGCACCGGCATCGGGGCGACGCTGATGACGCGCGGTGAGATCTTCCGAGGAGCCTACGGCACGGCCCCGGAATTCGGGCACCTCACGGTGGTGCCGGGGGGCAGGCCCTGCCCCTGCGGAAAACTCGGCTGCCTGGAACGCTATTGCTCGGGTACCGCGCTGATGGATTCCGCCATTGAGCTGGTGCATAAGCGCCGCTTTTCCGGCTCGACCCTGGCCGCTCAGGTGCGGCGCGACCCGAATTCCGTGGACGGGCTGCACATCATGCAGGCCGCTCGCCGGGGAGACGCGGCGGGCATGGCGGTGGTGGAGGAGTTCGCCTCCTGGCTGGGCACGGGCCTTTCCATCGTGGCGGATATTCTGGACCCGGAGCTGATTTTGCTGGGTGGCGGTGTTTCCAGGGACGCGGACCTTTACCTGGACCAGGCCACGGAGCAGTTCTCCTCGCAGATCGTGGGAACGGGGTACCGCCCGCTGGCCCGCGTAGCCACGGCGGAGTTGGGAGCGGATGCGGGTATGATTGGCGTAGCCGATCTGGCGCGGGGGCTTGTGGCCGGATAGCCCGCCAAAAGAGACTCAACCCGTCACGGAGGACGAGCAATGCACAATAAATGGTACTGGACTTTCAAATACATCCTGGTGGGGCCGTTTTTGCGCGTGTGGAATCGCCCGAAGATCGAGGGGGTAGAGAATATCCCCAAGAAGGGCTCGGCCCTGTTGGCCTCCTCCCATCAGTCCGTGATGGATTCCTTTTTCTTCCCTCTGATGTGTCCCCGCCAGATCACCTTCCCGGCGAAGTCCGAATACTTCACCACCCCCGGCCTGGTAGGCCGAGCACAGAGCTGGTTCTTTAGCACCGTGGGGCAGGTGCCGGTGAACCGCAACGAGGCCGGTGCGGCCGAGGCCGTGCAGAAGGCCGCGCAGAAGGTCTTTGATCGCGGCGACCTCTTTGGCATTTACCCGGAGGGCACGCGCTCTCCCGATGGCCGTATTTACCGTGGACGCACCGGGGTGGCGCGCATTGCCTTGGCCACCGGGGAAAAGATCATTCCGGTGGGCATGATCGGGACGCGGGAGGCCAATCCCATTGGTTCGTGGCTGCTGCGCCCGCGCAAGGTGAGCATGAAGGTGGGCAAGCCGATCGATCCGCACGCCTATGTGAAGTCACAGGGCCTGGACCCGGATTCCCAGCAGGCGGTGCGCGCGCTGACCGATCACGTGATGAGCACTCTGGTGGAACTCACCGGCTATGACTACGTGGACGTGTATGCCTCCGAGGTGAAGAAGTCCCTGGAGGCGGGCCACGGTTATCCGCGCGGGGCGGAACCGCGTTTTTCCTAATCGGCGTTGCCTAATCAGAGTTGCCTAATCGGCGCGGCGGGGCACTGGCGTGCCGGAGGTATCCGTGTGGTGACGTGGGGCTGTTAGGAGGGGCACGGGATGGGTGCGGCTGGGTACCTGGGAAGTTCCTTCCCAGGTACTATCCATTGTAGGGTTAAACCCATAAGTTTCCTCTCAGTTTCCCGCCTCACGGATAGGACGTTGCGCACTTTCTCATGCTTATGGCCCCGCACCTTGCCAGCACCGCCCCGGTAAAAGCCGGAGAGCAGGGGCGCGTGGCCTGGCCGGATGTGGCCAAGGGGGTTTCCATCCTGGGGGTGGTGCTGCTGCACGTATGCCTGGCGGTGCCCTTTGGCATGGATACCTTTGCCGCGCAGGTCAATCACCTCCTTGACCCGCTGCGTATGCCGCTCTTTTTCCTGGTGAGCGGGGTCTTTTCCACCAAGGTGCTGTGCATGAGCCTATGGGAATTGTTCAGCCGCAGGCTGTGGTTCTTCCTGGTGCCCTATGTGCTGTGGACCCCCATCGAGGTGGGGCTTATGGACTGGCACCGGGCCTCCTACTACGGCTCCGAACTGGCCGACGTGCATTTTTATGCGGAGACGCTGCTCACGGCCCAGAACATGTATTGGTTCTTATACGTCCTGGTGGCCTTTAACCTTGTGCTGTGGGCCACCAGGAGGTTGCGTCCGTGGGTGGCGGTGGCGCTGTCCTTCACCACGGTGTTGGCGCTTCCGCTCAACACCCATTGCGATACGGTGGGCAAGTTCATCATGTACCTGCCGATCTTTATGGTGGGGGCGCACCTTTCCCGCACCGTGCGCGACTTTGCCAGCAGCGCGATGACCCCGCCCAAGATCGTGGGCGCTACCACGGCGTATGTGGCGGGCTTTGCGGTGTACGCCATGTGGTACCTCGTCTCCGCAGACGGTCCCGCGCTCATGGATTGGCCGTTGTGGCCGGGAACCGTGGTGGAGGCGAATGACGTATGGACCCTGGTGCGCACGGTGGGGCAGTTCCTCATGCTGCCCATCGCCATCCTCGCGGCCGTGGGATTATCCAAGGTGCCTTATCTTTCCCCCGCGCTGCAATTCCTGGGCAGGCATACGCTGCCCATCTATCTGGGCCATCCCATTGCGCTGACGATCTTTTTCCACGTGCCTCTGGCGCGATTGGGCGGGGTGGAGATCTCCCTGGAGGCCGAGCGGTGGACGCACAGCACCCAATTTTGGGTAGTGGCGTGCATTTTCCTGGGCTTTGCCGGGGGTGTGATGATGTGGGCCTTGCAGCGTATCCCGGTGATCGGGTGGACGCTTAAGCCGCCCGCCCTGGCTCCGGTGCCGGGAGCGGTGCGCGCGTTCTTTTCCCGAGAGGGGCGTGAAGAGCACCAACCGGGGAGAGCTTCCCGGGAGGAAGATCCCATCAGGACAAGACCTAGACGCTGATCCGTGTGTGTCGGCGCGGGAGCAGGGGAGTAGACTGCGCCGATAAAAGCCGATACATGGGGTGCAGAACAGGAAGGGCAGGAAACCTGAGATGAAGAAGATTCTGGTGGGCCGCATGGTGGCCGCGGTGATACTCATTGTGGCGTACCTGGTGATGGCGGGGCTGGAGTTCCATCACCTAGAGGCCGGGCCGGTGTTCTTTGTACTCGTGGCGCTCGTGATGTTTGTGCCGTTGCCGGGGGCTAAGGCACAAAAACCCCAGGGAATCGAGGAAAACACGGAGCGGAAAGTCGCGTAGCAGCGCTAACCCGGGCAGAAATGGTTAGCGCCGTGCCTCAAGGGGGCGGAATGTCCGGGGGAAGAATGCGGCGTAGGCGAGGATAAGGAGCGCGAGAACCAGATAGGCGTTGCCCAGGGGGAGCGCCCAGAGTGGCCATTCGAGTTCGCGGGCGTCGTTAGTGGGCAGGAGCCAGTGCGGCGCAGCGAGGATCGCTGCGGCGATGGCGGCCGTGAGCGCCATCATCGCGCGGCTTCTACGTGCGGCCGCCCCGGTGACGATGAGCGCGGGAATCAACCAGACCCAGTGGTGTGACCAGGAGATGGGAGAACAGATGAGCGCGATCAGGGAGTTGAGAACGAGAGCGGCGGGCACCGCGCCGACGCTCAGCAGGCGGTGCATGGTCCAGGCCACGGCAGCCACACACAGCACGCTCCCGATGATCCACAGCGTAGAAAGCGTGGCGGGAGGAACCTCTAGGCGATAGAGGAAACCCTGGAGAGACTGGTTGGAGGCGTAGAACGGGGAGCCAATGCGGCCGGTGTTGGACAAGGTGTGCAGCCAATACACCAGGGAATTATGGGGGCTGATGAGCGCGGCGAGGACGGTGAAGCCTAGGCCGGAGCCCACGGCCCATGCCGCAGCCTTCCAATCGCGCTTGACCAGGAAGTACAGGCCAAATACTGCGGGGGTGAGTTTGATGGCGGCGGCCAGGCCCACCAGCACTCCTCGGGGAATAGGCAGCCGCTTGCCCAGAATATCCGTGGACACGATGGCCATGAGGATCAGATTGATCTGGCCGAAAAAGAGGGTTTCGCGCACAGGCTCGGAGACGAGCATTACCGGAAGCGCGCAGGCTGCCCAGGCTAGGGAGTGGAGTTGCGGCGCGCACCAGCGCAGGGTGAGCACCATGACCCACCAGAGGCAGGCGGTGTTAATGGCGAAGAGGAGCACCGCGCCCAGCGCCGAGGGCAGCCAGGCCAGCGGGGCAAAGAGCAGGGCGGCAAACGGGGGATAGGTAAACGGGAGGGTGACGATGCCCATGTCATAATCCCGCTCATAAATGGATTCCCCGTGGAGAAAGGCCTGCGCGCCGGCGCGGTACACCTCAAAGTCCAGGAAGTACCGCAGGTGGAATGGGCCTTGGAAAAGCATGAAGGCCGTGACAAGGAGGAACAGGGCCGCCCCGGCATACAGCGCCCACCGGGGAGGTGAGATCAACCTGAATGATCCCTGTGTTTTATCGTCGCGCACCTGCGTATTATAGGCACATTGCCGTGGCGGTTTGACCAAAAATCCTTCGGCTCACCCCCACGGGGCGGGCAGCGCTGCCGGGCGAACCATCGCGCTGCTTCCCGGTCGATGGGTGGGGGGGAGTGCGAGGGCGAGGTTCGGGCGTCGAGAGGCACGCGCTACTCTCGGTGGGGAGGGAAACCTCACATGATTCCAAAGCCCCGGACGGAAAGGGAATGAGGACCGCCCGTGCGGTATTTCTATGACACCGAGTTTGTGGAGGACGGCCGCACGATAGAACTCGTGTCCATCGGCATGGTGGCCGAGGACGGGCGCGAATACTATGCGGTGTCCACGGACTTTGATGAGCGGCGTGCTAATCCCTGGGTCCGCGAGAACGTGCTCAGCAAACTTCCCAGCCCGCACGCCAAGGAATGGAAGCCCCAGCAGCAGATTAGAAACGAGGTCTACGAGTTCCTCCTCGCGGGGGCGGGCCGCCCGGAACTGTGGGCCTGGGTGGGGGCCTATGATCACGTGGTGCTGGCCCAACTCTGGGGAGATATGGCGGGGCTACCCAGGGAGATCCCGCGCTATACCAGGGAACTCAAGCAACTCTGGGAGATGGCGGGCCGCCCGGAGTTGCCCGCGCCCCCGGCCAACGCTCACGACGCCCTGGCGGATGCGCGCTATAACGTGGTGAAGTTCCGCGCCTGCCAGGAGCGGCTTTTCCTGGGGGAGGATAACCGGGTGCGCGGCGTGAGTTAGCCATGTGAGTGAAAAGCCACATGATGAGGGGCGTCTTGACTACACTGGGAGTGTGAGTTGGACCGTAGATATTCCCAAAGAAGCCCTGCCTGATCTTCCCCCGTTGCCGGACGGTATCCAAGAGGTGTTTGAGGACGTCATCGCGCGTCCCGCTCATCAGCAGCCCACCTGGGACCGCGTGAGCGCCGATAACGTGCGCAAACTCCTCGAATCCGTGCCTCCGGTGGTGGTGGCTCCCGAGGTGCGCGACCTCAAGCAGCAGCTTGCCGACGTCGCCCTGGGCAAAGCCTTCCTCCTCCAGGGAGGTGACTGCGCGGAGACATTTGAATCGAATAATGAGCCGCATATCCGCGCTAACATTAAGACCCTCCTTCAGATGGCCGTGGTGCTGACCTACGGCGCCTCTACCCCCGTGGTGAAGCTCGCCCGCATCGCGGGCCAGTACGCCAAGCCGCGTTCCGCGGATCGGGACGAAAACGGCCTGCTGAATTACCGAGGGGACATCGTCAATGGTGTGGAGCCCACGGAGAAGGCCCGCGAGCACGATCCCGCCCGCATGATCCGGGCTTACGCGAACTCCTCCGCCGCCATGAACCTGGTGCGCGCCCTAACTTCCTCGGGCACCGCAGACCTGCACCGCGTGACCCAGTGGAACCGAGACTTCGTGGCCACCTCGGCCGCCGGTGCCCGCTACGAGGCCCTGGCCAAGGAGATAGAGCGCGGCTTGAAGTTCATGGAGGCCTGCCAGGTGCGCGATGATTCTCTCAGCAGCGCCACGGTGTACTGCTCGCACGAGGCCCTCCTGGCGGATTACGAGCGCGGCATGCTGCGCCTGGCCAAGGATGAGAGCGATACCACCCGGATTTACGATCTCTCCGCGCACCAATTGTGGATTGGTGAGCGCACCCGTGGCATTGATGACTTCCACATCAACTTCGCCGCGATGATCGCCAACCCCGTGGGCCTGAAGATCGGCCCCTCGGTGACCCCGGAGGAGGCGGTGGCCTACGCCGCCAAGCTCGACCCGGAGCGCGAGCCGGGCCGCCTGACCTTTGTTTCCCGCATGGGGTACGGCAAGGTGCGCGAGGTGCTTCCGGGCGTGGTGCGCGCCGTGGAGAACGCCGGGCACAAGGTGGTGTGGCAGTGCGATCCCATGCACGGCAATACCTTCACCGCCTCCAACGGGTACAAGACCCGCCACTTTGACAAGATCATCGACGAGGTGCAGGGCTTCTTCGAGGTGCACCGCGCCCTGGGTACTCACCCCGGTGGCCTGCACATCGAACTCACCGGCGAGGATGTCACCGAGTGCCTGGGCGGAGCCCAGGACATCACGGACGTGGATCTTCCGGGGCGCTACGAGTCCGCCGTGGACCCGCGCCTGAACACCCAACAGTCCCTGGAGCTGGCGTTCCTGGTGGCGGAGATGCTGCGCCGATAATGCCGGTGGCGCTCGCCCCGGGCCTTAGCCCAGGGCGGTGACCACCACGGGGGAATCCACGGAAAGGCTCTTGCCGGGGCGGGGGGATTGGGTGATGATCCGGGCTTGATCGGAAACGGAGCGGCCCGTGTCCAGGGTCAGGCCCTGTTCCTGGGCGATCTTCCTGGCCTCGGAGACGGTCTTGCCCAGTAGCAGGGGAGCGCGCACCTGACCGGGCAGAACCACGTCCACGGCTGTTTCCGCGGGATTGACGCGGCTACCGGAGTTCGGCGTGGTGCTCTCCACCTCGCCATACGTGCCTGTTGCCTCGGGATCAGTGGTGACCTCGCCCAGGCTCAGGCCCTCCTCCGCGAGGCGGGCGGCGGCCTCCTCGGTGCTCATGCCGGAGAGGTTTGGCACCGTGCGGGCGGTAGAAAGCACCAGGCGAACCCCGTCTCCACGGGTGGCCTCGGCGCCGCTTTCCGGCACGGTGCTGCTGACCTCCCCGTAGTCATTCTGGGAATCAAAGGCCCAATCCACCGCGCTGACCTTGAGCCCAACCTTCTCTAGGGCCTTGGTGGCCTCCGCCTCGTCCATGCCGTCGAGGTCGGGCACGTGCACGGGGGCAGGCCCCTTGCTGATCGTCAGTTCGACGGTGCTGTGGGTGGGCACGGCCTCCCCGACTGCGGGGGAGGCGGAAAGCACACCACCGGCGGGAATATCATCGGAGTATTTTCGGCCTGCCACCTGCGAGGATAACGTGCGCTCCTCGAGGAGTTGCTGGTATCGCTCCGCATCGGCCCCCTCGGGAATGGCGGGAACCGTGGGCCTGCCCTGGGACACCAAGACCGTGACCTCGGAGCCCCGCACTGCTTTCTCCCCGGCGGGATCGGTGCCGATGATATGGCCCTGATCTATCTCATCGTCGTAGACCTCGCGGGCGGTGGCCTCAAAGCCTGCCTCTTGCACGGCGGCGAGGCCATAGACTCTCTCCGTGCCGATGACCTCGGGAATCTCGCCGTAGCGCCCGGAGCCGAGCCACCATCCGCCCAGGGCCACCGCCCCGAGGATGACCGCGAGGACAGTGAGCCAGGCGGCGAGCCCGATGGGGGAGCGATTGGTGTAGGGGCGAGTCGTGGGAGTGGCGGGGGGAGCCGCAGGGCGCGGCGGTGGTTCGGGGGCGTACTCGGCCTGGGGCAACGGGGAGGGTGCCGGGGCGGGCTCCGGGGTGGGAGGAGCGGCAGGGGGGACGTCGGGAAGCAAAAGGGCGGTCTGCTCCGGGTTATCCTGCGGCGGCTCGTCGGCGGGCGCGGGGTCCGGCGGGGCGATCACTCCCGTGGCCATCATCTCCGTGGGTAGCGAGCTGGTATCCGTGGGAATCTCCGCGGCGCGGTGAGCGGCGGAATTACGCGGCAACGGCACCGTAAAGGGGGGTAGGCGCAGGCCCTTCACGATCTGTTCGGTGGCGGTGAGGAACGCGGGCGCGTCCGCGTAGCGCTGGGCGGGATCGCGCCGGGTGGCCTGGGCCACCAGGGCGTCAATCTCCGGGGGAATGCCCTCGATGATCTCGGAGGGCGGGGGAACGTCCCGGTCGAGGCGCTGGTAGGCGCGTTCCAGATCGGTGCTGCCCTGGAAGGGGGTTTCCCCGGTGAGCAACTCAAAGAGGACGATGCCCGCGGAGTAGACATCGCTGGCGGGGCCGAGTTCCGAGCCACGCACCTGCTCCGGGGAGAGGTAGGCGGCCGTTCCCACGATGTGCGTGGTGGTGTGCTGCTCGGAGTCCGTGGCGCGAACCAGTCCAAAGTCCGCCAGTTTGACGGCGTGATCGGCGCTGATGAGCACGTTATCGGGCTTGATGTCCCGGTGAATCAGACCGCCGCGATGTGCCTCGGCCAGGCCGGTGAGCACGGCGCGCATGACGGAGAGGGCGGCGTGCGGCGGCATGGGGCCGCGCTCGGCCACGAGTTCCCGCAGGGTGCCGCCGGTGATGAGTTCCATGACCAAAAAGACGTGGTTGCCATCGGAACCGAAGTCATATACCCCCACGATGTGCGGGTGATTGATTCGGGCCATCGCGCGGGCCTCGCGGCGGAATCGCTGGCGGAACACGGGGTCATCGATGTAGCGATCGTCCATGACCTTGACGGCCACGGCGCGGCCCAGGCGGAGATCCACGCAGCGATACACCGTGGACATGCCGCCACGAGCGATCGGTTGATCTATCTGGTACCTGCCCTCAAGGACATCTCCCACCTGAAGTTGAGCCATGGCCCCAGTATGGCCGAAGGCACAGGGGGAGTGGTAGCCACATCGTCTAAACTCGGGTGCCGTGAGTGTTCAAAGTGTGTCCTCTGCCGTTCTTCCCGCATCTGAATCCCTCCTGACCCTGGAGGAAACCTCCGAGCGGCTGGGAATCCTGGTCACCCGCGTGATTGACATGATCCGGGACCACAAGATCATCGCCATCAGGCACGAGGGCGTGCGCATGATTCCCGAGATTTTCCTGGGAGATAAAGGAACGGTGCAGCGCTTTGTGCCCGGCGTGATCGCGCTGCTTTCCGACGGCGGCTATAGCGACGAGGAGATTATCCGCTACCTCTTTACCGAGGATGATTCCCTCCCTGGCAGGCCCATCGACGCGCTGCACGGGCACCTGGCCCGTGAGGTTATGCGCCGGGCGCAGGCGATGGCGCTGTAGGCCGACGAAACAGCCAGGTGGTTAGGCCCCAGGCCACCAGCGTGGTCGAAAGCATCCACAGGGGGTTATACAACTGGTGATTGCCCGAGCCGGTAAAGGCCAGGGTGACCACGATGGAGGCCGCCGTGGTCCAGGGCAGGACCCAGCGCGGCACAGGGGTGACGGCCACGAGGGAAATGAGGCTGGCGTAGTACCAGGGCAGGGTGACGGAATTAAACACAAAGGCCACGCAGTACGCCACGGCGATACCGCGCAGGGCCTGGATGGCGGAGGAACGGAAGAACCACCAGGCCGCCACCAGCCCGAGCCCCATGAGCACCACGGAAGCCCGGCGCAGGAACTCCAGGGGGACGTTGAAGGTGAGGGAGGCGTCGAAAAGCAAAAGAAAATCCGTGGCCACCCCGGCGAGAAGGGAGGGAAGCGCCAGGGGATTAATCACCTTGGAATTGCCGGATATTTCCGCCAGCCAGCCCCAGGAGGACTGGGAGGCCCAGGTGATCGCCGCCACCACGCCGAGGGTGAGCGCGGCACCTCCCGCCGCGATTCCGAGGAAAGCCGCGCAGCGCTTGAGCAGGGGGGTGTGTGGCGAGGTGTAATGCCGCAATGCCATCCAGACGACGAAGGGCAGGGCGAAGGCCGCGGTGGCCTTGAGCGCCACCGCCACCGCGATGAGAACGATCGCGGTGGCGTAGCGGTGATACACGGCGCAGACGAGGCCGAGGCTCACGAGCCCCACCATGATGGACTCGTTGTGCATCCCCCCCACCAGGTGCAGGATCATCACCGGATTGGCCGCGCCGATCCACAAGGCGGTGGCGGGGGGAGCATGAAAGGCCCGAGCGAGGCGGGGAATGGACCAGGCGATGGCGGCGAAGCCCGCGATGGAGAGCAGCTTGTATAAGACGATGCCCGCGGTGATGTTATCGCCCACCAGGCGCGTGATTCCCTCACCGATCCAGAGGTGAAGCGGGCCATACGGCGTGGTGGTATTGCGCCAATCGTGGGATACTTCCAGCAGCATGGGGCCGGGGTTGATGGCTGCGCCCTGGGTATAGGGGTCAAAGCCATCGCGGAGCATGGCCCCCTGCATGAGGTAGGAGTACACGTCCCGAGAAAGAATGGGGGCGGCAAAAACCAGGGGAAGCACCCAGGCGATGAGGCTCCGGCGCACCTCGTGAAGCCGCTCGGCGGGTGCGGCGAGCACGCGCCTGCCCAGGAGCACCCACGCGGCCACGAGCAGAAGGATGCCGACCCACAAAATAGTATTGGCCAGGCCCGCGCCGTGCCCGTAAGAAAAGAAATCAAGACCCAGGGCGTGCAGCACGCCGCCCCGATTGCGAGTGGCCCCACCGCCAAAGGACCCCAGGGCGATGAGCGCGGTACCGAGGGCCCCCAGCGGCAGTGGGCGGAGAGAAGGCGCGGACATGGCTGTACTTTCCGTTTTACTTCCGACGCTCCGTGGAGCGGATAGCCAGATCCCGCAGAGCCGAACGCACCTCGGGGGAGATTGCCTCCACCTGGAGATGTGCCACCCCGGAATCCACGAGGGAGGAGATGCGGCGCTCCACCTCTGCGAGCGCCCCGGATTCGGTGATGATCTCCGAGAGCCGGGCGAGGGCGGGAGCATCGAGCGGTGAGCCGACGCCGCGCCGCAGTTCCTCGGCGGCCGCCGGATTGCGCTCATCCGTGGCGGCGAGGGCGAGCGCCAGCAACACCGTGCGTTTGCCCTCCCGCAGATCGTCTCCGGCGGGCTTGCCGGTGACGGCGGGGTCGCCAAAGACCCCCAGCACGTCATCGCGGAGCTGGAAGGCGATTCCCACGTCGCGCCCATAGCTCCGAAAGGCCTGGATAACCTCGGGGGTGGCCCCGCCAAGGGCGGCCCCCAGGTGCAGCGGGCGCTCGATGGTATAGGCGGCCGTTTTGAAGCGATTGACCGATTCCGCCAGGCCAATATCCTCGCTGGCCGTGGCCTCTAGGGTGATGTCCAGCAACTGGCCGCCGATGACCTCCGTGCGCATACCGCGCCACGGCTCGCGCGCGCGGAGTAGGGCGGTGTGGGAAAGGCCGGCGTCATGCAGCATGTCATCGGCCCAGGTCAAGGCGAGGTCCCCGACGAGGGTGGCTACGGACTGGCCAAAGTGCGCGCTCGCACCCTGCCAGCCGGAATTGCGGTGGTGGCGTTCCATGCGGCGGTGCACGGTGGGGGCGCCGCGCCGGGTATCGGAGGCGTCAATGATGTCATCGTGAATGAGGGCGCAGGCCTGGATGAGTTCGAGCGCGCTGACTGCCTGAAGCACGGCGCGGGGGTTCTCCGCCCCCTCGCCCTGGGCTAGGCTGTGCGGGCCGTGCGGGCCGTGTGCCCCCAGGAACCCCGCCCACCCGTAGAGCGGGCGAATGCGTTTACCGCCGCCGAGCACAAAATCCCGCAGGCTCTCCGCCGCCTCGGCCACGGGCGCGCCGATGGCCTTGACCTCCGGCAGCCGGGAATCGAGGTATTCGGTGAGGATTTCCTGGGTTGCGGCGGGAATATCGCTGAGCGTAAGCGAGCGGGCGTCATGAGCCACGATGAGGATAGTCCTTTCCGACAAGAGCGCGGGGTGATATACACACGATACCTAGCCGGTGGGACTTTCCCGTGCTGGCAGGGGCGATGCGAGGGGTAGGGGCGCCCCCAGCACGGCAAATGGGCGGGAATCGCCGGGAAAATAGAAGGATCGCAGCACGTCGCGGAAGCCAAAGGAGCGATAGAGGCGAAACGCGCGGTTCGCCTCCCCCGGAACCTCTGGGGTGGAGAGAAGTGCCGTGGGCTCAGGGAGGCCGTCGAGGAGGCGGGCAAGAAGATTCCGGCCTACCCCGCGCCCCTGATAAGCCGGTGCCACATGCACCTCCGTGACCTCAAAGTAATCGTCTAAGAGAGTGGCGGAATGGTGGCGATATAGCAGGCCCCGCTGCACTTGTTGATGCCACCACGTATCCGCCGAGCCGTGAAAACCGTAAACAACCCCCGCGATGTGCGCGGGATCTGCTTGGTGGATCGGGGGTGTGCGCGGGGCGCTTGGCGACGCCCCCGCTGGCTCCGAGGGGGCGACCTGCGTCCGAGAGGCGCGGGGCGGGCTGAGCACGGGGGTGTGCAGTGCGCAGAAGGCGCGGAACCCCGGCAAGGTGCTGTCCTGCTCCCACGCGGCGATCCGGCTTTCGCGGAGGCGGGCGGGGTATTTCATGGCATGGAGATAGACGTCCACGAGGAGGGGTGCGGCGGCGACGAACTCGGTGGGCGTGAGGGCATGGATAGACAGGGGCATGGTGTCTATGCAACCACGTTGGTGTGCGCGGTGCCGAGGCAGGAAGTATGAAGCCAAAATCGAAAATGTGTTCTATAATGCGGGTGGGGTTGTCCCGCGCGGTGTTTAGGGTGAGCGGTGTCAATGAGGGCATGGCACGCCTGGGCTGGGTGCTCATGGCTGTGAATGATTCCGCCGCGGTGTGCGATTGAGGTAAAGGAGAGAGGAAATGGCGCAGGTAATTTCTGCTACGGCGTTGGGGGCATATCGTGGACGTTATCGCGCCGCGCACTCCGTGGGGGGTGGGGCGAGAGGACTTTATGGATAAGGCGAGGGGATTGCTGGCTCAGGCCCTGGCGGAGAATGAGGCCGGTCAATACGGCGAGGCCTTTGAATCCGCGTACCGCTGCGCCCTGCGCGTGGCGGGTGCGGTGCAGGCGGGTGCCCCGGTGGCGCGTCGCCGCCGCGCTCCCGGCGGGGCGTGGGCTCGGTTGCGGTTGGTAGACGGGCGAGGAGGTTATTGGGCGGATCGGTTTGAGGCGTTTTCGCGCCTGCGCTCTCGGTGGAACTCCGGGCTAGAATCGCGGATAGAGGAGCAGGTGGCGCATCAGCTGCTGGATCTGGCCTCTGCCTTTCTTGCCGAGGTGGAGGCGGAACCCGTGGCTCTTGCGGCTGCCGCCTAGTGGCGGTGGGCATCAGGTGCCGGGAACACATCTGCGCTCCACGTCGTTGAGAACATAGTGAGCAGCGAACGGCCGGAATATATTGGGAGGAATCGTGTCGCTATCAGAGCAGGAGCAACGAGCGCTTCGGGAGATTGAGCAATCCCTCTTGGCGGAGGACCCCACCTTTGGGTCCTCGGTGACCGGGGCGCGCGGTGTGGTTGGTGCTGCTCCGGGGCGAGTATTCCGTGGTATTGCCTTGGGGGTGCTGGGGCTGGTCATGCTCATCGGTGGTGTGGCCTTAGCGCAGAACTCGCTGTGGTTTATCGCTTTGAGTGTGGCGGGATTCCTCTTGATGTTCGGTGCTGGTGTGTGGGCGCTTAGGGGTTCCGGGGACGCGGTAATTTCTTCCGGTCGGGCGGCCGGTGGGCGCGCCGGGGTTCAGGGAAAGCCCGCGGGTGGTTCCACGATGGCGAGTCGCATGGAGGAGGACTTCCGGCGCCGCTTTGAGTAGGTCGTGGCGGAAATAACTAATTGAGGGCCCTGTGCTCGCCCCTTGGATGGGGTGGGCGCAGGGCCATCGTGTGTTTGGGGTGGGAGCATCATGTGTTCCCCCACTTTCCCCACCGAGATCCCTCGGTGGGGTCTTGGTGGGTGGGAATGGGCCGTGGGGGAGCGGTGTGGAACCAGGTATTTCTGGGAAAATGCCAGTTCAGAGTGTAAAAGGATGCTGTGAGTATCGGCGGGGTGTGGCTGTGGGGTGATGCCTTTTTCTTATGTCTGGAACGTGTACATAATGTGATGGATGTTGCTGATGTTGTTAGTGTGATTGGGGTGTGGGGAGGGTGTGGAAATATCCCCCACGGGAAAAATAGAGCCATGACCTGTGTTTTCTGGTGTCTTGTGTGACTAAAGTGGCCTTATGGCTAGTTCTGGTGGGGGGAAGTGGGGTAGAGTGGGGCGCACTGGTTGATGTTGGGGAGTGAGAACTCTCCGGCACCGGCTAGGGGAAGGGAAGCCGGTCCCGTGGCAAAGAGTGAAGGAAGGTGGTTCCGGGATGTTTCTCGGTACCTATACTCCGAAGCTCGATGACAAGGGGCGTCTCACTCTCCCCGCCAAGTTCCGCGAGGAACTGGCGGGTGGATTGATGGTTACCAAGGGACAGGATCACAGCCTGGCGGTCTATCCGCGCGAGGAGTTCGCGCAGAGGGCGCGCAAGGCTGCGGCGGTCTCTCGCACCAACCCGGAGGCTCGCGCGTTTATCCGTAACTTAGCGGCGAGCGCCGATGAGCAGCGTCCAGACGGCCACGGCCGGATCACGCTCTCTGCGGCGCACCGAAACTACGCGGGTCTGACCAAGGAGTGCGTGGTGATCGGCTCGGTGGACTTCCTGGAGATTTGGGATGCGGAGGCTTGGTCTCAGTATCAGCAAGAAACGGAAGAGGCATTTTCCTCGGCGGACGCCGACGATGTCCTCGGAGGTTTGCTGTAGAGGCCGGTTGAGAGCATCGCGGCGGAGTGCGCGGAGGACTCTGCCCGATACCGAGTGTTCTGGTGTACTTCCCCGACATCAGAGCCCTCGGATGATCCGGGTGGGGCCCTGCACGCACTCGCTCACACACGGCGGGCGAATGGCTGCCCGGGAGACACAGAGGACACCGGCAGGAAAGGGGGATAGCGGTAACGATGAACGAGCACAAGCAGGAATACGGCGAGCGGCTTTCGGAGAACCACGGGCACGTGCCCGTGCTACGCGATCGCGTCACGGCCCTCCTTGCTCCTGCGGTGGAGGCCGCGAGCGATCACGCGGTGATCGTCGATGGCACTCTTGGCGCCGGAGGCCATGCCGAGCATTTTTTGCGGACCTTCCCCCAGGCGGTGCTTCTTGGCTTTGACCGCGATCCGGTTTCCCTGGAAAACGCCACCCGGAGAATCACCGAGGCGGGTTTTGGCGAGCGATTTTACCCCGTTCACGCCCGGTATGACCAGGTGGCGGAGGTCCTGGACGGGGGCGAGGGGCCGATCATTGATCGTGCTCGCTCTCACGGGATCGCGGGGGCGCTGTATGACCTCGGCGTTTCCTCCATGCAGCTCGACCAGGTGGAGCGGGGTTTTGCCTACCGGGTAGACGCGCCCCTGGACATGCGCATGGATCCCACCTCGGGCCGGACGGCGGCCGACGTGCTCAATACCTATAGCCATGGGGAATTGGCCAAGGTGCTCAAGACCTACGGGGACGAGCGCTTTGCCGGAAAGATCGCCTCCGCCGTGCTGCGGGAGCGAGAAAAAGAGCCTTTTCATACTTCCGGCAGACTGGTGGAACTCCTGTATGCGACGATTCCGGCCGCGGCCCGGCGCACCGGAGGGCACCCCGCCAAGCGCACCTTTCAGGCGCTGCGAGTGGAGGTGAATGCGGAATTGGCCTCCCTGGAGGCGGCGTTACCCGCCATCACCGGCAGCCTGGGTGTGGGCGGCCGAGCGGTGTTCATGAGCTATCAATCCCATGAGGATCGCCTGGTCAAGAGGTATTTTTCCGAGATCACCGCCTCCACCACGCCGCAGGGTCTGCCCGTGGATTTGCCGGGCACGCAGCCGAGTTTCCGGCTGCTAACCCGTGGCGCGGAAAAGGCCACGAAACAGGAAATTGACGATAATCCGCGCGCCGCACCGGTGCGAGTGCGCGCCATTGAGAGAACCCGAACAGACGCCGAGAGCACGATCCCCGGAGGATACCGATGAACTCCCACAGCGAAACGAGCGCTCGTCGTAGCCGAGACATGAGCATGGAGGCCACGACAGGTTCGGCCACTGCTCTGCTGGAGCGCGACGGACGTCGCAACGCGAATGGCACGCGCACCGCTCCCGCCGCTCCGCGCCGCACTCTGCGCAACCCCGTGCGCCGCGTGGTGCCCAAGCCCGCCGTGGGTCGGTTGGGCTCTCGTCAGGTGGTTTCCGTGCGCGGGCGCAGGGTGGCCACGGCGCGGCAGTCCTCCCGGCTGACGCGGATTAGCCTGGTGGCCATCGTGCTTTTGGTGGGGGGCGTGGCACTGGCTATGGCGCTCTCGGGCATTTCTACCCAGCAGACGTTCCGCTTGCAGCAACTCACCGCGCAGGAAAAGCAGCTGGATAACCAGATTGAGACGCTCAATCGCGACGTGGAGACCGCGCGGAGTTCCTCAGAGTTTGTCCGCCACGCCAATGACAACCGCATGGTGGTTCCGCAGCAGCCCGGTATCCTGGCCGTGGAAGAAAACGGTGAGGTGACCGAGCGCCGTCCGGCAGAGGGAGACTCGCGCCCGATCGTGGACGTCAATGGGGCACCGACGCGCGCCAACGCAGCATCGAGTAACCCGGACAAGACCGAGGGAATGGGTGAGAACCTGGAGGCCCTGCCGCAGGGGCAGCAAGCCCCGCAGGCGGGCCAGACGGCACCGGCGCCGCAACCCCCGGCTGGCGGGCAGGCGCAGCCGCCCTATCTGAATTAACGATACGAGCACTAGGGAAGGTGGCATTGGGCAGTGAATCCCCCTCGTGATCGTCGCACCCCGGCGACGCCCCGGTACTCCACCGGGGCGTCGTATCGCCCGGCACCGGCCGCGCGCCCCCGGCCTCAGCAGCGTACCCAGCAGCAGGTCATGCGGCGTCGGCTCAGCCTGGTCCTGGCCTTCCTCGTGGTGGCGGTATTGGTGCTGGCCACCCGATTGGCCTGGGTGCAGGTGATCTGGGGGCCGGAACTCTCCGCTAAGGCCGAGGAACAGCGCGCGCGTATTTACGTGGAACCGGCGCGCCGTGGCGATATTACGGATCGCGATGGCCGGGAAATGTCCTACACCATGCAGGCGCGCTCGCTGACCGTCTCTCCCGATCTTTTGCGCAAGGAACTGCGCGAGCAGAAGGACCTAGAACTACGCATGGAGGTATCGGAGGGCGCGGCAGCGCCCCAGGATCGTGATGCCTACCTTGATGAGCAGGTAGAGGCCACCTTAAAGGATATGGCCGAGCGCATTCCGCAGATGATTAAGGATTCCGGGGCCTCCACCGAGGACGTGGATTCCAAGGAGATCGAGGAGAAACTGCGCGCCGATAGCCATTACGAGGTGTTGGTGCGCAACGTGGACCCGGACGTAGCCGCCCAGATCGCGGAGACCTTCCACGGCGTGGCCGCCGATCACCAGGACATTCGCCAATACCCCAACGGCGCGGTAGGGGAGAATATCCTGGGCAAGGTATCCATGGACGGGCAGGGGCAATTTGGCTTTGAGGCCTCCGGCGACGCCCTGCTATCCGGCATCAATGGCCGCATGACGGAGGACGTATCCACCGACGGCCAGGTGATTCCGGGCACCCTGCGCGATCAGGTTCCGGCTATCGACGGCAAAAACGTGAGCCTCACCGTGGACGTGGACGTGCAGAATTATCTTCAGCAGAAGGTAGAGCAGGCCCGCGCCAATTCCGGGGCCAAGGATGCCGAGGCCGTGGTGCTGGACGCGCACACGGGCGAGGTGGTGGCGATGGCCAATACCGGCACCATTGATCCCAATGGGGACATTGAAAAGCAATTGGAGCGCGGCAAGGACTTTGATAATCCCTCCATTAGCGCTCCCTACGAGCCGGGTTCGGTGGCCAAGATCATCACCGCCGCCGGCGTGATCGAGGAGGGGCTGACCACCCCGGACGAGGTATTGCAGGTGCCGGGCGCGATCAGCATGTCCGGCGTTACCGTGAATGACGCCTGGGCGCACGGAACCGCCCCGTACACCACCACGGGTATTTTTGGTAAGTCCTCCAACGTGGGCACGCTCATGCTGGCCCAGCGCCTGGGCGAGGAAAAGTTTGCGCAGTACCTGGAAAAGTTTGGCATTGGGCAAACCACGGGCGTGGAACTACCCAATGAGTCTGCGGGCCTGCTGCCCTCTCCCGAGCAGTGGTCGGGCGGTACCTTTGCCAACCTCCCCATCGGCCAGGGGATGTCCTGGACTACCTTGCAGATGGCCAGCGTGTATCAGGCCCTGGCCAATGGCGGCGAGCGCGTGGAGCCGCGCATTATCAAGTCCGTGACCAACCCCGATGGCACCGAGGAGGAACTACCCGAGCCCAAGCGCACCCGGGTGGTGCGCCCGGAGACCGCCCGCACCGTGGTGGATATGTTCCGCGCGGTAACGCAGTCCGATCCCACCGGCGTGCAGTCCGGTACCGGCCCGGGTGGCGCGATCGAGGGATACCAGACCTCTGGCAAGACCGGCACCGCGCAGCAGGTGGACCCCAACACCGGGGCGTATTCCATGAGCGATTTCTGGATTACCTTTGCCGGTGTGGCCCCGGCGGATGATCCCCGGTATGTGATCGCCGTGATGCTGGACGATCCCGATCGCGGCGTGGAGCCCGGCGGGCAGGGCGGACAATCGGCGGCCCCGATCTTCCGCGACGTGGCCTCCTGGCTGCTGGATCGGGATAACGTGCCCACCTCGGCGCCGATGGAGGGGTTGCTTACCCTTCAGGCGGGCTAGATCTTTAATTTCAAGGAATAAGGCAGAAAACGACGAGAAGCGAGAAGAGGAAAGATGACAGCAACGCTGGACGCGGTGGTGCGCGTGACCAAGGGCCGGATAGCGCTGGGGCAGGCGGATGCCGCCCAGGCCTTTAGTTCCATGAGCCTGGATTCCGCGGCGGTGGAGCCGGGTGGACTTTTTGCCGCCCTGCCGGGCACGCGGGTCCACGGGGCCTCCTTTGCAGAAAACACCGAGGCCGGGGCGATCCTCACCGATGAGCACGGCGTGGAGATCCTTAAGGCTGCGGGGGAGACTCGCCCGGTGATCGAGGTGGCCGACGTCCGCGACGTGCTGGGCTATGCGGCGGCCGAGGTATATGAGCACCCCAGCGAGAAACTCACCGTCCTGGGAATCACGGGTACCTCGGGGAAAACCACCACGAGTTACCTGGTGGAGGCCGGGTTATTGGCCGCGGGGTATTCGGTGGGGTTGATCGGTACCACTGGCACCCGGATCAACGGGCAGCCGGTGCCCACCTCCCTCACCACGCCGGAGGCCCCCATGCTTCAGGCGCTTTTTGCCCGCATGGTGGCCGAGGGCGTCACGCACGTGGTGATGGAGGTGTCCAGCCACGCCCTGGCCCTGCGCCGCGTGCAGGGCACGCGGTTTGCGGTGGGGGCCTTTAGCAACCTTTCCCAGGATCACCTGGATTTCCACCCCACCATGCAGGATTACTTTGATACCAAGGCGCTCTTTTTCCGCCCGGATTCCTCCCTGCGCGCGGAGAAGGTCGTGGTGTGCGTGGACGATGACTGGGGCCAGCGCATGGCTCAGGTGGCGGGCGAGTATCCCCTGACGGTGTCCACCCGGGGCCACCAAGCTCTGGTGCAGGCTCATGACGTCGAGGTGGATTCCCAGGGCGTACAAACCTTCCGCCTCGATCTGGAGGGCGCCTCTTTGGACGTGCGGTTGCCGCTCCCGGGCCGCTTCAACGTGGCCAACGCGGCGGTGGCCGTGGCCATAGCCCACGCCGCCGGGGTGGACGTGGAGGTATTCGCCCGGGCCCTGGCCACGGTGGCGGTGCCGGGCCGCATGGAGCGTGTGGACGCGGGCCAGGAATACATCGCGGTGGTGGACTATGCACACAAGCCGGCCGCCATCGCGGAGGTTCTGGATACCCTACGCGGGCAGGTGGCGGGCCGCATCGGCATCGCGGTGGGCGCGGGCGGAAACCGCGATCACTCCAAGCGCCCGATCATGGGCGCGGAGGCCGCCCGCCGCGCGGACTTCGTGGTGATCACGGACGATAACCCCCGCGATGAGGATCCCGCCCCGATCCGCGCCGCCGTGCTCGATGGGGCCAGGGAGGCGGCCCAGGAGCGCGAGCCCGCCCCGGAGATCGTGGAGGTGGGGGATCGTCGGCAAGCCATCGCCGCGCTGGCGGGCTGGGCTCGGCCTGGCGACGCCATCGTGGTGGCGGGTAAGGGCCATGAGAACGGCCAGCTCGTTCGGGGCGTGAACCACCCCTTTGATGATCGGGAAGAATTGCGCCGCGCGGTAGAAAAAACTGCGGGAACAGAAAGGTAAATCTTTAAAAGCCCATGATACCGCTTTCACTCGCACAGATAGCCGATATTGTCGGCGGGGAATTGCACGATGTTCCCGATCCGCAGGCCCAGGTGACGGGATTTGTGGAGTTTGATTCCCGCAAGGTCACCCCCGGCGGTTTATTCGTGGCCCTGCCCGGTGCCCGCGTGGACGGGCACGATTATGCCCGCACCGCCGTGGAGGCCGGGGCGGTCGCGGTGCTGGCGGCGCGCCCGGTGGGGGTACCCGCGATCGTCGTTAAGCCCCAGGGCAAGACGGACAGCAACGCGGAACTTTTCCGCCACGATGCCGATGGCTCGGCGGCGGCCGTGGTGACGGCGCTCTCTGACCTGGCGCGCGCGGTGGTGCGGGAACTCAGCCGGGAACACGGGTTGCGGGTGATCGGCGTGACGGGCTCGGCGGGCAAGACCTCCACGAAGGATCTGATCGCCTCGGTGCTGCGGCACCTGGGGCCCACGGTGGCGCCCCCCGGTTCCTTTAATAACGAGATCGGGCACCCCTATACCGCCCTGCGGTGCGAGCCGGACACGAGGTTCCTCGTGGCGGAGATGAGCGCGCGCGGCCTGGGGCACATCGCCCACCTGGCTCAGATCGCCCCGCCGCACCTGGGCGTGGAACTCAACGTGGGCAGCGCACACCTGGGGGAGTTTGGCTCCCGGGAGAACATCGCCCAGGCCAAGGGCGAACTCGTGGAGGCGCTGCCGCGCGAGGGCGTGGCGATCCTCAACGCCGACGATGATTACGTGCTGCCCATGGCCCGGCGCACCCAGGCGCGGGTGCTCACCTTTTCCGCCGAGGACAGGCGGGAGGCGGACCTGCGTGCCACGCAGATCGACCTCGACGACGTGGCCCGCGCCGCCTTTACCCTGAACCATCGGGGGGAGAGCGTGCGGGTGAAACTCCAGGTCTTTGGCGCGCACCAGGTCTCCAACGCCCTGGCGGCCGCGGCGGTGGGCCTGGAAAGCGGCCTGACCCTGGAGCAGGTGGCTGCGGCGCTATCGCAGCACGTCACGGCGTCCGCGCACCGCATGGACGTGCATACCCGAGCCGATGGCGTGACGGTGATCAACGATGCCTATAATGCCAATCCTGACTCCATGCGCGCGGGCATCGCGGCGCTGGCCTACACGGCATCGGCACGCACGGAGGCGCGCTCCGTGGCGGTGCTGGGCGAGATGAGCGAACTCGGCGCCGAGGCGGTGGCCGCTCACCGGGAACTCGGCCGGGAGGTAGCGCGCTACCACATCGCGGACCTGGTGATGGTGGGTGCGAGCGAGGCCTGCCGGGCGACGGCCGAGGAGGCCGCGGCCGGCGGCGTGCGCACGAGCGTGGTGGACACTATCGACGCCGCCGTGGCGCAGCTTCAAGGCCTCCTGAGCCCCGGCGACGCCGTGCTGGTGAAGGCCTCCAATTCCCAGGGGCTCTGGCGAGTGGCCGAGCGCCTGGCGAGCGCGCAAGATGACACCCGAGACGTTTCTAGGTAAAAGCAGGCGAAGGAATCCCCGTGACCCACATCATCATCGCAGGAATCGTTAGTTTCCTCGTCTCCATCGTGACCACCCCCATTCTGATCAAGAGATTCAGCAGCGAGGGGCTGGGCCAGGAGATTCGGGAGGATGGCCCCAAATCCCACCTGCGCAAGCGCGGCACTCCCACGATGGGTGGCATTGCCATCATCGCGGGCATCGTGATGGGCTACGTCGTCACCGGCCTGTATGCCCTCATTACGGAGACGGGATCGCGGGGCTTTACGGCCTCCGGTCTCCTCGTCCTCGGGCTCACCCTGGGGCTGGGCGCCCTGGGCTTTGCCGATGATTCCATCAAGCTTTTTAAATCCCGCAACCTGGGCCTGAATAAGACCGGGAAACTGGTGGGCCAATTGGTGCTGGGCATCGCCTTTGCGGTGTTGGTGCTGCAATTCCCCAACGATAAGGGCATCACCCCCGGCTCCACCAATCTCTCCTTTATCCGCGATATTCCCACCGTGGATCTGGCCCTGGGCGGGGGAATCGGCCTGATCTTTTTCATCGCGTTCATGGTGATTCTGATCAGCGCGTGGTCAAACGCCGTGAATCTCACCGACGGGCTGGACGGCCTGGCGGCGGGCGTGACCTCCCTGGTGATGGGCGGGTACATGGTTCTCACCTTCTGGCAGTACCGCAATTCCTGCTCAGAGCAGGTGGGCCCCGGCTGCTACTCGGTGCGCGATCCGCTGGACCTCGCGGTGATCGCCGCGGCGGCCCTGGGCGCCTGCCTGGGCTTTTTGTGGTGGAACGCGGCCCCGGCCAAGATCTTCATGGGCGATACCGGCTCCCTGGCGCTCGGTGGCCTGGTGGCGGGCCTCTCCGTGGTCTCGCACACGGAGCTGCTGATGATCCTCTTTGGCATCCTCTTTGTGATGGAGGTTTCCTCCGTGGTGATCCAGGTGGCGGTGTTCAAGGCCACCGGCAAGCGCTTCTTCCGCATGGCCCCCATTCACCACCACTTTGAAAACGGCGGCTGGGCGGAAACCACGGTGGTGATCCGCTTCTGGATCATCGCGGCGCTGGCAGTGGCCGTGGGCATGGCCCTGTTCTACGGCGAGTGGGTGGGTGCCACCGATGAATACACCGTGGTGGCCCTGGCCGAGGGCATGGGGGCCTAAGACATGAATAATACGAATAACTCTGTGCTTCGAGAGAACATCCCCGCCGACCTGCGTGGCCCCGTCCTGATCGCGGGCGCCGGGGTATCCGGCACGGCCACCGCGCGCATGTGCGAAGCGATTGGCGTGGAATACTCCCTGGTGGACGATAGGGCGCAGGGCGCCCTGGACACGCAGACGGCCCTGGCGCGGCTGGAGCATTACTCCCTGGTGGTGACCTCGCCGGGGTGGCGGCCGGAGACGGAACTGTTTGAGCAGGCCCGGCTGCGCGAGATCCCGGTGCTGGGTGACGTGGAGTTGGCCTGGCGGCTCGACCAGGCTGGGGTGTTTGGACCGCGCCGCACCTGGCTGGCGGTCACGGGCACGAACGGCAAGACCACCACCACCGCCATGCTGGCGGCCATGATGCAGCGCGGAGGATTCCGCGCGCAGGCCGTGGGCAATATCGGCACGGCGGTGGGCGATGTGTTGTCCGAGGCGGGCGAGGCCCGCGTGGACGTGCTGGTGGCGGAACTCTCCAGCTTCCAGCTTTACTGGTCGCAGCGCTTTACTCCCGACGCCGGGGTATTGCTTAACCTCGCGGAGGATCACCTGGACTGGCACGGCTCCTACGCGGCCTACGCCGCCGCCAAGGCCAAGGCCCTGCGTGGCCCCGTGGCGGTGGCGGGCATGGATAGCCCCGAGGTGCGCGACCTCGTGCGGGCCGAGGGACTGGAAGAAAAGATCATTCCCTTCGGCCTGAGTAAACCCGCTCCCGGTGGCGTGGGTGTATTGGGCGGGCACCTGGTGGATGCGATGACCCTGCGCGGTGGGGAAGAAAACCCCGATGCACAGGCGGCACCGATTGCGCTGGCCCCGGTCGAGGGGATCGAGCCCGCTGGCCCCGCCGGGGTGCTCGACGCCCTGGCGGCGGCGGCCGTGGCGCGCAGCCAGGGCGTGAGCCCGGAGGCCATCGCGGAGGCGTTGCGCGATTTCCACGTGGCCGGGCACCGCGGGCACGTGGTGAGCGAGCACGGCGGCGTGCGCTGGGTGGACAACTCCAAGGCCACCAACCCCCACGCTGCCGAGGCGGCCCTGGCCGCCGAGGAATCCGTGGTGTGGGTGGCCGGCGGCCAACTCAAGGGCGCGGACGTCACCGACCTGGTGCGCGGCTATGGTTCCCGCATGCGCGCGGCGATCGTGCTGGGGCAGGATCGCGGCCTCATCGAGGAGGCCTTGCGCGCCCATGCTCCCCAGGTGGAGGTACACAGCGTGGCGGAAACGGACCCGCGCGCGGCCATGATGGCGGTGGGCAAGATCGCGCAGCGGGTGGCGAGGCCGGGGGACACGGTGCTGCTGGCCCCGGCGGCGGCCTCCCTGGATATGTACACCGGCATGGGGCAGCGCGGCGATATGTTCGCTGCGGCGGCGCTGCGGGCGGCGGCCGAGCAGGGCACACAGGGCGTCGATAGCGGCGGCGTCGATAAGCAGGTCACAGCAGAACCGGAACCACCGTCGAGGTAGGACAGGGAGAACCCAGATGAGCACCACCACCGCACCGACGGCCCCCACCGAGCCACCCTCAAGGATTACCCAGGCGATTCGTCGGCTCAATCGCGCGATGGACGGGCAGCCCGGCCTGGATTACCTGATGCTGCGCATCACCGTTTTCCTGCTCACCGGCATTGGCCTGGTGATGGTGATGTCCTCCTCCATGACCTGGTCCATCATCGAGGGAGCCACGGTGTGGAGCACCGCGCTGCGCCAGGGCAGCATGGTGGCGGCGGGCCTGCTGATGTTCTGGGTGTGCCTGAAGATCCCGCCGCAGACGGTGCGCAAGTGGGCCACCGGGATCTTGCTGGTGGCCGTGGTGCTGCTCATCGCGGTGTTGATTCCAGGCATTGGTACCGGCCGCGAGGAGGTGGGCTCCCAGTCCTGGATCGTGCTGGGGCCGCTGCGCTTGCAGCCCTCGGAGTTTGCCAAGGTGGCGATTGCCATTTTCGGTTCGCACTTTTTGGCTAATCGACGGGTGGAGAGTTCCGGTCTGCGCAGTCCCTACACGGTTTTTACGGGTATTGCTATTGCACTCATGCTGCTGATTATGGCGGAGGGCGACCTGGGCATGGCCATTTCCTTTGCCATCGTGGTGCTCTTTGTGCTGCTTTTTGCCGGGGTATCGCACCGCTGGATCGTGGCGGCGCTGGCCTTTGGTTTTATCGGCATGGCGGCGGTGCTGGCGGTGGGCGGTTTCCGCTCGCACCGCTTCCACGTGTACTTTGACGCGCTCTTTGGGCACTTCGATGACACCCGGGGCACCGCCTTCCAGTCCTACCAGGGCTTTTTATCCCTGGCCGATGGCTCCGTGGGTGGGGTGGGGCTGGGGCAGTCCCGCGCCAAATGGTTCTACCTCCCCGAGGCCCGCAATGACTTTATCTTTGCCATCATCGGTGAGGAATTGGGCCTGTGGGGCGGGGTAGTGGTCATCGCGCTCTTTGGCGTGTTGGGCTTTTTTGGCTTCCGCACTGCCCTGCGCGCGCGGGATAATTATCAGTCTCTCCTGGCGGCCACGCTTACGGCGGGCATTGTGTCCCAGGCATTCATCAATATCGGGTACGTTGTGGGCTTGCTTCCGGTGACGGGTATTCAGCTGCCCATGATTTCCGCCGGCGGTACCTCCGCGATCATCACCCTGACCTCCATGGGCTTGCTGGCCAACGTGGCGCGCCACGAGCCGGAGGCGGTGTCCGCGGTGAAGTCCTACGGCCGCCCGATGTTCGATCGGCTGTTGCTGATCGCGGAGCCGGACGCGGACGAGCACCCGGAGAACTCCCGACGCCCCCAGGGCGTGCGGCGCGGCAGCACCGAGGAGGAGCGGCAGGCCAGATTTGGGCAGCCGGTGACGGGGCGGCCCAGGCGGTCGGCCCAGGCGGAGCGGCCTGCGGGCCAACCACCGAAGCGGCCTGCGCGCCCGGTGGCTGGCACGGGTGCCCCTGTGGATTCGCCGCGTCCTCGCCGGGATTACGATAGTGTTCCTACGCGCAATCCTCGGCCCCGAGGATCTGCTTCCGGGGGTCAGCCCAGGGCGTCCCGGCAGCCACGAACAAGGAGAAGCAAGTAAGACATGGCGCAACAATCTCAGAGCCCGTCCATCGTGGTCGCTGGCGGCGGCACGGCGGGGCACATCGAACCGGCCTTGGCGGTGGCCGAGGCTCTGCGGGATCGGCACGGCATGAGGGTCACGGCTCTGGGAACCGAGCGCGGCCTGGAAAAGGATCTGGTGCCCGCGCGGGGCTTTGACCTCAAGATGATTCCGCCGGTGCCCGTGCCGCGCAAACTCAACGCCGATCTGATGCGCCTCCCGCTGCGGGTGCGCGGCGCGGTTCAGGAGACCAAGAAGATCCTGCGCGAGGTCTCCGCCGACGCCCTGGTGGGCTTTGGCGGATACGTGGCCGCCCCGGCGTATCTGGCGGCGGCCAGCCTAGGTCTGCCCTTTTATGTGCATGAGGCCAATGCCAAGGCCGGGCTGGCCAATAAACTGGGCGTGCGCCTGGGCGGCACGGGCTTTAATGCCGTTTCCGGTTCCGGAATGAAGGGTGACGTGGTGGGGATTCCCATTCGCTCCTCGCTCTCCCATGACCGCGAGGGGGTGGCCGCCGAGCGCGGCCGCGCCGAGTGGGGGCTGGACGTGGATCGTTCCACGGTGCTGGTCACCGGCGGTTCCCAGGGGGCGATGAGCCTGAACAAGGCCCTGGCCAAGGCCCTGGACGAGATCACCGGGGCGGGAATCCAGGTGCTGCACGCCTACGGCAAGAAGAACGAGGCCCCGCAGCCGCGCGAACACTACGTGCCCCTGCCCTTTATCACGGATATGGCGGCGGCCTATGCCGTGGCGGATCTGATTGTGTGCCGCTCCGGGGCCATGACGGTGGCGGAGGTGACGGCCGCGCATCTCCCGGCGATCTACGTGCCGCTGCCGCACGGCAACGGGGAGCAAGGGCTTAATGCCAAGGACGTGATCAAGGCCGGGGCCGCGCGCACCATCTCGGACGGAGATCTCAGCGGGGATTGCCTGGCCAGCGAGGTACTGAGCATTTTGTCCAACCCCCACGAGCACCAGAAGATGCGCCGGGCCGCCGCGGCCCGCGCCGGTAATAACGCGGCGGAGGTCATCGCGGATCGCGTGGCCGCCGCCCTGGCCTGACCAGCACTCATACCCCACCGAGAAAGGACCCCCATGACCTCCCCTGAAACCACTCCGGCGCTCTCCTTAGAGCGAGTGCACCTCGTGGGCATTGGCGGTGCGGGAATGTCCGGGCTCGCGCGGATCCTGCTGGATAGGGGAATGACGGTCACCGGCTCCGATATGTCCGATTCCGCCGTGGTGGACTCCCTGCGCCAGGCCGGGGCCGTGATTGCGGTGGGCCACGCGGAGGAGAACCTCACGCTATCCGGCCACCTGCCCACGGCCGTGGTGACCTCCTTTGCCGCGATCCCGCAGGATAACCCGGAACTTATGGCCGCCCGCGCGCACGGCATTGAGGTGATCCGCCGCTCCGACCTCCTGGCCCTCCTGATGGAGGGCTTACAGCAGGTGCTCATCGCAGGAACCCACGGCAAGACCTCCACCACCTCCATGACGGTGGTGGCCATGCGCGAGGCGGGGTTGGACCCCAGTTATGCGATTGGCGGGCAGCTCAACCGCGATGGCCTGGGCGCGCATCACGGCGGCGGCACGGCCTTTGTGGCCGAGGCAGATGAATCCGATGCCTCCCTGCTGCGGTATCGCCCGCAGGTGGCGGTGGTGACCAACGTGGAACCGGATCACCTGGATTACTTTGGCAGCGCGGAGGCGTATTTCCAGGTATTCGAGGACTTTGCCGCCAGGATCGCTCCCGGTGGGCACATGGTGGTGTGCGTGGAGGACGAGCACGCGGTGGGCGTGGCCCTGCGGGCCCAGGCGCGCGGGGTCAGCGTGCGCGGTTATGGCACGGCCGAGGCCGCCGCGCGGCACCCGGAGATCACGATGCTGGCCACCGTGACGGCGATGGAGGCCACCGCCTCCGGCACCCGCGCGGAGGTGAACCTGGACGGCACGCAGGTGCGGATCGACCTGGGTATCCCCGGGCGCCACATGGCGCTCAATGCCACGGCGGCGATCAGCGCGGGATACCTCGCCGGTGGCTCCCCGCAGGCCTTGGCCGAGGGGGTCTCCAGCTTTGATGGCGTGCGACGCCGCTTTGAGCGCAAGGGCGAGGCCGCCGGAGTGGAGGTGTACGACGATTACGCCCATCACCCCACGGAGGTGGAGGCCGTGCTCAGCGCCGCGCGCGCGGCGCAGGAGGCCGCCGGAGAAGGCGGGCGCGTGGGCGTGGTGTTCCAGCCGCACCTTTATTCCCGCACCGTGGAGTTTGCCGGGGAGTTCGCTCGCGCGCTGAGCCTGGCCGATCACGTGGTGCTCCTGGATATTTTCGGTGCCCGCGAGCAGCCCCGCGAGGGCGTGGATTCCGGGCTGATCTCCCGGGAGATGGATCCCGGGGTGGCGGTGCGGGAGCCGGACTTTGATGCCGCACCCGCCCGGATCGCCCGGTGGGCGCGGCCGGGGGATATGGTGCTGACGATGGGCGCGGGTTCGGTGACGCACCTGGGCCCGCGTGTGCTCGACGAGCTGGGGCTCTGAGGTTATTCGCATGGCTTCTTTTCCTTGGCGGAAAACACAGAAAGCACAGCAGGCGGAGGCGGCGCGGCGAAGGCTCTCCCTGCGGGTGTGGCTGATCATAGCGGCGTCGATAGTGGTGCTCCTGGCGGGCGCGGCGGCGGTGTTGTGGACGCAGCCGGTGCTGAAAGTCTCCGCCGTGGAGGTCACGGGTACTCATCACCTGCCGGTTGAGCAGGTGCGGGAGATCAGCGGCGTGGCGGAGGGACAGAACCTGGTGCGGGTGAACGAGTCTGCGGCGGCCACGGCGGTGGCGCAACTGGAATGGGTGGATAGCGTGACGGTCTCGCGCTCCCTGCCGTCCACGGTGCACATCGCGGTCACGGAGCACGCTCCCGTGCTGTTTAAGCGGGAGGGGGATCAGAGCCTGCTCATTGATACCCACGGTCAGGCCTTTGCCTATGGCGAGCCCCCGGAGGGCACGGTGGAGGCCACCGGCGAGGGCGTGAACGATGAGGCTACGATGAAAACTCTGGTGGAGGCCGTTAATGCCGTTGATCCCGGCGTGCGCGCGCAGGTAGCCTCGGTGTCCGTGCCCAACCAATGGGAGATAGAGTTCCGCCTTGCCGATGGGCGCGTGGTGTACTGGGGTTCCCTGGAGGATTATCAGGATAAGGCCCTGGCCATGCGCACGGTGCTCACCCGCGAGGGGCAGCGGTGGGATGTGTCTAATCCCCGGTTGGTCACGGTGCGGTAGCCGTGTCTCTCGGGACTCTCAAGGAACACTTGAGGGTTACGACACGCCGCCGCAAATGTCCGCCACTCCGGCGGGTTTTTCCCTCATGATGGACAACGTAGATTTTTATAGAACCCTCAACTCTTCTGAAAGGCGAGCCGCATCTCATGACCTCTCCGAATAATTACCTCGCCGTCATCAAGGTCGTCGGCGTCGGCGGCGGTGGCGTTAATGCCGTGAACCGCATGATCGAGGAGGGACTCAAGGGTGTTGAGTTCATTGCGGTAAATACCGATTCCCAGGCTCTGATGTTCTCCGACGCGGACGTGAAGTTGGACATCGGGCGTGAGGCCACTCGCGGCCTGGGTGCCGGGGCGAACCCGGAGGTGGGCCGGGCCTCGGCGGAGGATCATAAGTCGGAGATTGAGGAATCCCTCAAGGGCGCGGACATGGTGTTCGTGACTGCGGGCGAGGGCGGCGGCACGGGCACCGGAGCGGCCCCCGTGGTAGCCGGGATCGCCAAGAAGATGGGCGCGCTGACCATCGGCGTGGTCACCCGCCCCTTTAAGTTCGAGGGCAAGCGCCGCACCCGCCAGGCGCTGGAGGGCATTGACGCCCTCAAGGAGGTCTGCGATACCGTCATCGTGATCCCGAACGATCGCTTGATGGAGTTGGGCGATGCCACCCTTTCCATGATGGAGGCCTTCCGTGCGGCCGATGAGGTGCTGCACAACGGCGTGCAGGGCATCACGAACCTGATTACCACCCCCGGTGTGATCAACGTGGACTTCGCGGACGTACGCTCCGTGATGGCCGACGCCGGCTCCGCCCTCATGGGCGTGGGTTCCGCGCGCGGCGATAACCGCGTGATGAACGCCGCCGAGCAGGCCATTAACTCCCCGCTGCTGGAATCCACGATGGAGGGTGCCACCGGCGTGCTGCTCTCCGTGGCGGGTGGCTCCGACCTCGGCCTGCACGAGGTCTACGAGGCGAACTCGATGGTGGAGGACAAGGCCGATGAGGATGTGAACCTCATTTGGGGCACGATCATCGACGATAACCTGGGTGACGAGGTGCGCGTGACCATCGTGGCCACCGGCTTCGATGCCGCCACCAACGCCGTGGGCGATTCCTCCCGTGAGCAGGCGCAGGCGGCCCCCGCGGCACCGGCAACCCCGGCCGCTCCGGCGGCCCCGGCGGAGGATCCCACCCCGGCCCCGAGTGGTGAGCGCGGCTCGCTCTTTGCGGAGCGGGATCGTCACCGCGAGGAGGAGGCCCCCGCCCGGCACCGCCTGGACTCGCCGCGACGCCGCGAGGGCGGCAGCGGCTTGTTCACCCACCGCGAGGAGGAGCGTGAGTGGCGACGCCGCGATGATGACGGCGATGAACTCGACGTGCCGGATTTCCTGCGCTAGATTCCGGTGGTATGCCACTGACCGATAGCCCCCGCCCCGTCCGCAAGGTTTTTACGAGCCGCGCGGGCGGGGTTTCTGCTGCCCCCTATTCCTCCTTTAACCTGGCCCTGCACGTGGATGACGATCCGCAGGACGTGCTGGCCAATCGGCGTCGATTAGCGCAGGTGGTGGGCGTGCCCGCCGAGCGTTTTGTGTGGATGGAGCAGTTACACACCAACACGGTGACGGTGGTGACGCAGCCCGAGAGCGAGCCGGTGGCGGCCACGGACGCCCTGGTGACCACCACCCCGAATCTGGTGCTGGCGGTGCTGGTGGCCGATTGCGTGCCGGTGCTGCTCTCCGACACGGAGGCCGGGGTGGTGGCGGCCGTGCACGCGGGCCGTCTGGGCGCACGCAACGGAATCCTGCCGCGCACGATCGAGGCGATGGCGCGTTGCGGGGCGCGCCCGGAGAATGTGCACGCCCTGTTGGGGCCTGCCGCCGCCGGGGAATCCTACGAGGTGCCCGAGGCGATGGCGCGGGACGTGGAGGTCCGCCTGCCGGGCTCCTATACCCGGACGCAGGCGGGAACGCCGGGCCTGGATCTGCGCGCGGGATTGGTGCGGCAGTTGCGGGGCCTGGGCGTGCGGGCGGTGGACGTGGACCCGCGCGATACCATCGCCGATGAACAGTTCTTTTCCCATCGCCGCGAGGGACGCACGGGGCGCCAGGTCGGCCTGGTGTGGCTGGAGGGGAGTGAGGCGTGAGGGAACGCAGCGAGGAATTACAGCAAAACCTGCGGCGGGTGCGCGAGCGGATCACCCGGGCCGTGGAGGCCGCCGGGCGTACCCCGGAGGACATCACCCTGCTGCCGGTGACCAAGTTCCACCCGGCCAGCGATATTGCGCTGCTCGCGGAGTTGGGCGTGCGCGAGGTGGGCGAAAACCGGGAGCAGGAGGCTCGCGCCAAGGCGGAGGAATTGCCGAGTGTGCAATTTCACATGATCGGGCAGGTGCAGACAAAAAAGGCCAATTCCGTGGCGCGCTGGGCCACGAGCGTGCACTCGGTGGATTCCCTCAAACTCGTGGCCGCCCTGGATCGCGGCGCGGGGCGGGCCTTGGAACGCGGCGAGCGCGCGCGGCCGCTGGACTGCTTTGTGCAGTGGAGCGCGGACGGGGACACCCAGCGCGGAGGGGCCACGGAGGTGGGGCCGCTTATCGACGCCCTGGTGGCCGCCGAGCACCTGCGACCTGCGGGAATCATGTGCGTGCCGCCGGTGGGCAGCGACCCCGCCGAGGTATTCGCCCGCGCGCAGCGCCTCCGCGCGGAGCAGCAGGAGCGCCTGGGGAGTGGTCTGCTCCTATCCGCCGGAATGTCCGGGGACATGAGCGAGGCCATTGCGGCGGGAACGGATATTGTGCGTGTCGGAACGGGGATCATGGGCGCGCGCCCGTTAGCCTGAGTACCGATCAAGTTAGCCACCGCGGTGCTCATTGGCGCGCCGCGAGCAAAGGGGACGTGAGAGATGTCGATCATCAAGAATGCCAAGGAGTTCTTCGGCCTGGCGCCGGCGGACGCCTACCACGACGACGCCTACTACGGTGAGGACGTCCACTACGAGTCGCAGGGCAGCACCGCCTACCAGCCCCGCCGCGAGCCGGGCTACGAGTACGGTCCGGACTACGGCCGCGAGCGGGGCGCTGCTGCCCCGGCCCCCGCGCCCAGCCGCCACGAGCCGGTCAGCCGGGGGAACGTGGAGCGCGCGGGCAGCGTGGCGGCGGGGCCGTATGTGCCGGCCGTGGTGCCGGTGCGGCTGACCTCCTTCACCCAGTCCGCCGAGGTGGGGGAGCCCTTCCGCGATGGCGATGCCGTGGTGTTTGATCTCAGCGGAATGGACATCGACGAGGCTAAGCGCGTGCTCGACTTCGCCTCGGGCCTGTGCTTTGCGTTGCGGGGTCAGATGAAGAAGCTGGTTCCCCGCGTCTTTGCCATCGTCCCCGATGGTGCCTCCATCTCCACCCGGGAGTTGGAGGACGCCGCCCGCCTGCGCTAGCGGGATCGGCGGAAGCCCGGGTGGTACCCCTGGCGCTTCCGCGAGGCGGAAACTCCATTAGGCTGGATCACCGTGACTGACCTTGGCTTCATACTCTTGATCCTGCTGCGGATCTTTATCCTGTTGCTCATCGTGCGCATCGTGATTGAAATGATCCAGTCCTTCTCCCGGAGTTTCCGCCCGCCACGGGCCTTTTACCTGGTGGCGGAGCCGATCTTCCGGGTTACCGATCCTCCCCTGAAGTTTCTGCGGCGGTTGATTCCGCCGCTGAATATGGGTGGGGTGGCCCTGGATCTCTCGGTGATCGTGTTGTTCTTGATCTGCTCGCTGCTGTGGCAGCTGATTTGGATGACTTTCATCTGACATCTCGGTGAGATGGGAAACCAAAACCCGCCGTGAGTAGCGGAAACACTCAAGATCAACTAAAGAATTAACTTAGGTACTATACTGAGTGCCAGTGTGGATTGAACTACACTGGCTGCGAAGAACCGCAATGTAATTTAACGAACGCAACCGTAGGGCTTGAGCGGCCTTACGCCTAGCCCCATCGGGGCGACGAACTCGAAGGGATCTCCAATGCCGCTGACACCAGCAGATGTGCACAACGTAGCCTTTAGCAAGCCGCCGATCGGCAAGCGGGGCTACAACGAGGACGAGGTGGATCAGTTCCTCGATCTGGTGGAGGACACCCTCGCTCAGTTGCAGGAAGAAAACGAGGACCTGCGCCAGCGCGTGGGCGAACTGAAGGATTCTTCCTCCTCCGCTTCTGCCGGGGCTGCGGCTTCCCGCTCCACCTCCTCTTCCTCCTCCGTGGACGAGGCCGCGCTGCGCCGCGAGATCGAGTCCAAGCTGCGTTCCGAGTACGAGGATCAGCTCACCCAGGCTAAGAAGGCCACCCAGAAGGCGGAGGCTGACATCAAGGCCGCTCGCGAGGAGGCCGACCGCGCCAAGAAGGAAGCCGCCGAGGCCAAGCGCGCTTCCGCCGCTTCCTCCCAGCAGGCCCAGGCCTCCGCTGCGGTGGAGACCTCCACGGACTCCAACGTGCAGGCGGCCAAGGTGCTGGGCATGGCTCAGGAGATGGCAGATCGCCTGACCACCGAGGCTCAGATGGAGTCCAAGTCTATGCTGGACGAGGCCCGCCAGGCCGCCGAGAAGCAGATCAGCGAGGCCGACCGCAAGGCCCGGACCCTGGTGGCGGACGCGGAGAAGAAGTCCGAGGAGACCCTCGCCGCTGCCCACTCCCGCGCGGAAACCCAGGTGCGCCAGGCCGAGGAGAAGGCCACCGCCCTCAAGCAGGACGCGGAGCGCAAGCACTCCGAGATCATGTCCACGGTCAAGCAGCAGCAGACCGCCCTGGAATCCCGCATCGCGGAGCTGCGCACCTTTGAGCGCGAGTACCGCACCCGCCTCAAGACCATGCTCCAGAGCCAGTTGGAGGAGTTGGAGTCCCGTGGTTCCACGGTGACCAACTCGGAGAGCTAAAAATCTCCCACAACGCAACGGCCCCCATCGCGTATTTTCTTCGCGGTGGGGGCCGTTGCTGGTGGAGGCACGGGTAAGGGGAGCACAGGTAAGAGAGCCCGGGTTGCCGTGCGCCGCGCCGGGGTGTGCGTGCGCGGCGGTTACACTGGGGGTCATGCTCGTCGCAGCCTGATTTGTACCGCCCTCGCCCTGGCGAGTTTCATCATCGTGATCGTCACGGGGTACACCCTGGGCCTGGTGGTGATGTTCCTGTTGGTGGCGGTGGCGGCCTCGCTGCTGGTGATTGACATCAGCGCCAAGCGGCACCCCACGGGGCGACATTCGGCGGAGAAGCAGTAGCGCTATACTGTGATTCATATGCGTTGATCCGGCCATCACCGGGGAGTATTCGGAAGAACGGCGGGGTACCGCTTAGTAGAACCGAACGGCTAAGGCCCGTCAGTGCCTTCACTTAAAGTTCAATGAAGCGGCCTTGCCGCGCGGTGGACGGCCGCGGGGTGGGGCAAGCAGGGTGGTACCGCGTGGTTGATCTGCGTCCCTGCACTCTAAGGAACGCACGAGTGAAGGAGTATGCCCGTGGCCGAGAGCGCCGAGAATCAGCAGAACAAGGTGGGGTCGGTGTACCCCAAGGTGGACCTCACGGGGGGCTCTACCCGCTTCCCCGATATGGAGCAGCAGGTGCTGGCCTATTGGAAGGAAGATGACACCTTTCAGGAATCGCTGCGCCGCCGCGAGGGCTGCCCGGAGTACGTCTTTTACGATGGCCCTCCCTTTGCCAACGGCCTGCCGCACTACGGCCACCTGCTCACCGGTTACGTGAAGGACATCGTGCCCCGTTTTAAGACCATGCGCGGCTACCACGTGCCCCGCGTGTTCGGCTGGGATACCCATGGCCTGCCCGCCGAGTTGGAGGCGGAAAAGCAGCTGGGAATCAAGGATAAGGGCGAGATCGAGGCGATGGGCCTGGCCAAGTTCAACGAGTACTGCGCCTCCTCGGTACTGCGCTACACGGAGGAATGGAAGCAGTACGTCACCCGCCAGGCGCGCTGGGTGGACTTTGATAATGGCTACAAGACGATGGACCTCTCCTACATGGAGTCCGTGATCTGGGCCTTCAAGCAGCTCTATGACAAGGGCCTGGTGTACCAGGGCTTCCGCGTGCTGCCGTATTCCTGGGCGGAGCATACCCCGCTGTCCAATCAGGAGACGCGCCTGGACGATTCCTATAAGGAGCGCCAGGACCCCACCCTCACGGTGACCATGCCGATCATCGGGGCCAAGCCCGGCACCCGGGGCGAGGCCACCCTGGAGGCGCACCCGCACCTGCGCGAGGCCGCCGCGATCGCCTGGACCACCACCCCCTGGACGCTGCCCTCGAACATGGCGCTGGCGGTGAATCCCACGGTGAATTACGTGCTGGTGCGCGTGGGGGAGCAGGGTGCGGAGGGCTTTGCCGGGGCCGCGCTGCTGCTGGCGGAAAACCTCCAGGGCGCCTATGCCAAGGAATTGGGCGAGGACGCCGAGGTGCTGGGCACCTACGCCGGTGCGGATCTGGTGGGGCTGACCTATAAGCCGATCTTTGAGCACTTTGCGGATAAGGCCGATGAGGGGGCGTTCCGCATTCTGGCGGCGGAGTACGTGACCACGGAGGACGGCACGGGCATCGTCCACCAGGCCCCGGCCTTTGGTGAGGACGATATGAATACCTGCCAGGCGGAGAATATCCCGATGGTGCTCCCGGTGGACATGGACGGCAAGTTCACCTCCCTGGTGCCGGAGTATGAGGGGCAGTTGGTGTTTGACGCCAATAAGAACATCATCAAGGATCTCAAGGCCACCGGCCGGGTGCTGCGCCACCAGACCATCGTTCACTCCTATCCGCACTCCTGGCGCTCCGGTGAGCCGCTGATCTACATGGCGCTGCCCAGTTGGTTTGTGTCCGTGACCAAGATCCGCGAGCGCATGGTGGAACTCAACCACGAGGGCATCGAGTGGATGCCGGAGCACGTGCGCGACGGGCAATTTGGTAAGTGGTTGGAGGGGGCGCGCGATTGGAATATCTCGCGCTCGCGCTACTGGGGCTCGCCCATTCCGGTGTGGGTCTCCGATAGCGACGAGTACCCGCGCGTGGACGTGTACGGCTCCCTGGACGAGTTGGAGCGAGACTTCGGCGTGCGGCCCACCTCCCTGCACCGCCCCTACATCGACGAGCTGACCCGGCCCAACCCGGACGATCCCACGGGGAAGTCCACCATGCGTCGCGTGCCGGACGTGCTCGACGTGTGGTTTGATTCCGGCTCCATGCCCTTTGCCCAGTTCCACTACCCCTTTGAGAACAAGGAATGGTTTGAATCCCACGCCCCGGCGGACTTCATCGTGGAGTACATCGGGCAGACGCGCGGCTGGTTTTACCTCCTGCATGTGTTGTCCACGGGGCTTTTTGATCGCCCGGCCTTCAAGAAGGTGGTGGCGCACGGCATCGTGCTGGGTGATGACGGGCTGAAGATGTCCAAGTCCAAGGGCAATTACCCGGACGTCAATGAGGTCTTTGACCGCGACGGCTCGGACGCCATGCGGTGGTTCCTGATGAGTTCGCCCATCCTGCGCGGCGGCAACCTCATCGTCACCGAGCGTGGTATCCGCGAGGGCGTGCGCCAGGCGCTGCTGCCGCTGTGGAACGCCTATTCCTTCCTGCAACTGTATTCCTCGCGGCCCGCGCAGTGGTCGGTGGAGTCCACGGACGTGCTGGATCGGTACATTCTGGCCAAGTTGCACGATGTGGTGGCCGGGGTGGAAAGCGCCCTGGACGCCACGGACATCGCCTCTGCCTGCGACCAGGTGCGCTGGTTCTGCGATGCTCTGACCAACTGGTACGTGCGCCGCTCCCGCGAGCGCTTCTGGGCTGGCGATGATGCCCACCCGGAGGCCTTCAATACCCTGTACACGGTGCTGGAGACCATCACCCGCGTGGCGGCCCCCCTGCTGCCCTATGCCAGCGAGGTCATCTGGCGCGGGCTGACGGGGGAGCGCTCGGTGCACCTCACGGATTACCCGCAGGCGGCGGATTTCCCGGCTAACGCCGATCTGGTGGCCGCGATGGACGCGGTGCGCGGGGTGTGCTCGGCGGCGTCGTCGGTACGCAAGGCGCATAAGCTGCGCAACCGCCTGCCGCTGCCCTCGCTGACGGTGGCGATGCCGGGGGCGGATTCCCTGGCGGAGTTCGCCGCGATTATCCGCGACGAGGTGAACGTCAAGGATGTGATCCTCAGCGATGACGTGGACGCGGTGGGGCGCTTCGAGGTGGTGGTCAATGCCAAGGTGGCGGGGCCGCGCCTGGGGCGCGACGTGCAGCGGGTGATCAAGGCCGTGAAGGCCGGGAGCTACGAGCGCGTGGGCGAGACGGTGGTGGCCGATGGCGTGGAACTCACCGCCGAGGAGTTCACGGAGCGCCTGGTGGCCGCGCACCCGGAGTCCACGGCGCGGATCGACGGCCTGGGCGGGTTGGTGTCCCTGGACATGGAGGTCACCGAGGAACTAGAGGCCGAGGGCTGGGCCGCCGATGTGATTCGTGGGCTGCAAGACGCCCGCAAGGCGGAGGACTTTGCGGTGTCCGATCGGATCTCCGTGGTGCTCAGCGTGCCGGAGGAGAAGCGGGAGTGGGCCGCCCGGCACCGCGACCTCATCGCGGGCGAGGTGCTGGCCACGGCCCTGGACATCACCACCGAGGCCCTGGGCGAGGGCGCGCACGAGGTGGTCAAGGGCGTCCGCGCCACGGTGATGTTGAACAACTAGGCAGGAATAAAGGGTGCTCGGTGTGGTTTCATACCTGGTATGAGCACTCTTGATCTGGACGTTGTGATTATCGGCTTTGGCAAGGCCGGAAAGACCATTGCCATGAAGCGAGGCCAGGCGGGAGATCGCGTGGCCATCGTGGAGCAATCGCCGCAGATGTACGGCGGCACCTGCATCAACATCGGGTGCGTGCCCACCAAGGCGCTGCTGACCGACGCCCACCGCCACCACCGCTCCGGGGACACCGATCACGCGGCGGCCCTGGGGCAGGCGCAGCGGCGCCGGAACGATCTTACCGCCCGGCTCAACGAGGCAAACAAGCAACTAGCCCTGGGCAGCGACGTCATGCTTATCGACGGCCACGCGACCTTCACCGGGGAGCGCACCGTGGAGGTCACCGGCGGGGAGGAACACCTGACCATCACGGCGGAGACCGTGGTGATCAATACCGGCGCGGTGCCGGTGCGGCCGGGAATCCCCGGCATAGACCTGGGACGAGTGCTGGACTCCACCCAGGTGCAGCGGGTGCCCGAGTACCCGCAGCGCCTGGCGGTGGTGGGCGGCGGGCCGATCGGCCTGGAGTTTGCCACGATGTTTGCGCAGTTTGGCACCCAGGTAACGGTGCTCGACGGGGCGCAGACCTTCCTGGGCCGCTACGACCGGGACATTGCCCAAGCCGTGCGGGGGGATCTGGAGGAGCAGGGGATCCAGATCATCAGCGGGGCGCGGGTGGAGGAGTTCCGCGCCGGGTCCGCGAGCGTGATCGTGCGGCATGGCGGCGGCGAGGTGGAGGCGGATTACGCCCTGGTGGCCATCGGCCGCCGTCCGGCCACCGAGGGGCTGGGCCTGGATAAGGCCGGGATTGCCACCACCGAGCGCGGCGCGATCGAGGTGGACGAGCACCTGCGTACCAGCGTTCCGGGTGTGTACGCGGTGGGTGATGTGACGGGTGGCCCGCAGTTTACGTACATCTCCTATGACGATCACCGGGTGATCCTGGATCATCGCTGGGGTGACGGTGAGCGCAGCACTCAGGGCAGGGTATATCCCACCACCACCTTTGTGCAGCCGCCCCTGGCGCAGATCGGCATGGGGGAGGACGAGGCCCGCGAGGATACCCAGCGCCGGGGTCATACCCTGGAGGTGAAGGCACAAGATATTAAGGACATTGCGATCATGCCCCGGCCCAAGATCCTGGGCCAGCCGCAGGGACGGGCGAAGTTCCTGGTGGATAAGGAGGATGATCGTATCCTGGGCGCTACCCTGTACTGCGTGGACTCCCAGGAACTCATCAACACCGTGGCGGTGGCCATGCGGCACGGCGTGGCGGCCTCGGAGCTGGGGGCGGGGATCTATACCCACCCCAGCAGCTCCGAGGTGTTGAACGCCCTGCTGGGCTAAAGGGCCTCCACGGTGGCCTGCGCGCCGCGCTCGTGCAGGGAGCGCAGCGTGGCGGCGTAGGGTTCGGTGAAGGCGGGCTGGTCGATGAGATCGCCAAAGACCTCGCTATAGCGCAGGAATGCCAGAATATCCTCACGGTTCTTCGCGGCGTGCTCCTGAAGCGGCTCCGCCAGACGATCCACCACGGTGATCGGTTGGCCCTGCTCGTCGGTACCCTCGGCGTAGCGCGCCCAACTGGCCACGATGGCGGCGCTGAGTTCCACCGGGCGGCCCGCGGCGAGGTTTTCCCGGATCACCGGGATCAGCCACTTGGGAATGCGATCGGAGGACTCCGCGCACAGGCGCGCCACGGTGTCCTTGACGGCCTCGTTGCCAAAGCGGGCGATCAGCCGGTGGCGGTACGCCTCTAGGTCCACGCCCGGCAGCGGACGCAGCGAGGGGGTGGCCTCCTGTTCCATGTAGGCGAGCAGGAAGCGGGAAAAGGCTTCATCGCGCACCACGTCATGCACCAGCCGGTGCCCGGCGAGGTAGCCGAAGTAACACAGGCCCTGGTGGGAGGCGTTGAGCAGGCGCAGCTTCATCAACTCATAGGGCACCACGTCCGCCACCACCTGCACCCCGGCCTCCTCATAGGCGGGGCGCTCGGCGCTGAAGGAATCCTCCAGCACCCACTGGGTGAAGTCCTCGCACACCACGGGCCAGGCGTCGGTATAGCCATAGCGCTCGGCCACCTCGGCGTGGTCGGCCTCCGTGGTCTCCGGGGTAATGCGATCCACCATCGAGTTGGGGAAGGCCACGCGCTGTTTGATCCAATCGGCTAGGTCCTCGTCCACCTGGGCGGCAAAGCGCAGGAACATCTCCCGCGCCATCTCCCCGTTGCCCTGGATATTATCGCAGCTCATGATGGTAAAAGGGGTGTTTTCCCGGCGGCGGTGCTCCATCAGCGCGGCGGTGATGAGGCCAAAGAACGTGCGCAGTTCCTCCGTATTTCCGGCGCGCAGGGCGGCCACGTCCGCCGCCACGTGAGGATTGGTATCCAGGGCGTAGCCGCCCTCGGTGACGGTGAGGGAGACGATGCGAATGGCGGGGTCCACCAGGCGGGCCACGGCGGCGCGGGGGTCCTCGGGGGCAAAGACGTAGTCGATGATGGAGCCGATCACGCGGGCGTGCTGCTTGCCCGAGGGGGCCTTTTCCACCAGGGTGTACAGGTAATCCTGGCTGGCCAGGGCGTCGCGCATGCGGGAATCGGAGGGCATGACGCCCATGCCCACGATGCCAAAGTCCAGGGCCTGGCCGGTGTTCATGAGGTCATCGAGGTACCGGGCCTGGTGGGCGCGGTGAAAGCCACCCACGCCGATGTGCACGATCCCGGGGGTGACCCGGGAGCGGTCATAGGCGGGCAGGGTGACCTCGGGGGAATCGAGGCTATCCAGGGTGGCGGTGCCAAGGTGCGGGAGGGACATGGTTTTCTCCTTAAGTATTAATCGGTCAGGGAGGCCGTGGCGGGAACGCCATCGAAGCCGGGTTGCAGGCCCTTGAACGCCAGGCACATGAGGCCTGCCAGCACAAAGAGGCCCATCATGAGCAGGATCAGGCCGGTGGCCCCGATCAGCGGGTGGAAGATGGCCACCAGCAGCGGGCCCATTGCCACCGCGCCGCCCACGCCGAGGTTATAGGCGGACATGGCCGCGCCGGGGTGCTTGGGATCAAGGGCCACGGCGATGGGGGAGAGCGGCACGTACCCGGCCAGCGCGATGCCAAAGAGCGCGCCCGCCACCAGGGTGAGGCCAAAGGCGGTGCGATCGTCCAGGCCGCTATTGAGGGCGATCATCGGGGTGAAGTACACCAGCCCCAGGGTGATGGTGCAGCACACCGGCCCGGCCCAGATCATGGTGCGCCACCAGCCAAAGCGATCGCCCACGCGGCCGTAGATGGGGTTGAAGGGGAGGTTCACCGCGTAGATCACGGCGGTGAGAATGAGGAACCAGGAGCGGGGCCAGTTCAGATCATCGTGGAAGTAGGCGGGGAAGAACACCGCCATCGCGTAGGTGGGAATGGAATTGATCGTGCGGATATAGGCCACGAATCGCGCCCGACGGTCGCGGAAGAGCAGGGCGAATCCCCGGGAGAGGGTGGCACCGACGTCGGAGGCGTTCTCCACCAGGGGGCCGCGCCCGCGCTGCTCCTGCACGCCGAGAAAGACCACGAGGGAGCCGATGAGCACGAGCACTAGGGAGACCCAGAGCGTTTGGTAATAGGTGAGATCGAAGAGGCTCATGGAGATCGTGGCGGTAAGCGCGCCCAGGGTGGGCAGGCCGGCGGAAAAGGCCACGTAGAACCAGCCGACGCCGCTGGCCAGCTGATGGGCGGGCGCGGTGGCGGTGATCCACACCAGGAAGCCATAGGCAAAGAGTGGGTAGCCGAAGCCGCGCAGGCCGTAGAAGAGGTAGATCAAGGCGGTGTTATCCGTGGTGAGCGCCAGGCAGAGGAAGCCCAGTTGGAATACCACCCAGGTGACCGCGCCGAGGATCATGACCTTGCGCGGCCCCAGGAGATCGGAGAGCGCGGCGGCGAAGAACGCGGCGATGGCCACCGCCACGCCGTACACCGTGACCAGTTTTCCGGCGGAACTGACGTTGAAGCCGTGCTCATCGCTGAGGAAGGGCTCCAGGATATTGGTTTCTACGCCGTCACCGATCATGAAGATGGTCAGGCCCACAAAGCCCCAGATCAGGGGCCGGGGAATGTGCAGGCGTTCCAGGAGGCCCTGGGGCTGTGGTGCGGGGGGAGTGGGTGGCGTGGGGGAAGGTGGCATGGAGGGCACCTTTCTTGACGTGAGGTGGGTTACCAGATTCTCATAACCTAACATCAATCTCACAAAAATCAACATTGGTATGATGAAAAATGTGAGTTCTTGTGCGGGTAAGTGTCAGGGAGGATGGAGAGCATGGAGCACCCCGTAGGAGGGCCCGAGGCCCGGCAGGCGGCGATCCTGGAATACCTGGCCGCCACCGCCACGGGCACCGCCAGGCTGGATGCCCTGGCCGAGCGCTTCGAGGTCAGCGCCATGACCATGCACCGCGACCTCGACGCCCTGGCGCAGCAGGGGAGCGTGGAAAGGGTGCGCGGCGGGGTGCGTCGATTAGCAATGCCCCTGGTGGAGCGCGATGTGGCGGTGCGACGCGCCGCCAACGCGGAGACCAAGACCGCGCTGGCGCGGCGAGTGCGGGAACTGCTGAGCCCCGGCGAGGTACTGGCGCTCGATGACTCGACCACGGTGGGGGCGATAGCCCCGCTGCTACCGGCGGTGAATCCGGCGGCGATCATCACGCACTCCCTCTCCCTGCTCGGCGTGTTCTCGCGCACCATGCCGGGCACCGCGCTCATCGGGCTGGGCGGGAGGTACGTGCCCACCACTGATTCCTTCCTGGGCACCGCCACCTGCCAGCAGATGGCCGGGCTGAGCGCGGACGTATCCCTTATCTCCACCACCAGCGTGCGCTCGGGGGCGCTCTATCACCCCGATGAGGAGGCCGCGCGCACCAAAACTGCCTGCGTGCGGGTGGGGCAACGGCGGATACTGGTGTGCGACTCCACCAAGGCCGGTGCCCCCGGCGTGCATCGCGTGGCGGATTTGACAGAATTTGATGAGATCGTGGTGGACTCCCACGTTGATGATGAGACCCTGGCCCGCATGGAGGCCAGCGGGGCGCGCCTGCACCTGGTGGCCGCACCCCGGCCGGTGGCGGCGGAAACCCGAGAAAGGACAACCCCATGACGCTGGTGCTAGGCATAGATTCCTCCACCCAATCCTGCAAGGCCCTGCTGGTGGAGGCGGAAACGGGCCGGGTGATCGACGAGGGGCGCGCCAGCCACCCCGCAGGCACCCAGGTGGATCCCTGGGAATGGTTGAGCGCCCTGCGCCGCGCCACCGAGGGGCTCCTGGATCGCGCCGAGGCCGTGGCCGTGGCGGGGCAGCAGCACGGCATGGTGGCCTTGGACGGTTCCGGCGAGCCGGTGCGGCCTGCGATGTTATGGAATGACACCGCTGCTGCGCCCCAGGCGGAAAAGATCGTGGCGGAACTCGGCGGCCCGCAGGACTGCGCCCACGCGGTGGGCAGCGTCATGGTGGCCTCCTTTACTGGGGCGAAACTGCGCTGGCTGCGCGAGCACGAACCGGAAAACGCGCGGCGCACCCGGGCGGTGCTGCTTCCGCACGATTACCTCACCTGGCACCTGGGCGAGCGGCGCAGCGGTTATGCCACCGACCACGGCGACGCCTCCGGCACCGGTTACTACTCCCCGGAGCGCCGCCGCTGGCTACCCGACCTCGCGGGGGGCTACCTGGGGCGGGAGGTGGACCTGCCGCACCTCGCGGACCCCGCCGAGGTCGTGGGGCGCACCGCCTCCGGCGCGGTGATCGCGCCGGGAACCGGGGATAACATGGCCGCCGCCCTGGGACTTGACCTGCAATCGGGTGACGTGTGCGTCTCCCTGGGCACCTCCGGGGTGGCCAGCGCCGTGGTGGATGCGGCGGTCAGCGATGGCACCGGCCTGGTGGCAGGCTTTTGCGACGCCACCGGCCGCTACCTGCCCCTGGCCTGCACGCTCAACGGGGCGCGGGTGCTGGACTTCGCCGCCACCCTCATGGGCGTGGATCACGCAGAACTATCCCGCCTGGCGCTGGCGGCGGAACCCGGGGCACGTGGCGTGAGCCTGCTGCCGTACCTGGACGGGGAGCGCACCCCCAACCGTCCGCAGGCCACCGGGGTATTTAAGGGGATCACCACGAACACCCGCCGCGAGGACATGGCCCGCGCCGTGGTGGAGGGGCTGCTGTGCTCCCTGCGCGACGCCGTGAGTGCCCTGGAACGGGCGACCGGGGTGCGCACGCGCCGCCTGCTGCTGATTGGCGGTGCGGCGCGCTCGGGGGCGATCCGCGCGGTGGCACCCGCGATCTTTGGGGTGCCGGTGGTGGTGCCCGAGCCGCGCGAGTACGTGGCCCTGGGTGCGGCCCGTCAGGCGGCCTGGGCGCTGGCCGGAGGGGAGGCCCCGCCGAGGTGGGCGGGCGGGGAGCACCGGGTATATGAGGGGGAGTTTTGCCCCGAGGTGGTGGAGCGCTACGGCGAGGTGCGCGATGCCACGGAGGGGTGGGGCGCTTAGGCGAGAGGGGCGGGCGGTATCCGGGTGCTGGGGGTCGGGCGCGCGGGTGCGCCGCGTAGATGTGCCGCGCGGGTGCCCGAGCTGGGGCGGCGAGACGCTTTCGCACATATGATCGACAAATGTCGGCGGGTGCCGTATCCTCACAGGTATGCAGCGTTGGGTTCTTCATATTGATATGGACGCCTTTTACGCTTCCTGCGAGCAACTCACCCGCCCCACGCTGCGGGGGCGTCCCGTGCTCGTGGCGGGCGTGGACGGGCGCGGCGTGGTGGCCGGTGCCTCCTACGAGGCCCGTCGCTTTGGCGCGCACTCCGCCATGCCCACCCACCGCGCCGCCGCCCTGGTGGGCTATCGCGCCGTGTTGGTCAAGCCGCGCCGGGCGGTGTATGCCACCGCCTCGCGCCGGGTGTTCCAGATCGTTCGGCGCTACGCGGGGGTAATCGAACAGCTCTCCGTGGACGAGGCATTCCTCGAACCCGAGGAACTGGTGGGAGCCAGCGCGGCGGAGGTGGAGGAATGGGGCAACCGCCTGCGCGAGGCGATCCGCGAGGAAACCGGCCTGCCCTCCTCCATCGGCGCGGGTTCGGGCAAGCAGTACGCCAAGATCGGCTCCGGGGAGGCCAAGCCGGACGGCATGTATGTGATCCCGGTGGAGCGTCAGATCGAGATGCTGCACCCCCTGGACGTGGGAAAACTCTGGGGTGCCGGGCCGGTGACCCAGAACAAACTGCGGGCCGTGGGCGTGAACACCATCGGTGATCTCGCCGCGCTAACCCAGCGCGAGGTGGAGATCACCCTGGGTTCCACCCTGGGCCTGCAACTATGGCACCTCGCGCGCGGGCACGATGACCGCCCGGTGCAGCCGCGCGCCGAGGCCAAGCAAATATCCGCCGAGCACACCTACCCCCGGGATTTACTCACCCGCGTGGAGGTCGATGCAGCCATTGAGCGCGCGGCCCAGGGGGCGCACCGCAGGTTGCTTAACGACGGCCGTGGGGCTCGCACCGTCACCGTGAAACTGCGCATGGCGGACTTTCACATCGAATCGCGCTCGGCCACCCTGCCCTATGCCACCGATAACCCCGAGACCCTGCACGCCACCGCCAAGAGGCTGGTGCGCTACCCAGACGAGGTGGGGCCCATTCGCCTGGTGGGGGTGGGGTACTCCGGGCTGGAAACCGCGCGCCAGGACGTGCTCTTCCCGGAATTGGAACAGCACATCTCCGTGCCGGAGCGCGCCGATAACGATTACGAGGTGGGCGTGGCCGCGATACCGGGGGAGACGGAACCCCAGGCGGTGAGCGTCGAGGCCCCGCCCGCCGGGTGGTACGCCACCGAGGACGTCTACCACCCCGAATACGGGCACGGCTGGGTGCAGGGCAGCGGGCATGGGATTGTGACCGTGCGCTTTGAAACCCGCACTACCAAGGCGGGGCGCACCCGCACCTTTGCCCACGACGATCCCGACCTGCGCCCCGCCGACCCGGTGGACAGCCTGGACTGGGGTGACTGGCTGACTCGGCAGGAGGAACTATAGATCGTTGGCATCAAACTGTCGGTACCCCTCGTAGGCATAACTGGCGTTGATTCCCCGGGCAAAGAGGGTGCGATCGCCACGATCGGGGGTGGTGTGGTGCTGCACGAGGTCATAGAGTTCCAGGGTGCTTAAGGGGCTGCGCAGCATGGCGGAAAGGTATTCCTCCGCACCGATGAGGTGCCACTGCACCACCAGGCCCTGCTGGCGAGAGAGCAGGTGATCCAGCCAGATGCGCATGGAGCGCCATTGCCCTCGCGGAAGGGATGGGCCACGTTCATTTCCGCGTATTTATCCACGATCTCGCGGAGGGTGGTGTGAGGCATGGCCTCGATGGCGCGCACGGCCTCGGGGAGATATAAAGCGGAGGCAAAGCGGTAATCGTTTTTGGCGATATTGACCGTGCGGATTTTTCCGGCAAAGTCATAAATATCCTGGAAAAGAATGGTGTGAATAAATCTTAAGGTGGAAAACGCTCCTGCGGGGTGGTGGCGGAGAAGATCCTCATCAATAATCCGCATGGCCTGGGTTTTGGATAATAATTCCTCAGAACACATCTTGCGGTGGTACCCCCGCCGCCAGGGCCACCAGCAGCGCCATGCGGGCCTGCCCGGCCCGCAGGTATCCGGCCCCCACGGCGCCGCGCGCCCCCAGGGAGGCCCCGCCGCCCTGGCCGCCATAATCAAAACGCACCTCCCCGTGGTGGGCGCGGGTGGTCACCACCACGGGGAGCCCTTGGTCAAGCGCGTCCTCCACGCCACGGGCGAGGTCGGTGCCGATGTTCCCGGCCCCCATCGCCTCGATCACCAGGCCGTGGGTGCCTGCGGCCACGGGGGCGTCGATAAGCGCCCTGGGAGCACCGGGATAGGCCGCGATGATGTCTACCCGGTGCTCGCTTAGCGGGGCCACCGGGAGGGGAGCGGGGCGCTGGGGCTCGGCGGGGCCGAGGTAGGCGAAGGCCTCCAGGGCGGAGGTATCCACCTTGATGGTGGCGCGCGCGGGCAGCACCTTATTCCCCATGACGATGAGGGCGCCCATGCCGCGCGCGGTGGGATCGAGCGCGATGGTACAGGCGGCAAAGAGGTTATCGGGGCCGTCCGGGGAGGGGGCATCGCTGGGCAGCATGGCCCCGGTGAGGATTACGGGGCGCTCGTCGGTATGGAAAGAATCGAGGGCCAGGGCAGTCTCCTCTAAGGAATCGGTGCCGTGGGTGATAATCACCCCGGCCACGGCGGGATCGCGGAGTTCCTGGTGGACGGCGGCGATGATCGAATCCACCTCGTCGAGGCGCAGGGAGGAGGAGTCCAGGCGACCGAGTTCGCGCACACGCAGGCGGACGCGCTCGGGGTTGAGTCGGGAGCGCAGCGGGGCGACCAGATCCTCCCCGGAGAGGGTGGGGATGAGTGCTCCGGAGGCGTCGGAGGTGCAGGCGATGGTGCCGCCGGTGGTGAGGATGGAGAGGGTCTGTGTGCTGCTCATGATCCCGCCATTGTAGGCGGCGTGCGCTGGGCGCGTAGGGTTTTGGCAAATAACAGGTGTAACATCTTTCCCAGACGTAACTGTTGAGCGCTCGCGCGGCCATCCTCATGCCGCGCGAGAAGCCGATGTTCTGCGAGGAGAAACCGTGAAGTTGCACAAGATTGCCGCCGCTACCGCCGTGCTCAGCCTGGGGCTGGGCCTGGCCGCTTGTTCCAGTGAGGAGAAGAGCGATAACGCGGAAGCCACCACGAGTGCACCGGCCACCACTACGGCCGCCGAGGTTGCCCCCGCGCTGCCCACTGCGGCGGACCTCAACCGGGTTCTGGCCGCCGCCACCGACTCCAACCTGCCTATTGAGCAGAAGATCGTCACCGTGCAGGGTGGGGAAACCGCGCCGGAACTCTTTGAGGTCATGGCCCGCTCCAAGGAGGAGTCCGGCGCGGACTTCCAGGTGGTAGACCCCGTGTTGGCGGGCTATGCCGCCAACGAGGTGCTCACCAGCGTGCAGTTCATTCGCCCCGATCAGCCGGAGCAAATGGCCGATAACGTGACCTTTGTGTATGAAAACGGCACCTGGAAGCTCTCTAAGGACTGGGCCTGCACTCTGATTACGCGCGTGGTGCCGGACCAGGCCCCGGCGATGTGCGCGGATCAGGTGCCCTCCAATGTTCCGGCACCCGCGCCTGCTGGCGACGCCCCCGCACCCGAGGCCCCTGCTCCCGCAGGGGAGGGGGCACCGGCGGCTCCCGAGGGTGTGGCGCCGGAGGGTGGCGTGCCGGCTCCTGCCGAGGCTCCGGCTCCTGCTGCTCCGGCCCCGGCTGATGAGGCCGCGCCGGTGGCCCCGGCGCAGTAGCGCGGGGTTGGGTGCTTGGTGAGATTGCTTGGCATGGGTAGTTGCCGTGATTGCTTGGTGGCGCGGCATGAGTGCAATGCCAAACACAAGATAATTTTGCGGGGGTAATTGGTGGGGGTAATGCCGTGGCGGGGGCCACGGCATTTTTTATGTGCGAGGTCGTGGTGGATTCTAGGGGTGCTTGAGGCTGGGTGGCCCCTTGGGGTTAGCGGGTTGTGGGTGATGGTGAATGTGGCTGTGAGCTGTTGTTTTATCGGAGTTCCCTGTGGGGGAGGGTGAGATTATAGACCTTCTCTCAGTGACGGGGGGACGGTTTTGATATGTGAAACATGTCATATTTTTTCTCGATTGAAACTCTATGCACGGGGCTGCCGCTGGGAGTATCTTCAGCTTTATTGCAGTTTCTTGTAGGAATGTATTGCTTGGAATCGAGGGTGAGTTATGTTGCGACGTATAGGAAGCGCGATGGTGGCGTGTGGGTGTGTGGTCTCCTCTGCGGTCTCGTTGGGGGTGGCTTCGGCCGCGCCGATCATTGATTTTCTTCCTTACCCGGCAGCACCCTTTGGTGGAGAGAAGCAACTGCCGGATCGGTATGCGGAGCGGGTCACCGCAGACGGTTGGGTGCTCCATGCACTCAAGGAGGGGGAGAAGATCAACGTTGCTCCGCCGCTGGATTCCTCAGCCACCACGGGGGAGAGTTTTGGCACTGTGACAGGCCGGGTATGGATCGACGGACAGGGGAACCCCGAGATCACCGGGGCGGTTTTCGAGTCGGGATACCAGATCGGCTGCGGTGTGGACGTCTCCGGTGGAGTGGACTACGACGTGACCGGAACGGTGGGAGTGGCACCGCACGGCACCGTGGGCATGGAGGGTGGCCCGCACATCAACGGTGGGATAGAGGGCGGCCCGAGCGCCAGCCTCGGTGGGGAGGCAGGCCCCGAGGTTAAGGTGACGCTTCCCGACGGCTCCCTGACCGCAGGCGCGGACGCCAAGGTGAAGCCGGAGGTGGGTGCCGACGCCACCGGTAAACTGGAAATGGGCGGTGATGCCACCGCCAAGGGTGAGTTCGGGGTGGATGCTAAGGCGGAGGTCACTCCCACCATTCGTGGACACCTGCACCCGGGCAAGGTGACCAATGTGGCCCTGGTATCCATGCCTATTGACCCGCGTTTCCAGCGGGCCGGGGGCGGTTTCACCGGAGCACACTTGCAGGTCAATGGGTGTGCTGGCCCGGTGACGGTGCGCTCCTATGTGACCATCTCGGCGATGTCCGCCACCTCGATGGACGCGGTGAGCGTGTATGGGGACGCACAGCGTATCCGATAACAAGCGGGTTTGAACAGGGATAACAGGGGAGCGCTATGGGACAGCATGAGCGGTATGACGCGGAAGGCACCGATACCTTGGTGGGGATGGACTACCCGGAAGCGGACTATCGGGAGCAGGCGACCGAGGAGGGTGTGTACCCGGTAACCGGGCCATCGCCGCAGGATCATGAGCCTGTTTCTGCTGAGGTGTGGGCAGGTATCGGTAAGGCCGTGGTGGGACTCATTGCGATGATCGGTGTGCTGGCCATGGGGCAGGACATGGGCGCATACATAGAGCGCTGGGGATACGTGCCGGTCATGCTCGTGTACATGGTGGCCATGATGTGCGCCGGTGCTCTGCTCACGGCGGGTGCGATGGGGATATGGGCAACGGTGAAGAGCAAGCGATCCGGGGAGCGCGCATGAGGAACAAAGCGCTTTTCCGGGTGTTGCTTGCCGCAGGGGCGGTACACCTCGTGTGCGCCCCGGTGGTGCAGGCGGAAACACCGGAGCAACGGTGCCAGCGCGAGACCGCAGCCTGGAACTCCACCCAGGAAGCGCTGTGGCGAGCCACTCACCCCGGCCAGGAACCAGGCCCGGGGGCGTGGCCCGGATACGTGTGCGTGGGTGGGCCGAATATCCCTGGGCCCTCTGGCGATACCGGTCAGGGTAACGGGGCGTCGGGCGATCTGGGCGGGGCACCAAGCCCAGCGGGACAGGACTCCGGTACCGGGCACCAGCGGGTACACCGCTGGGAGGATGACGGTACTCCGCCGGGGCGGGTGCACAGGTATGAGGGCTTTGGCCCGCGCGAATCCGAGTATTCTCAGGACATGCGGCTGGGCGGTCTGGGAGAAACGAGCCGAGGCAACCAAGGCGGTGTTCCTCCTGCTCCCGCGCAGACCGCTCCGGGTGACGGAACGATGGGCCCCGGTGGTGCGCGTTCCAATGTGCCCCAGGTGCCCTCCTGGGAAATCACCGTCCCGGAACCGGCGGGTACTCATGAAGCAACGGGAGCGGAATCGCGTCGAGTGCGCGTGGTGGAGGATCCCCAGGGCCGCACGGTGGTGGTGGATAATGCCGGGCGTGCCACCGGAGAAGTGATTGTGAGCGATCCCGCCACCGGGAACAATGCTGCCGTGGTGCGCGATGATCCGTGGCCGGGCAGGTCTTTGAGTTACTTGATGAGGCGGGCGCGCCCGTGAGAAACGAGGGTGGGGAATCAGAAACCCAGCCCAGCGAAACCCCTGTGGCACCGCGCGCGGAGAACGCGGAGAATAGGGAAGAACCATCTGAGCAGGTAAACCGGCCCGCTGCTGGCGTACCCGGAGAAGGGCTCCTGGGTACCGCCGGTGCCGTTGCGGGCGCGGCGGCCGTCATGGCTAGGCGGGTACGACGCCGCGACGGTTCCCATCGTGCCGATATTGACTGGGGTGGTGGACGCAAACAATCGCTGGTGCTCCTAGAGGGGCCGGACTCACCGCGTGAGCACGTATTTGAGATGGACGTGCCTCCGGGCGGGCGTATGAATAAGAACGCCGATGGTTCCGTGGATATTCTGGACGCTCAGGGAAACGTGGTGGAACACGTCCAGGCACCCTGGGCTTACGATGTTTCCGGCCGCAAGGTGCCCACCTGGTATGAGGTGGGTGAGGACAACCGACTTGTCCAGGTAGTAGATCCTCAGCGCACCACCGCGTTGCCGGTGGTGGCGGATCCGGATAGGAAGAAGAAAGCCACAGCAAGCCCCTATAAGAGCAAGAGCACAAAGGGAAGCCAGAAGCCACCACGACAGAAGATTAAGGGGATTGGTCAGCCACCCTCCTCCCAAAAGGGGAGTGGAAAGCCCACGTCTACTGCTCCTAAACCGAGCGCGCCAAAGACGACGAGTGCGCCTAAACCAAGCACGAGTGCTAAGCCCAGCCCGAAGCCGCAGCAGCCGGTGAAGCAGCCCGAGGTGAAAACGCTACCTCCGGGGAGCCCGCGACGGAAGATCACTGCGGTTGGGCACCCACCGCAGCAACCTACGGAAGATCCGTTGGTGAGTGGCAGGAACCTACTGAACTCTCCGCCAGCCGACCCGAATAAGGCATCGGCAGTTCCTGAAGGACAGTTCAAGCCAGTGCGTATGCATAATCCGGACGGAACTGTCAATCCTAATTATTACCGTGATTTCCCAAAGATAGTTGATGTTCCAAGGGAAAATGATGGTACTGGAAAACATGTGCGTCCTGGGAAGGATCCATTGCCGCCGGACTACAGTAAGGTGGGCAAACCCTTGCCTCCTAAGGCTCCGCGCCGGAAGATCACGGCAGTGGGTGGGCCTCAGCCTGACCCATATGCGCAGGAGCGCAGTGGAAAGAGTAATAACACTACCCCGAATCAGAAGGTAAATAAAGCCTCGGTTGCTAAGGGTAAGGAGGAGGGCAAGGGGTTCCGTAAGGGAACCAAGGATAAGATCCGCAGTGGAGCGAAAAGAATTAATGACTGGGGTCGTGATAAATTTGAGGATAGCGATAAGAGTATTGAAAAGCGAGAGAACTCTGATAGTAGAGTAAAAAGAGGTCTAGCCAAGGGTGAACGAATAATTCACCGTGGAACAAAGGCTGTTTATGAGTCGGTGGGTGACGGGATTGCTGCAAGCGCTCCTTTAGTAGGTCTTGGGAAAGATGGTGGCCCTGGAGTAAAGGAATCATGGCGCGATGGGCCAGGGGCTCTGGTTGGTGCTAGTGATGAAGTATCACCTAAAGAGGCGTGGAAAACTGTCGGTAAAGAGGCAATTGCTTACGATGAGTGGAAGAACAAAGAATACCCAGAGGCGGTTGCACTCACGGCGACAAACCTCATTGGGCTAAAAGGGATAGATAAGGTTGGCAGGGGTATCAAGCCTAAGAAACCGGCTCAGCCGGTTCCGCAACCTAAGGCGACACCGAAGCCTTCGCAGAGCACTCCGCGTGTTCAAGAGCAAAAACCGATAAAACCTGTAGCCGATACACCTAAAACGTCACAGATTGTCAATCCGAGGCCGGTATCTCCGCGCGTTGTTCCTCCGCAGCAGGTTCCAATGCCGAAAGAGGTGGCTAAAGTTGATCCCACTCCCGCATGGTATCGTGCGGAGGGTCAGAACGCTGATACTGTTCTTCCTGCCATTCGGAATGAAGAGTTCTTCCCTGATCAGTATCGCCCGTATGGGGATCTCACACACCCAGAATTTGTTGAGAAATGGGGCCAGGCGATAATCCTAAGTGGCCTCCAAAGAATGGATTTGTCCTTGACTCTGAGGGGAATCCGATCACGACTCTGGTAAACGATATTCCTGAGGGGACGGTTCTTGATAGGATTGGGAACTTGGAAGGAAAATTCTTGGGTGATGCCGGAGACTCGTTCCCAATGAGGTCCATGCACCCGGACAGGCCCTTTGAGCAGTACACGAAGGTTATCAGAACTGATAAACCCTTGCCTGACAACATACGGGTACGCTTTGGTGAGATTGCTCCAGCTTTTGAACAACCAGGAGGTGGAACGCAGTACCTATTTGAAAGGATTATCGACATGGAAAATGGTGTTCCAAAAGTGACGCTGGTTAGCTTAAAGGAATTAATGGAACTTGGAGTGTTTAGGAAGGTGATTTGATTATGATTGTTATGGATTATGCCAGTCTGGATTTTGCCGAGCAGAACAGTGGTGGAAAATATGCATTGAAGATTTCCCCTCTATCTGATTCTGACTGGGATACGGCTATTCGAGGTGTCGAAGCATATGAGAAATGCATGTGGCGCTATTTTGGAAAAGAAGAGAGTAAAGGGTTATGGTTGGGTGATGAATACCTAGCATATGGAACTCAAGGACTCTTAGAAAACGGTGAAGGATATTCGGGCGCGCGACATAGCCGGGCGATACCTTCCGGATGGATACGAGCATCCCTTTCAGATCGCGGAGACGAAACTACCGGCTGGCAACGGAGTTCTTTCAATGTAGTATGGAAAGATGTTATGCGTTCTTGCGCCTATGACACGTTTTGGGATAGATGGCGATTGGAGTCACGGCATACGGTTTTCAGAAGGAGGATTCCTGACTATGTAGAAACTTTCCGTATATCGAAGTATGGTGATATTGAGGATGGAGATCCCGAAAAGGATGGTTTTTTGTGGAACGATTTGCTTCGGGAGTCAAGGGAATCGCTAGGTCAGCATTTTCTTTTCCCCGGCCCTGGATTTATTTTTTATCGACGAGATGATCCTTCGGAATGGTATCATGCGGCAAATGAATTAGCTACAGACCTTTCCTGGGGTTTGGGTATTGATATTGTGGAGTACATTGAGTTATTGTTCAAGACTGCCACGACTTAGTGTCAATATTTTCCATATATCTAAAACCTAAAAATAATTTTCCAGCAATCACTTTCAATGAGGGGTGTAAATTATTTAGATATGCTCTAGTGGTAATTTGAAATTAGTGTCTCATAGGGTAAATATTCTTTAAGGAGCTCTGATGATTGATAGACTTGGTAGTAAAAAAGGAAACTACCTATGGAATGCTACAGATTCGTTCCCTATGCGTTCGCTTCCCCCGTGGATCGAGGTGAAGTACTATGCGAAGTTTGAGCGAACGGAAGTCCCTCTTCCAGAGGGGGTGCAGGTACGGTATGGAGAGATTGCGCCCGCGTTTGAGCAACCTGGTGGCGGAACGCAATACCTGTTTGAAAAAGTGCTTTATCGTAATAGCGAGCCGGTGGGAGTGGAGTTCTTGTCTGTAGAGGAACTCATTGCTCATGGAATCCTACGGGAAGTAGAGTAAAAGGAAGGAATAGTCATGCAGGTAATGGAGTATGGTTCGCATAAGATTGCTAACGCAAATAGCGATCTTCGTCCTTGGGATCTTCCTATATCTCCTCTGGATAATGAGGACTGGGCTTTGGCGGTACGGGGAGTTCAGCGCTACGAGGAAAAGGTTGAGGAATACTTTGGTGAAAAAGTAGCACGAGGTTTGTGGTTGGGGGATAACTACCTCATGTATGGCACAGATTCTCCACTGGAGTTAGGCGGACGGTACTTGGGCGTTCGTCGCCGGAACCAACTGCCCTCGGGGTGGTGTGTCACTTCCTTGTGCGATCGGAACCAAGAGGGATCTGGTGGAATAGACCAAACGAGTTCGTTTGATCTTGCCTGGAAATATGTCATGCGTAACTGCGTATTGGATCATTTTATTGATTCGGAGCTATGGAGTAGCCTGGGCAGGCACTCTTTCTTTGGGAATAAGATGGTGAAGAACGCTAGTTACTTGCAGGTAAATACCGATGGTACACCTAACCATCACGCACATGAGTTTCCTCGGGGTGATGAATGGTGGGAGGAATATCGAGAAATTTTAGTGCAGGGAAGCCCAGAAAAACTTTCTCCTGGCCCGGGCTTCGTGTTCTTTTCTACGGATAATCCTTCTGATTGGTATAAGAATGTCTGGCCGGGTGGCGCTGATCTTTCTTGGGGATTTGATGTAGACATAGAGGAGTATGTTTCTTTGCTCTTTACTGTGGGTGCTATGAAGTCTCTCGGTGAAATTGAGGGTATGATTTAATTTCTTCATGAATTATGAAGGATTGATGTCAGCGATGGGCTGTATGCATGGTATATCATTGCTGGGCGAGGCTTGGTGAATAGTTTTTTATGACTAGGGACTGTGCAGAGCATTCTCTGGCCGTTGTTAAGTATGAGATTATATTGCGCTAAATATAAAAACTGCGTCATGTAATCAAAATGTCCCGTGTAGGTGCGGCGACTTTGAGGATTATTGAATGCATGCTCTTTTTATGGTATATTCCTCTGGGTTATTTTTATTAAATTACGTTACTGCTTATTTTCTATACAGGTTTAGGGCTGATTGGATATTGACTATATGTGGGTTGGCGATAATTTACCCAGCCCCCTGTGCTGTAGTAGCATTTTTCCGCGCGGTCTTTAATCCGTCCACCGATTTTCTGAAGTCATTATTTTTCATTTTCGTTTCTACTTTGGGGATTTGGTTATTTTTCTTGTCCGGTTTACTGCGAGCGGACTTCCCTCTGGGAAGAATGTTCGAGCCTAAATTTATCCGCCTGTGCTTATTGTCGTTATGTATCGTTCCGTTGGATAGGATTGGTAGGTGCATGATGTTTTTGAGGGGGAGGGGGAGGGGGTATGTGAGATCGGCATCTGCTCAGGCGCGATGGGTTAAACTTTCTGAACTCTCCAAGGAGTGTAAGTATGCGGATCTGGAGAGCTGTGAATGGATTGTGGAGGAATATAAATTTTACTACCGGGATCACGTGGAGTTGATTGATGGAAGGAATAGGAGAAGGAGGTAGTATAAGCCAGTGGGATTCCTGATGATGAAATTGTTTGATATTATTTATAGAACACGCCGGTGTGTGGCCATGCAATGTGGGATATCGGCCATGCGATGAATATAGCTGACGCCATCTCTCATAGTTTCCAACGAGCAAAATTTTCCATACCCGTAACGATCCTATATGGCAGCAAAGCCGATCATTGTCGGTTAATTTGGCAAGGCCCGGAGCGTCGGGTGCAAGAAAAACGCTAATAAAACCTCAGCCGCGTGGCGGTATCCTGCACCACGCGCACGTCGGATTCCTGCTGCCCGTACACCACGCGGGTGGTCAAAGCCACGGTGCCCTCGTGGGGTAGGGCCTCGTTGAGATTAAGCCGCAGGGTGCCGGTGCTGCTGGTATTGGCGTTCATCACGTCCAGCGTTTGATCTCCCGCAGCGGTTTCCGGTTGTCCCTCGGCCTCGCTATCAGTGCTATCAGAGGTGCCAGCAGAGCCTTCCGCCTCCGAGTCCCCCAAAGCCCCCGCAGTCTCAGGGGTCCCCTCATCACCGGACATCACCAGCGCCCCCTGCGCGGGCCGCTGCTGCACACTCACGTTCAGTTCCACGGCGTCGCCGTCGAGCGCGGTGAGCGTGTACGTGGTGGTTTGGAGCAGGGTGGCCTCCCCGGTTACGCGTGAGTCCACGCTCCACACGGCCCCCACGCCCACGGGCTCGTCGGGGAAGATCACCGGGAGGGAGAGAAGTTTCATCATGGCCTTTTCGATGAGCGCGCGGTTATCGTCATCGGCCTCGGTGGGGGCGGCGAGGTCCACGGTGCTTATTCGCCCGTTGGCGTCGCCCTGCCAGCCGAGGGTGAAGCCCTGGGTGCTTTCCAGGGCGGCGTTGGCCGAGGGATCAAAGGAGGTGGGCTTGCCCAGGGTGGTGTCCACGCGCCGCGTGGCTCCCTCGCCAGCGCCACTGCCAGCGTCACCACCATCGCCAGCGGCGTCACGAGAGTCAGAAGAAGCCGCGCTGCCCACCGCTTGCAGCGGCAGGGTGAGGGTTTCCGCGTCCTGCATGAGGGGAGCGTCCTGGGCGGCCTCGGGGGCCTGGACCTGCACGGCGTCGGCACGCATCACCTGCTGCTCGAAGCCGGAGGTAACGGCCACGCTGACCTGCTGTTCGGGGCGCTCGGCGGCGTATTCGAGGGTGCGGTGCGGGGCCGTGCCGGGGTTGTGCAGCAGCACGCGGGCGGGATCGACCTGGAGGGCCACGGGTGCTTCCACGTTCTCCGGGGTGTCCTCGGTGGAGCAGGCGCTGAGCACCAGGGTCGCGCCGAGCGCGGCGCTCAGCAGGGCGCGGCGGTAGCGGGGGGCGTCGATACGCGGGCGGGTGGGGGAGGGGAAGCCAAGTACACGCACGGTGTCTAACTTACCTTTTGGCTCCCGGGCGGGGTCCAGTGGTGCCCAGTGGTGCCCGGCGGTGGCGATGGGGAACAATGGAGGCCGTGACGCAGCGCGCAACGGAGAAGAAACGGCCCTTTGTGGTGTTTATGGCCGCCACGGTGGTCCTGGTGGGGGCGGTGGATCAGGTGGTCAAGGCGATCATGCTGGCCTGGCTGGAGCCGGGGGTGCCGCAGCCGGTGATCGGGGATTGGTTCCGGTTCCTGCTGCTTTTTAATCCCGGGGCGGCTTTTTCGATGGGCCAGAACTCCACGTGGTTGTTCACCTGCTTCCAGATCGCCTTTCTCATCGGCGTGGCGGTGGCGGCACCCAGGGTGCGGGATCGCTGGACGGCCCTGGGCCTGGCGCTGGTGGGCGGCGGTGCCCTGGGCAACCTCATTGATCGTCTTTTCCGGGAGCCGCAGTTTTTCCTTGGGCACGTGGTGGATTACATCTCCGTGGGGGGCTTTGCGGTATTTAATATCGCGGATGCCTGTATTAGCGTCGGTGTGGTGATCTTTATCATCGGTATGCTCTCGGAGGAGCGACGCGCCAAGGAGGTGGGCTGATGTCCAGGGAAGTTCGTAGCCTCCCCGTCCCCGAGGGGCTGGTGGGTATGCGTATCGACGCCGCCTTATCCAAACTCCTTGGCCTCTCCCGCAGCGCGGCGGCCGACCTCGCGGAGGCGGGGGACGTGCTCGTGGATGGCGCGGCGGTGGGGAAGTCCGCGCGGCTGCACGCGGGCAGCCTGCTGACGGTGACCCTGCCGGAGCCCGCGACCTCGGCGGAGCCCACGCCCGAGCACGTGGAGGGCATGGACATTCTGTATTACGACTCCGATGTGATCGCCGTGCACAAGCCGGTGGGGGTGGCCGCGCACCCCACGGTGGGCTGGGACGGCCCCACCGTGGTGGGTGGCCTGGCCGGGGCGGGATTCCGCATCTCCACCTCCGGCCCGCCCGAGCGGCAGGGCATCGTGCAGCGCCTGGACGTGGGTACCTCCGGGGTGATGGTGGTGGCGGCCTCCGAGCGGGGCTATTCCGTGCTCAAGCGCGCCTTTAAGGAGCGCACGGTAACCAAGACCTATCACGCGCTGGTGCAGGGCCACCCCGATCCCTTCACCGGGACTATCGACGCCCCCATCGGCCGCCACCCCTCCTCCGGTTGGCGCTTTGCGGTGACCACGGACGGCAAACCGGCGGTGACGCACTACGAGACTATCGAGGCATTCCCCGAGGCCACGCTGCTGGAAGTACACCTGGAAACCGGGCGCACCCACCAGATCCGCGTGCACATGTCCGCCATTCATCACCCCTGCTGCGGCGATCCGATGTACGGCTCGGACCCGGATCTGGCCCGCCGCCTGGGGCTGATCCGCCAGTGGCTGCACGCAGTGCGCCTGGGCTTTCATCACCCCGCCGACGGGCGCTGGATGGAGATCGAGGCCCCGTACCCGGCTGACCTGGAAGCCGCCCTGGAAAGGGTGCGCGCATGAGCGCCCGGGTGGCGCGCACGCTGCTGCCCTCCCTGGTGCTCGTGCTCTTTTTAGGCGGCGTGCTCCTCCTGGGCTCCTGGGCGCAATCGCGCGGGGAGGCTGCCCCGCCGTTGAACGGGGACTCCGTGGGAATAGAGGAGGAGGAATCCTACGCGGATTATCAGGCCCGCGCGGCGGCCAGCCTCAAGGCGGCCTCAGCGGAAGAACCCAGTTATGCTCTGGTGGTGTTCCGCGATTGGCTCGACCCCGAGCAGGCCGGTGACCTGGTAGAACCCCTGGCCCGGGTGAGCGCGGAGGTGGTGGACGCGGCCCACATCGCCCCGCTGCCGGAGCCGGTGGCTGGGGCCACCCGCGCCGAGGTCTTAAACCTGGGCATGGAGCGCACCCTGGCCGAGCACAGGAACGCCGAGCCGCGCCTGAGCGCGGTGGTGGTGCGCGATACCGGGGACGCGCTGCGGGAGTGGGCGGCGGAACACGAGGAATCTCTCACCGCAGTGGACGTGCTGCCTGCCGACGCCGTGTGGGGCTTCTTTGGCATCACGTTTACCCTGCCGATGGACCACGGCGGGGAGTAGCGGCGCGGCGGGTGCGGGTGGCGTCGGTGAGAAACACCGCTACCGCCACCCAGATGAGCACAAAGCCCACCCAGCGTTGCGGGGAGACGTGCTCGTTTACCACAAACAACGCCCAGAGCATCTGCATGGTGGGGGTGAGGTACTGCAACATGCCGATGGTGGAAAGCGTGATCACCTTGGTGGCGCGCGCAAAGAGCAGCAGCGGAATCACCGTGATCACCCCGGAGAGCACCAGGAGCGCCAGGTGACCGGGGCCGTTGCTTAGCGCGGTGCCCCGGCCGGTGGCCTCCAACCACCCCAGGTACCCCAGCGCCAGGGGAGCCAGCACTAAGGTCTCGGCGGCTAGGCCCGCCGCCCCGGAGACGGGAATCTGCTTTTTCAGCAGCCCATAGAACCCAAAGGTCAGGGCCAGGCCCAGCGCCAGCACCGGGGGCTGGCCGCCCACGAAGGTCAGCCACAGCACCGCCACCCCGGCCAGCAGCACTGCGATGAGTTGGAGGCGGCGCAGCCGCTCGCCCAGAATGAACACGCCCAGGAGTACGCTCACCAGGGGGTTGATGAAGTACCCCAGGGCGGCGTCTGCCACGTGCCCGGAATTGACCGCCACGATGTAAATCAGCCAGTTGGCGGCAATGAGCAGCCCCGCCGCCCCCATGCGCAGCCAGGTGGTGCGCCCGGCGCCGCGCAACTCGCCCCAGCCCCTGGTAACACCGAGTACCAGGGCCATGAGCGCGGCCGCCCAGATGATCCGGTGGGCCAGGATCTCCACCGCGCCGGCCGGTTCCAGGAGGGGGAAGAACGCGGGGAACAGCCCCCACAACAGATACGCCAGGACACCGTAGATCATGCGGTTACTGTAGTCCCTGGGTGGGGCGGGGGCGCGTCGGGAAGCCTTAAACCTGCCCCGTGCCTGCGGGAGGAGGGGGATTTGCCCTAGCGGATAGACTGAGCGGCATGGCCAAGAACTCCTCCTTTGTGCACCTGCATAACCACACGGAATACTCCATGCTCGACGGAATGGCCAAGGTGGACATGCTGGCCGAGGAGGTGTCCCGCCAGGGAATGCCGGCGGTGGGGATCACCGATCACGGCAACATGTTTGGCTCCAACGCCTTTTATCGCAAGATGGTGGAGGCCGGGATCAAGCCGATCATCGGCATCGAGGCGTACATGGCCCCGGAATCGCGCTTCAATAAGAACCGCGTGCGCTGGGGCGAGCCCCACCAGAAGTCCGATGACGTCTCCGCCTCCGGCGCGTACCTGCACCAGACCATGCTGGCGGAAAACGCCACCGGCCTGCGCAACCTCTTCTACCTCTCCTCGATGGCTTCCTACGAGGGCCAACTGGGCAAGTGGCCGCGCATGGATGCCGACCTCATCGCGGAGCACGCCGACGGCATCATCGCCACCACCGGCTGCCCCTCGGGGGACGTGCAAACCCGCCTGCGCCTGGGGCAATTTGATAAGGCCCTGGAGGCCGCCGCGATGTGGCAGGACATCTATGGCAAGGACAATTACTTCCTGGAACTCATGGATCACGGCCTGGACATTGAGACCAGGGTGCGCTCCGAACTCCTGGAGATCGGCCGCAAGCTCGGCCTGCCGCCCCTGGTGACCAATGACTGCCACTACGTGCTGCAATCCCAGTCCCAGCCGCACGAGGCCATGCTGTGCGTGCAAACGGGCAAGACCCTCCACGACCCGGATCGCTTCAAGTTCGGCGGCGATGGCTATTACATCAAGTCCGCCGCCCAGATGCGCGAGATCTGGGATGAGATGGTGCCCGATGGCTGCGATAACACCCTGTGGATCGCGGAGCGCGTGGGGGACTACGGCGAACTCTGGGAGGATCACCCGCACGATCGCATGCCGATCGCGGACGTGCCGGAGGGGGAGACGCCCACCTCCTGGCTCACCCACGAGGTGATGGCGGGCCTGCAAGAGCGCTTCCCCAACCAGGAGGTGCCGCAGGAATACATCGAGCGCGCCAAGTACGAGATCAGCGTGATCGACATGAAGGGCTACCCCTCGTACTTCCTCATCGTGGCGGAACTGATCAAGCACGCCCGCTCCGTGGGGATCCGCGTGGGGCCGGGCCGTGGCTCGGCCGCCGGTGCCCTGGTGGCCTACGCCCTGACGATCACCAATATCGACCCCATCGAGCACGACCTCCTCTTTGAGCGATTCCTCAATCCGGAGCGCCCCTCTGCCCCCGATATTGATATTGACTTTGACGATCGCCGCCGTGGCGAGATGATCCGCTACGCCTCGGACCGCTGGGGCGAGGACAAGATCGCCCAGGTGATCACCTTTGGCACGGTGAAAACCAAGCAGGCCATCAAGGACTCCGCCCGCGTGCAGTTTGGCCAGCCCGGCTACCAGATCGCGGATCGCATCACCAAGGCCCTGCCGCCGGCGATCATGGCCAAGGACATTCCCCTGGCCGGGATCACTGACCCCGAGCACGAGCGCTATGCCGAGGCCGGGGAGGTGCGCTCGCTCATCGAATCCGACCCGGATGTCAAGCAGATCTACGAGACCGCGCGCGGGCTGGAGGGCGTGGTGCGCCAGGCGGGCGTGCACGCCTGCGCGGTGATCATGGCCTCCGTGCCGCTGCTGGATCACATTCCCATGTGGAAGCGCGCGGCCGATGGCGCCCTGATCACCGGCTGGGACTATCCTGCCTGCGAGGCCATCGGCCTGCTGAAGATGGACTTCCTGGGCCTGCGCAACCTCACAGTGATCGGTGACGCCATCGAGAACATCAAGGCCAATCGCGGGGAAGAGGTGCTGCTGGAAACCCTGGAGACTGAGGACGAGGAGGTGTACAAACTGCTCAGCCGGGGCGATACCCTGGGCGTGTTCCAGCTCGATAGCGGCGGCATGCAGGAACTGCTCAAGCGTATGCAGCCCACCGGATTCAAGGACATCGTGGCCTCCCTGGCCCTGTACCGCCCCGGCCCGATGGGCGTGAACGCCCACTGGGACTACGCGGATCGCAAGAACGGCCGCAAGCCCATCACCCCCATTCACCCGGAATTGGAGGAGCCGCTGCGCGAGATCCTGGATGAGACGTATGGCTTGATCGTGTACCAGGAGCAGATCATGCGTATCTCCCAGAAGGTGGCCAATTACACCGCCGGTGAGGCCGATAACTTCCGCAAGGCGATGGGTAAAAAGAAGCCCGAGGTGCTGGCCAAACAGTACGAGAAGTTCGCCGGAGGCATGAAGGAGAACGGTTACTCCAAGGCCGCCGTGGACGCGCTCTGGGGCACCATCGAGCCCTTTGCCTCCTATGCGTTTAACAAGTCCCACGCCGCAGGCTACGGGCTGGTGTCCTTCTGGACGGCCTACCTCAAGGCCCACTTTGCCCCGGAATACATGGCGGCCCTGCTTTCCTCCGTGGCGGATAAAAAGGATAAATCCGCCATTTACCTGGCGGACTGCCGTCACCTGGGCATTAGGGTGCTCTCCCCGGACGTGAACGAGTCCCACAATGACTTCATGGCCGTGGGCGAGGACATTCGCTTTGGCCTGGGCGCGATCCGCAACGTGGGCAAGGACGTGGTGGATTCCATCGTGCGCACCCGCGAGGCCAAGGGCGCGTACAAGGACTTTGGCGATTACCTAGAAAAGATCGAGCTTTTGCCCTGCAATAAGCGCATCACGGAATCGCTGATCCGCGCCGGGGCCTTTGACTCCCTGGGCCTGCCGCGCAAGGGCCTGACCCTGATCCACGAGGACGCGGTGGACGCCGTGACGGCCACCAAGAAGGCCGCAGACAAGGGCCAGTTTGATCTCTTTGCCGGGCTGGGCGGCCAGGACGAGGCGATGGATAACGTCTTTGCCATCGAGGTGCCGGACGCGGAATGGGACCGCAAGCACAAACTGGCCCTGGAGCGGGAAATGCTGGGCCTATACGTCTCCGGGCACCCCCTGGACGGCTTCGAGGAGGCCCTGGCCGCGCAGACGGACACCGCGATCACCACCATTCTGGGCGGGGAACTGCGCCACGGCCAGGAGGTGACCATCGGCGGCATCATCTCCGGGGTGGATCGGCGTTTTTCCAAAAAGGACGGCTCCCCCTGGGCCATCGTCACGGTGGAGGATCACAACGGCGCGCAGACGGACCTGCTGGTATTTAACAAGGTCTACGCCCTGGTGAGTTCGCAGATCGTGGAGGACAACATCATTCTGGCCAAGGCGCACGTGTCCATCCGCGACGAGCGCACCAGCCTGTTCTGCGATGACCTCAAGGTGCCGGAACTCGGCGCGGGCAACGGCAGCGGCGTGCCGCTGCGCCTGACCATGCGCACCGATCAATGCACCCCCATCAACATCAAGAAGCTCAAGGACGTGCTGGTGGCCAACAGGGGAGAATCGGACGTGTACCTCAAACTGGTCAATGGGGAGGAATCCACCCTCATGATCCTGGGTGAGCACCTGCGGGTGGATCGTTCCGCCTCCCTGATGGGTGATCTCAAGGCCACGATGGGTACTGGAATCCTGGGTTAAAATCCCGTGCGCGCATGGCCGCTGCGATTACAGTGTGGCTATGCAGCGCAATGTTTCCGGGGAAAACCTTAGCCGCAACGAGCGCCTGGATCACCTGCCGCTTACCCCTAAACACAAGAAGATGCTGTGGGGCTCCGGCATCGGCTGGGCGCTCGACGCCATGGACGTGGGCCTCATCTCCTTCATCATGGCGGCCCTGGCCACCCACTGGGGCCTGAGCCACACCCAAACCTCCTGGCTGGCCTCCATCGGCTTCATCGGCATGGCCCTGGGCGCGACCTTGGGCGGGCTGCTCGCGGATAGGCTAGGCCGCAGGCAGGTCTTTGCCGCCACCCTGCTCGTCTACGGGCTGGCCACGGGGACCTCCGCCTTAGCGACGTCGCTTGTCGCACTCATGGCGCTGCGCTTCATCGTGGGCCTGGGTCTCGGCGCGGAACTCCCCGTGGCCTCCACGCTGATCTCGGAGTTCGCCCCGCGCCGCCTGCGCGGCCGTCTGGTGGTGCTCCTGGAAGCCTTCTGGGCGCTGGGGTGGATCGTGGCGGCGGCCATCGGGGCCTTTGTGGTTTCGGCCTCGGAGAGCGGCTGGCGCTGGGCGCTGGCCCTGGGGTGCGTGCCCGCGATCTACGCGCTGTACGTGCGGCTGCGGCTACCGGAATCGGTGCGCTTCCTCGAATCGCGGGGGCGGCACGAGGAAGCGGAGAAGATCGTGGCGGAGTTCGAGCGTGAGGCGGCGCTTATCGACGCCGCTCCGGTGAGCGGAGAAGAAGAGCGTTATGACGAGACGGCTGCGGGCGCACGCAGCATATGGGCCCCGGCCCTGCGCGGACGCACGGCGGCGCTGTGGGTGGTGTGGTTCTGCATTAACCTCAGTTACTACGGCGCGTTTATCTGGATTCCCTCCCTGCTGGTGGCCGATGGTTTTAGCCTGGTGAAGTCCTTTCAATTCACCCTGATTATCACCCTGGCCCAATTGCCCGGTTACGCGGTGGCGGCCTGGCTCATCGAGGTGTGGGGACGGCGGGCCACGCTCACGGTCTTTCTGGTGGGCTCGGCGCTTTCTGCTGGGTTATATGGTTACGCGGATTCCGTGGCGCTGATTATCCTGGCCGGGTGCCTGCTGAGCTTCTTTAACCTCGGGGCCTGGGGAGCGCTCTATGCCATTGGGCCGGAACTCTATCCCACGGCGGTGCGCGGGGCGGGCACCGGGGCGGCGGCCGGTTTTGGGCGCATCGCCTCGATCATCGCGCCGCTCATCGTGCCGCCGATCGTGGCCAGGTGGGGCACCGGGGCGCTCTTTGGGCTCTTTGGCGCGGCCTTTGTGGTCGCGGCGTTGGCAGCCTGGACGCTGCCGGAGCAGCGGGGGAGGGTGCTGGGGTGACCGAACCGATGACGGTGCATTTGCCGGAGGATATGCGGGAGCGTGTGGTGGGCATCGCGCGGATAGCGGATTGTTCTTCCGATGAGATTATCCGGAGGGCAGTGGAATATGGGTTAGACCGTGCAGAGTGGGAAGTACACATACTGGAACAAGTGCGCCAGATACGCAGCGGAGAGCAGAAAACTTTTAGTGTCGAGGAGATAGATGAGATGTTGGGGATTGCCGGGGAACCCGGAGAGGGTGCTCTCGAGGATATTCGCTGATTATCGGTGGTGTCCCTCGGTGGGTGTTATGTGATCGCGGAGATATTGCTCGATCACCACTCGGGTGTTCTTGAGGCAGTCGATCCGTTCCTCTATTGCCGTCAATTCCGTTTTTAGCTCTTGGCCAAATGCTTCTGTATAAGATTCAACGCGCTCGTTTCTTTCAAACTCTAAGACAAGCCGGGCGATGCGGGTGGACAGCCCCGATTTGATGAGGCTGCGCGCACGGATTGCTCTCTGAATCTGGTCGGTCTCATAGTCTCGGTAGCCGTTGGGGAGGCGGGATGAGGAGATGAGCCCCTTTTCCTCGTAGTAGCGCAGCATCCGCGTGGGCACGCTGCTGGCTTCTGAGAGTTCTCCAATTTTCACGGGCGGCTCCAGGGATTGGGAGTGAACTTGACATTGACATCAATGTAAAGGTTTATGCTCTGGGCTGTCAATCACCGGGCGGACGATGAAAGGAACCGGCTATGTCAAAGGCGAGGAGCGTCCCTAACCCATATCCCGTGCTGGCGGTGCTGGCTCTTGGTGGGTTTGCCATCGGGTGCCTGGAATTTATCACCCTTGGTCTGCTGCCTGAGATAGCGCAGGACCTCGTTCCTGGGTTATATGAGGAATCCACTGAGGCCGCTCTTGCCAGGGCCGGTTACCTGGCCACTAGCTACGCGCTGGGCGTTGTGCTGGGCACGGTGACGGTCTCGATGTGGGCGAATCGCTGGGAGCGGAGAACGGCTCTGGTTGGCTTACTCCTGGTGATCTCCCTGGCGGCGGTGGCCACGGCCTTTCTCCCGCATATTGAATTGGTCTTAGCCGCAAGATTCCTCTCGGGGCTTCCGCACGGGGCGTATTTTGGCGTGGCCTCTGTGGTGGCGGCAGAGGTGATGGGGCCTGGTCGCCGTTCCGCAGGTATTTCCCTCGTTCTTTCCGGCCTCACCTTGGCCACGCTCGCGGGAGTGCCCGGTGCCACGGCTCTTGGGCAGGCCATAGGTTGGCGCAATGCGGTGGCCTTGGTGGGGATTCTCCTGGTGGTCACCGCAGCTTTGGCGCTGATCGTCGTTCCTCGGCAAGCCGGAAATCCGAATTTTTCCGTTCGGAGTGAGTTTGCGCATCTAAAAAATGGTCTTGTGTGGGTAACACTTGCGATTAGCGCGATTGGCTTTGGCGCATTGTTTGCCATCTATACCTATGCCTCGACGTTCACCACTGAGGTGGCGGGCTTATCGGCACCGGCGGTGCCCTGGGCACTGGCAACCCTGGGGGTGGGAATGTTCGTGGGGAACCTTCTGGGCGGTTTTATTGCGGATAAAAGCGTGCCGGTGGCCATGTACGGGGGTTTTGGGGCCGTGATTTGTGCTTTGCTCGTGATGCTTCTGGTGGCGTCGAATCCCGTGGGGCTCTTTGTATCTTTCTTCCTCGTGGGTGCTGCCGCGATGTCATTATCACCCACAACCCAAACCCGCATGGTCGATGTGATGCCGCAGGGGCAAGCTCTCGCCGGATCGCTCAACCAGGGCGCCATCAACATGGGCAATAGCATGGGGGCGCTTTTGGGCGGCGCGGCCGTCTCCGCTGGGCTGGGCTACACGTCACCGGCCTGGGTGGGGGTGGCGCTCGCCATCGCGGGTGGCCTCATGGCAACTGCGAGTTTTTCGTTGGAAAAGAAAACCCGCCGCCGCTCGTAGTTCAAGGTGGCGGCGGGCGATCACGGGAGCGGTGGGAACCCTGCTTTTACACCCCCGCGCGCTCCACGCCGTGCAGCTCGGAGTCCTGCGCCAGGCCCTCGCCCTGGTACACCTCGGTGCTGCGCGGGCTGTGGGTGGTGGTGTACTCCGCGAAGGAGAGCACCAGGCCACCGAGCACGGAGTCGGAGGGCTCGCCGGTGAAGGTGCCGTGATAAGCGCCGTTCACCACGGCCCACCACTTGGGTCCGGTGGCGCGGTCGTAGAGCATGCGGGAGAGCGGGTGGGGCACCAGGGACTCGTTCTCCGCCAGAGCAAAGAGCACCGGCTTGGTGGTGGCGGGGGAGGCCAGGCCAAAGTCCGCCGGGCCGGGGTTCACGGCCACCACGCCGGTGACGTGGAAGTTATTGTCTCCGGCGGCGTGCGCGCCCTGCTCCAGGGTCTCGGAAACGCGCACCACGGCCCCGCCACCGGCGGAGTGGCCCACCAGGGTGGTCTGGGAGGTGTCGATCTTGCCGAAGAGCGGGGAGGAGGCATCCTGGTTGGCGGCGATGGTCTCCGCGGCGGCGCGCTCCACCTGGTAGCCAAACCAGTTCACAAAGGAGTAGCCCAGGGCCACCACGTAGCCGTGGGAGGCATAGAGTTCGGCCTGGCGGGAAACCAGGCCCGGCTCGGCACCGATGCCGGGGCTGAGGATCACCAGGGGAGCCTTGTCCATCGCGGCGATGTCGGCGGGGTAGATGAACTTGCTGCCCACGGGGGATTCCTCGCCAGCCGGGAAGGTGTCGTAGCAGGGGGCACCGCCGGGCACGCCGTGCTGGAAGCGCAGGATCTGGTTGTACACGGAGAACACCAGGTCGGTGCACTCGTGGGTTTCGTCGGTAGCCGCCACCGGGTGCGGGCCGCGCTGGCCGAAGGTGGTGCGGATGGCCCCGGCGGGCTCGTTGTAGGGGGCGGTGGCGACGATGCCGGTGCTGCCCTGGGCGGCGAGGTCCTCCGGCACGGGCAGGGTGATGTTGCGTTCCAGGTTGGGAATATCGCTGGAGGAGGGGGCGGCCTGAGCAATGCCAGGGGTGACGAGGGTGGCGGCGAGGGCAAGGCCCAGCGTGCCCAGTGCGGTGCGCTTCATGGACATATAACCTTTCCTGATAAAGGATTGACTAAAACAATATAAGTGAGGGGTAGGCGAAGATACTAAAGTGACCACCCGTATGGAGGTGGCATGCAAGCGGCTAGAATCCGTGTGCATGAGTAGCACGCCGATCCATGCCTCGGATATTCAGTTGGCCCAGGCGAGGATTTCCTCCGCGATCGCACACACCCCGCTGCAATACTGCCCCCGCCTCTCCGAGGCCACGGGCGCGCAGGTGTACCTCAAGCGGGAGGACTTGCAGGACGTGCGCTCCTACAAGATTCGCGGCGCGATGAACGCCATTAGCCAATTAAGCCCGCAGGAGCGCGCGGCGGGGATCGTCGCGGCGTCGGCAGGCAATCATGCGCAGGGCGTGGCCTATGCCTGCAAGACCTTTGGCATCCAGGGCAAGATCTTTGTGCCCAACCAAACGCCTAAGCAGAAGCGGGATCGGATTCGGGTGCACGGTGGCGACGCCGTGGAACTCGTGGTCACCGGGGATAGCTTCGACGAGGCGGCCCAGGCCGCGCGTGCCGACGCCGCCGCGCGCGGGGCCACCGTGGTCGAGCCCTTTGACAACCGTTCCACCATCATCGGGCAGGGCACGGTGGCCGCCGAGGTGCTCTCTCAACTCACAGCGGAGGGGAAGTCCTTAGACACCATCGTGGTGCCCGTGGGCGGGGCGGGGCTGCTCTCCGGGGTGCTCAGTTACGTGGCGGACATGGCCCCGCGCACCGCCGTGATGGGGGTGGAGCCGCGCGGCGCGGCCTCCCTGCAAGCGGCCATACGTAACGACGCCCCGGTGACCCTGGACGCCGTGGACCCCTTTGTGGACGGCGCGGCCGTCAAACGCCTGGGCGATTTGAACTGGGAGGTCGTGGAGGCCAATCTCTCCCGCCTGCACGCGATGGACGTTTCCGAGGGCTCCGTGTGCACGGAGATGCTGGACCTCTACCAAAACGAGGGGATCATTGCGGAACCCGCCGGGGCGCTTTCCGTGGCGGCGCTGCGGGAACTAAACCTCCAGCCCGGCGAGGTGGTGGTGTGCATTATCTCCGGGGGCAATAACGACGTGCTGCGCTATAACGAGGTGATGGAGCGCTCCCTGGTGCACCGGGGGCTCAAGCACTACTTCCTGGTGAACTTCCCCCAGGAACCGGGGCAGTTGCGGCACTTTTTGGAGGAGGTGCTGGGCGAGGGCGATGACATCACCCGCTTTGAATACCTCAAGCGCAACAATAGGGAAACCGGCACCGCCCTGGTGGGCCTGCAACTCAGCGCCGCCGCCGATCTGGAGCCCCTGCTGGGGCGCATGGATACCTCCCGCCTGGATTGCCGCCAACTCCACCCCGGCAGCCCGGAATACGAGTTCCTGATCTAAGCGCCATGTACCTCCGTCCCGCCGATCAGACCATCACGCACACGATGGAAATCAAGCGCTCCCGCTTTATCACCCACATCGCCAGGGTCACCGATGAGGCCTCGGCCCGCGCCTTTGTGGACTCCGTGCGCGCGGCCTTTCCCGACGCCCGCCACCATTGCAGCGCCTACCTCTACCACGTGGAGGGGGCCAACCCGGTGGAGCGCTCCTCCGACGACGGCGAGCCCTCCGGCACCGCCGGAACCCCCATGCTGGAACAACTGCGCGGCTCGGGCATGCTCGACATCGCCGCCGTGGTGGTGCGGTACTTCGGCGGAATCAAGCTCGGAGCCGGGGGCCTGGTGCACGCCTACTCCAACTCCGTGGGCGAGGCCCTGCCCCTGGTCACCCGCACCCGGCGGGCGCGTAAGGAACTCTGGCGGCTCGACCTGCCCCACGCCCAGGCCGGGCGCTACGAGGCGGAATTGCGTGCCAGGGGAATCACCGTCACCGACGTGGAATACGGGGAGCAGGTGCGCCTGACCCTGGCCACCGACCCCGGGGCCGGGGAGGAACTGGCGCACACGATCAGCGCGGTGACCTCCGGGCAGGCGTCCCCGCAGGAGGCGGGCAGCACCTGGGTGGAGGAGTAGGAGCGCTCGGCTCGGTGCGTTGGCCGCGATGCGCGGCGGCTGCGGGATGGGGGAACGGTAAACTGGCCGCCATGACTATGCAGCCCCGCCCGGATAACCCCATCGAGGCCCGCAAACAGGACGTCCGCCACCACCTGCGCAGCATGCTCGTGTGGGCCAGCGGCGGCGCGGTGGCGAGCCTCGGCGTGATCGTCTTTGCCACGCAGATGTGGTGGCTGATGGTGGTGATTATGGGGATCACCCTGGTGGCCTCGCTGTATCACCGGAAGAAGATCCGGGAGATCGTGAATTACAAGGACGCGGACTAATGCCGCAGCCGGGAACCGTGCCCGAGGCCGGGCCCGTGCGTATCGACGCCTGGGTGTGGGCCGTGCGGCTGCTCAAAACCCGCTCGGAGGCGGCCACCGCCTGCCGCGCCGGGCACGTCAAGATCAACGGGGAGAGCGTGAAGCCCTCTCAGCAGGTGGTGTCCGGGGATCGGGTGCGCGTGTGGGCGCATCACCGGGAGGTGGACGTGGAGGTCACCGCCACCGTGCGCAAACGGGTGGGGGCGGCGGTGGCCACACAGTGCTATGTGGATCACACTCCGCCGCCCCCACCCAAGGAGGCATTTATCCGCCTGCCGCAGCGCGATCGCGGCAGCGGGCGGCCCACCAAAAAGGAGCGCCGCCAGCTTGACCGGCTGCGGGGGCGGAATTAGGCGAAATTAGAGGCCAAACTGGCGCAGCAGCTCGGTGAGGCTCAGGCCCCACACGTGGATGAAGTCGGAGATGCGCTCGGAGGTGGTAAAAAGAGCGGTCATGGTAGTGCCTTTCTGTATATGGATATGAGGGGAATCCACCACCATCGTAGTGGTTTATCGGGAGGCTATTGAGCGCCACGCAGGGCCTTGAGCCTGCGGGCGAGCCTTTGCGGGCGCTGTTCGGCCCGGTTACCGCTGTTTCCGGTTAGTTCGATGTGCTCCCGCCCGTAGCGGTACAGCAGCAGATCGTCGATGATGCGCACCTGGCTGGGCCGGTAGCGGTACTTCATGGCCGCGCGCACGGCCTGAATATCGGACTCCTGCAATAACTCCCGCAACTGCGCCACCTTGGTGATGCCGTGGGCGCTGAGCAATTCCTGCAACCAGCGGTAGTGATCGGAGCGCGAGCGCGGGAAACGCGATTCCACCAGCACCGCCAGCACGCCGGGCAGGGTCTCCGCGGTGAGTTCCACCTCGTCCCCGGCCTCTACCTGGCTGCCCTTGAGGGCGGCGATCTGGTCAAACTGCTGATCCGCCAGCTCGATTAATCCCGCCGCCAGGGTAAAGGCGCGATCCACCTGGGGGTCGAGATGATCGGTGCCGCTCTTATAGCGAATATCGTGCTCAAATTCCGCCCAGGCGTGTTGGAGCACCGTGCGCACCTGCACCTCAAAGACCATGCCGCGATAGTCCTCCAATTCATCGGAGTCCTCCTCCACCCGCAGCACCAGGTGATGGGAGCCGTAGCCAAAGTCCCCGGCCACCTTGGTCTCGGCGGCCTTGTCCACGGAGCGCAGCACCTCAAAGGACTGCCCCAGTACGTTGATGGCCACCGGGATCTCCGTGGAGTGGAAGGTGGTGATCCGCACCCCGATGAGGTCGTGGATATTCTGCCACGGCTCCGGGTAGAGGGGCTTGCCACCGGCGGTGCGCTTGCGGGCCTTGGCCTTGAGGGAGGGCCAGGACTTGATGCGGGCTACCACGCGGTCATAGGTCACGCCGGCGTCGGAGAGCAGTTCCTCGATGGTGTCGATGAAACGATCGGCGGCGTCGGGGTGGGAGCGAACCCACTCGTGGTACGTGGTGCCCAGGCGGGCGATGACGGTATCGGGCATGGTGCTGCTCATGCTACCCCTGCGGGCGGGAATGACCCACGCTTCTTCCCACAGAACCGGGGAACAAGGTGGGAAAGCCATGCCGATACCCAATGGGGTGGGCGCACAGGCGCACCGGGATTACCGAGAGATCCACCTCGGTGCCCTGCGGGGCGGCGAGCAGAATATCCGGGCGTGGGGCGAAGTACCAGGGCTGCGCCCCGCTGCCGAGGGAGGTGAGGTGACGGTGCAAGACGGTGAAGGGATAGGGGTGAGCCAGCCAGGCGGTGGCGGGGGAGCCGGGGCAGTCCACCTGCCATACCGGCTGCCCCCGGAAATGCGGGTGCAGGGCGGAGGCCGCCCTGGTGCGAAATTGCGTGCCCTGGGTGCGCTGCGCGGTGGAGAGCAATTGCGCCGCCGATCTATCCCACGCCTGGTGCAGGCTCATGCCCAGGGCGGCGATGTCATCGTGAGCGGCGGGCTGTTCTCCCAGGAATAACCCGGAGGCAAAGTCCCGGGAGAGCATGATGGCCGCCGGGGCGCGGCCATAGGCCTCATCGAGCAGCGGCCCCTCCTCGCTCTGCCGCAGCAGGAGGGAGGGGCGCAGGAGCAGGGGCGGGGAGGCAAGAGCGATGGTCATGGCGAGGCCAGCCTTTCCGGGGTGGGAGATGTGCTGTGTTTCTCCCTTAGACTCCGCCCACCGGCCCTGCGGTTCCCCTGCTTCCCCGCGTGGGAAAGTCCCTTAAAACGGCGGCTGCTCGTTGAGCCCCAGGGCCGCCAACAATTCCTCCTGCGACCAGATCTCTATGGGCTGGCCCTGGGCCTGAAGTTCCTCGGCGCGCTTGTGCTTGGAGGTCTTGGTGGTCCATGCCCCGGTGACCAGCACCGTGGTTTTCTTAGTCACGTTCTTGCCGATGCGCGCGCCCTGATCCGCTATCCGCTGCCACAGCGTGCCCTTATCAAAGGGCTCAAACTCCCCGGAGAGGGTGACGTGGTGGCCAAAGAGTAGGCCGTCCGGTGCGGCGTTCGGATTGGGCTCGGGAATGACCTCCGGGGTGGATACCGCCTGCCAGTTGGCCCGGCGCTTGCCGGAGTTCTTCTTCGAGTCGCCCTTGCGGGTATCCGCACCAGCAGACTCCGTCTCCGCCCGCTGGGCCTCCAAAGCCTCGCGCACCTTCTCGGGGGAACCCAGATCGCGCTGTTGCAGGGCAATGCCCGCCCCGGTGCGGTCCTTGAGTACGGGGAATACCCGCTGGGAATCCACGGTTCCCAGGGTAAAGCCCTGGGAGTGGATAAAGCCCAGGGCGGAACCGGCCCACCCGTGGCGCGCGGCCAGGGCTACCGCGATGGCCCCGCAGGCGCGGGCGTCGGCTAGGGCGTCGTGGTGCTGATCCAGCGGCACCCCCAGGGCGGCGGCCACGGTGGGCAGGCGATGATTGACCACGGAGAGTTCGCGGCGGCCCTGTGCTCGGGAGAGTGCCAGGGTGCAGCCAAAGTGCAGCGTGGGGGCACTGATCCCGGCGGCGGCGCAGGCGCGGTGCAGCGCGGTGGCGTCGAACTGCGCGTTATGCGCGATGAAGGGCAGATCACCCAGGAACTCTGCGATCTGCGGGAGACATTCGGCAAAGGTAGGTGCCTGGGCCACGTCCCGCTCGGTGATGCCGTGCACGCCCACGTTGGTGGGGTGAAAGCCGGGCACGGGGGGCTGGCACAACCAGGTCTGGGCGGCGACCTCCGCGCCGTCGATAAAGCGCACCGCGCCCACCTGGCAGATGGAACCCCAGTCGGCGTTGGCGGTTTCCACGTCCAGGGCCACGAAGTCCAGGCCGGGGACGCGCAGCCCCTCCGTGGCGGGGTTCTCGCCGCGCAGGGCGGCGGAGAGGGTCTGCTCGCACAGCCGAGCCTGGGTCTCCTGGTGCGGGGCAAAGCGCACCCGTACCTCCGGCTGCGGCCCGCGCAGATCCACCCAGCCGCCCAGGTAGGCGGTGGGGGAGTGCAGGTCCACGGATTCGATCTGGTCAAGCGGTATCGCGCGCTGCGCAGTCCCGGATAAGGCGGCCGCGAGGTCGGAGTAGGTAATGAGTACCTCGTCCTGGGTGACAGTTACCTGGGCGCCATGAGCCGGAATCACGTGGGGAAACCTATCCTTTCAGACCAGACCTGCGGGGCGGGCCGGTGCGGCCCATGCGGGATAGCCTACTCGGCGTCCGCCACGGTCAGACGAGCGCGCCGGTACTGGGGGTTTTCCACCTCATCGAGCAGAGCCACCGCAAAGGTACCGGCGCTGACGAAGCCCCCGGCGGGAGTGGTGGTGGAGGTGAGGTAGGAAGCGGCGGCGGGGCCGGGGGCGATCTCCGGGGAGGGGGCCAGCATGGTCCAGTCCAGGTTCTCCGGGGCCTGGCGGTACAGATCCAGGATCTGCACGAAGGCGCGGGCCTCCGCCTTGTAATCCTCGGGGAACTCCGGGGTATCCACCAGCAGCGTTCCCTCCGGAGTAGAGAGGCCGCCCGCGCCGCCAACCGCGACGATGCGGGTGGCCGGGGCGGCGGCGATCAGGTTGCGGTGGGCCTCCACGATGAAGTCCGCCTCCCCGGTTTCGCGGTTGATCGGGACGGTGACCACCAGGGCGTCGGCACCCTGCGCGGCGTTAAGCAGCGCCTGCGTATCGCTGACATCCCCCGCGCGGTACTCCACGCCGTCGATCTGCTTCTCCGGGGCGGGCACGCTGCGGGACAGGCCGATGACCTCGTGGCCTCGGGAACGGGCCTCGGCGGCCACGGCGGAACCGACCATGCCGGTGGCGCCCATGATGACGATGCGAGACATAGGATCTCCTTGGGAAAACTCAGGGGACAGTTGTACTTCTTGTAAACCATGCAGCACGGCCGTTATTCCCTGGACAAAAAATTCCTCCGCGCTGGCCTCGGGGCGCTCCTGCGCTGGGTCCCCGGTGATCTCCCGCAACTGCCGCTGCGCCTGCTCCAGGGTGGCCGAGCCGAGCACAAAGGCCAGAAACGTCCGCGAGGTCACCGCGTCCCCGCCGAGCACGCGGCGCCCCGCCGCCACCACCTCCGCGTGCAGGGCGGGCATGGAAAGCCCCGCCGTGACGATCTCCGCGCCGTCGCGGTGGGCCAACAGGCAGGAGCGCACCAACCGCGCGTACTCCACGGGGTCGGCGCGGGCGGTTTCTATCGCGGGGGCAAGAATGTGCCTGGCCAGCATCTCCAGCAGGCGCTGCTTGCTCTCCACGTGCCAGTACAGCGCGCCGGGCGTGACGCTCAGGTGCCGGGCCAGACGGCGCATGGAAAGATCCGCGAGGCCATAGCGATCCACGATGTCCAGGCTGGCGGTGATGAGGGCTTCGCGGTGAAGGTGCACCCTGTCAGCCTAGGCGTATCTGCTTATCGACGCCCCGGTGGTGTCAGAAGCCTTTGGCGGGTGCGCGGCGCGCGGCCTGTAACGCCGGGCCGAGGGCCTAGCGATAATGCTTGGTAGAGTGACAGCAGTGAGACGGCATTACTGCCGCTGAGATTGCTGAGAACACAGCCGCTTGAAACCACATAAGGAGATGGAACCCCGTGGTGAACTTTTCCGCTTCCACCAAAGTCCTGATTGCCGCCCTCGTGGCCACCCCGCTCGTGCTCAGCGGGTGCAGCAAGGATTCGGAGGATTCCACGGAGACGTCCGCGGCGGCCAGCAGCGTGGCGGCCTCGGGCACGGCGGCTCCCTCGCAGGCCCCCAGCGGGGAACCCGCCCCGGCCAGCACCGCTCCCGCCACCCAGGCACCCGACCAGATCACCCCGGTGCCGCAAACCGCCCCTCCGGCGGGGGTGCAGGCGCAGAATAACGCCCAGGGTGAGCAGCAGAACCAGGCGCAACCCGCCCCGGAGCAGGCCCCCCAGCCCGCCCCGGCCGGTGATAATGGCCTGCCCATTGCCACCGTGGCCCCCATTCCCGGCGGTCAGCCCGCCAATGGCCAGGACGCGGAGGCGATCCGCACGCTGGTCACCGGCTTCAACAATGAGACCTCCATGCGCCGCAAGATGGAGTACCTGCCGCAGCACACCTGCTCCCGCGTGATCCAGGAAAACGGCGGGCCCGAGGCCTTTGACTTCTCCGCGATCCCGGACGTGAACCTCAACGACATGCCCGGTGGTGAGCAGTACGACTCCTCCGTGACCGAGGTGCGTGACATCATGGTGGACGGCGATCAAGCCTCCGCCACCGTGGTGGCCACTTCTAACGGCGCGCCCTCGGAGGCCACGCAGCGCTTTACCCGCGAGAACGGCGCGTGGACGTTCTGTAACTAAATGCCGGTGCGAATGCGCGAGGCGCTCAGCGCGGCCAGCGGCGTGCTGGCGCTGAGCGCGCTTCTATTTCTTATCGCGGGCCTGCTGTGGGGAATGATTTACCCCAGCCATCGCGGAACGCTGGTGGAGGGCGGCGCCGTGGCCGTGGAACCGGCTCAGGGCGTGGAGTTTCGCTCCTGGCTGTGGCTGGTGCTGGGCTCGGGATTGCTCGCCAGCGTGCTGGCCGTGGGGGTATTCCTGCGCTCGCCGCGCAGCAGGGGATTGCTCATGCAGATCTGGTTGGGGCTTATGGCCGGTGCCGGAACTGTGGGTGCTTATGCGGTGGGGGTATCGCTGGCCCGGTGGCGCGTGCCGATGCCCGATCCCGCCGCGCTGAGTCCCGGCGCGGAGGTGGAGATCCTGAGCATGGTGGGGCTGGGTGCTCCCATCTCCCTGGTATTCCCGGCCTTTATGGCGGTGCTGGCCTATTGGAGCTGCATGGTGGTGAGCCCCGACGGCGCTCCGGGCCCAGCGGGGCAGGAGATGGCGGCTCGGGGCGAGGCGGGCGGAAGTGCTGAGTCCTGGAGTGCTGTGTCCCGGAGCGCGGAGTCCCAGGACACAGCCTCGGAAACATCGGCCACGGCGGGATATTACAATCAGGGGGCAGAAAAACGCCCCTGACGGAAAGCAGAGCGCCCTCCCATGATGCAACGTATTGATCTCACTGGCGGCCAACCCACCATCTCAGAACTGCGCCGCCGGTTGCCCCGGGGGCGGACCGATGTCGCGGCGGTCTCCGAGACGGTAGCCCCCATCATCGCGGAGATCAGGGAGCGCGGCGCGCAGGCCGCCCTGGATTACGGCGAGCGCTTTGACGGCGTGCGCCCGCAGGCGGTGCGCGTTCCGCAGGAGGCGATCGACGCCGCCGTGGCCGCCACCACGGAGGAGGTGCAGGCGGCGCTCACCGAGGCCATTGCGCGGGTGCGCCGGGTACACGCGGATCAGATTCCCTCCCCGCACACCACGGAACTCGGCCCCGGCGCGCGGGTAATCGAGCGATTCCTGCCCATCGAGCGGGTGGGGTTGTACGTGCCCGGCGGCAAGGCCGTGTACCCCTCCAGCGTGATTATGAATGTGGTTCCGGCCCAGGAGGCCGGGGCGGAATCCCTGGTGGTGGTCTCCCCGCCGCAGGCCGAGCACGGCGGCTGGCCGCACCCCACGATCCTGGCTGCCTGCGCGTTGCTGGGCGTGGAAGAGGTGTGGGCCGTGGGCGGCGCGCAGGCCGTGGCTCTCATGGCCTACGGGGACGATGAGGCGGGCCTGGTGCCGGTGGACATGATTACCGGCCCCGGCAATATCTTTGTCACCGCCGCCAAGCGCCTGGTGCGCGGGGTGGTGGGCACGGATGCGGAGGCCGGCCCCACCGAGATCGCCATTGTGGCCGATGAGAGCGCGGACCCGGTGTATTTGGCCTATGACCTGATCAGCCAGGCGGAGCACGATCCCCTGGCCGCCAGCGTGTTGATCACCGATTCCCCGGCCCTGGCGGACGCGGTGGAAAGGGAGGTGGAGCAGCGCTACACCGTCACCGCCAATGCCGAGCGCGTGGCGGAGGCCCTGCGCGGGGAGCAATCCGGGATCGTCTTGGTGGATTCCCTTGAGGTGGCCCTGCGCACCGCCGATGCCTATGCCGCGGAGCACCTGGAGATTCACACCCGCCAGGCGGAGGCCGATGCCGAGCGTATCCGCCACGCCGGGGCGATCTTCGTGGGGCCCTATTCCCCGGTGCCGCTGGGCGATTATGCGGCGGGCTCCAATCACGTCTTGCCCACCTCGGGCACCGCGCGGTTTAATCCGGGGCTGTCCACCCACACCTTCCTGCGCCCGGTGAACACCATCGTGTATGACCGCGCGGCGCTGGAGCAGATTGCCCCCACGATCATCACCCTGGCCGACGCGGAACTGCTTCCGGCCCACGGTGAGGCGATCCGCGCCCGCTTCGATTCCGAGGGAAAGTGAGGACCCCATGACCACACGCGATTATGACGCGGCGACGGTGGCCCCCGAGGTGACCCTGGCGGATGTGCCGCTGCGCGAGGAATTGCGCGGCAAGCACGCCTACGGCGCGCCGCAGTTGAACGTGCCGGTGCAGTTGAACACCAATGAGAACCCCTATCCGCCCTCCCCGGCGCTGGTCGAGGAGATCACCCGGCGCGTGCGCGATCTTTCGGGGAGCCTCAACCGATACCCGGATCGTGATGCCACCCAGTTGCGCCGCGCCCTAGCCGCCTACGTCAGCGCCCAGACCGGCACGGAGGTCAGCGTGGATAACCTGTGGGCGGCCAATGGTTCCAATGAGGTGTTGCAACAGTTGCTTCAGGCCTTTGGCGGGCCGGGGCGCACCGCGTTGAGCTTTAGCCCCAGTTATTCCATGCACCCGATCCTCAGCGAGGGCACGCAAACCACCTGGTTGAGCGTGCCGCGCGACGCTCAATTCCAGATCGACATGGACGCGGCCCTAGAGGTGTTGCGGGAGCGCCGCCCGGAGGTGGTGTTTATCACCACCCCGAATAATCCCACCGGCTCGGTGCTGCCGCTGGCCGATGTGCGCCGCCTGGTGGAGCAGGCACCCGGCATCGTCATCGTGGACGAGGCGTACATGGAGTTCTCCGAGTCCCCCTCGGCGGTGAGCCTGGTGGCGGAGTACCCCACCAAGGTGGTGGTTTCCCGCACCATGTCCAAGGCCTTTGACTTTGCCGGGGGCCGCTTGGGCTACCTGGTGGCCGCCCCCGCGATGATTGAGGCGATCATGCTGGTGCGCTTGCCGTATCACCTCTCCACGCTGAGCCAGGTGGCCGCCGTGGCGGCCCTGGAGCACGCCGAGGAGACCCTGGCCACGGTGCGCAAGATCGTGGCGGAGCGCGAGCGCGTGGCGGCCGCGCTGGCAAAGATGGGGGCCGTGGTGGTGCCGAGCGAATCGAACTTCCTGCTCTTTGGCGGGGTGGCGGAAGCGGCGTCCACCTGGCAGCAGTTCCTGGATAGGGGAGTGCTGATTAGGGACGTGGGCATCGCCGGGCACCTGCGGGTGACCATCGGCACCCCGGAGGAAAACGACGCCTTCCTGCAAGCGGCGCGGGAGATCTTTGGTGGCTAAGGCTGCGCCACCCCATGAGAGCGCCCACCTCATCAGAAAGGACCAACACAGTTATGTCCCAGCGAATCGGCCGCGCCGAGCGCGCCACCAGCGAATCCCAGATTTCCGTGGAGATCAACCTCGACGGCACCGGCACCTCCCGGATCAGTACCGGCCTGCCCTTCTTCGACCACATGCTCACCGCCTTTGCCACCCACGGCTGCGTGGACCTTACGGTGCAGGCCAAGGGTGATATTGAGGTGGATGCCCATCACACGGTGGAGGACACCGCCATCGTGATGGGCAAGGCCATCGCCCAGGCCCTGGGCACCAAGGCGGGAATCCGCCGCTTTGGCTCCCAACAGTTGCCGATGGACGAGGCCCTGGTGGAGGCCGTGGTGGATATTTCCGGCCGCCCGTATTTTGAGATGCGCGGAGAGCCGGAGCACATGGTGCACCAGATCATTGGCGGACATTACGCCACGGTGATCAACCGGCACTTCTTTGAAACCCTGGCCTTCCATTCCCAGATCACTCTGCACCTGGTGTGCCACTACGGGCGCGATCCGCACCACATTACGGAGGCCGAGTACAAGGCCGCCGCCCGCGCCCTGCGCCAGGCCTGGGAGCCCGATCCCAGGGTGACGGACATTCCCTCCACCAAGGGGGCGCTCTAGCATGGAGACGTGGATGGCCGCCGCACAGGAGGCGGGAGGCACGAATAACTGGTTCATCTACCTCATGTTTGCGGTGGCGGGCGTGCTGGTGGGCGGGACGTGGTCGGCCTACCAAAACGGGGCTAAGAAACTCACCATCGTGTGTGGTATCCTCGCAGCTCTCGCACTCGCGGGAGCGATACTGTGGCTGATTGGAGGAATGACTAAGTGACGTACCAGGGGCGTGACCATCGCACCGAGCAGCGGAAGAACACGGAGAAAACCCCGCTCACCAGCGTATGGCAGGCCCCTGGATATATTCCCACCCTCGTGGCGGTGGCCTGTGCCTTTGGCTCGTGGTCGCTGCTGCTCCCCGTGGTGCCCTCGGCGGTGTTGGATTCTGGCGGTGGCGATCTGCTGGCCGGGGCCACCACCGGCATCTTCATGGCGGCCACGGTGCTCACCCAGATGTGTACCCCGGCGTTGCTGCGGCGCGTGGGCTATAACCCCGTGATGGTGGCCTCCGCGCTCATGCTGGGGGTGCCCTCCCTGGGATACGTGATGGGCATGGACGCCGTGCCCGCCCTGCTGTTCTCCGCCCTGCGCGGGGTGGGCTTTGGGGCGCTCACGGTGGCGGAATCGGCCCTGGTGGCGGAGTTGGTTCCGGTGCGCTTCCTGGGCAAGGCCTCGGGCATGTTGGGAGTGTTCATCGGCTTAGCGCAGATGGTTTTTCTTCCCTTGGGCCTCGCCCTGGCGCACACGTCGCTGGGGTATCCGGGCGTGTACGTGATCGCGGCCGTGGTGGGCGTGTTGGCGGGGGTGATGTGCCTGCGTATTCCCAGGATCAAGGCGTCGGGCGCGGCCCCGGCGGAGCCCTCGGAGGCCGGAAAGGAGGCCCGAGAGGAGCAACAAACCCGCCCGCTGCCCGCGGTATCCACCTGGAAGCTGGTCACGGTGCCCGCCCTGGCCGTCACGAGCATCTCCATGAGCTTCGGGGCGGTGTCCTCCTTCTTGCCCGCCGCCGTTAAGGCCCTGGACGCGGAACTGGGGGCGCTGCTGGCGGGGTTCATGCTCTCCATCGTGGGCGGGGCCTCGATGATATTCCGATACTTCTCCGGCATGATCGCGGATCGGCGCGGTACCCCGGGGGATCTAATGATCCCGGGCCAGATTCTGGCGGGTCTGGGCGTGGCGCTCACCGCCGCCGTGCTCATGGCGGAGGGCTCGGTGTGGTGGCTGGTGCTGGGGGCCGTGGCCTTTGGCGGCGGTTTTGGGGTGGTGCAAAACGAGGCGCTGCTTTCCATGTTCCTGCGCCTGCCGAGGTCTAAGGTTTCCGAGGCCTCCGCGATCTGGAATATCGCCTATGATTCCGGCACCGGGGCGGGTTCCTTCTTGCTCGGCGCGGTGGCGGCGCGCGCGGCGTATTCCGGGGCCTTTGCCACGGCGGCGGCGCTGATCGCGGTGGGGATCGCGCTCACGGCGGCGGACGCGATCGCCGGGCGGCACCGCCTCGTGGAGTATCACAACACCCGCGCGCGCCTGCGGCAGATTCCGGCGGCGCGGCGGGCGTGGCGGCTGGTGCGGCGGCGTCGATAAGCGTCGATGAGCGCAGTAGAATGATCCGCATGTCTGCGCATGTGGCTCTCTTGGATTATGGTGCTGGTAATTTACGCTCGGCGCAGCGCGCCCTGGAGCACGTGGGTGCTCGGGTGAGCGTGACGGCGGACGCGGAGGTGGCCACGCAGGCCGATGGCCTGGTGGTGCCGGGCGTGGGGGCCTTTTCCTACTGCATGGAGGGGCTGCAGGCCATTTATGGGCCGCGCATCATCGGGCAGCGCCTGGCCGGTGGGCGGCCGGTGCTGGGGATCTGCGTGGGGCACCAGATCCTCTTCGATCGGGGAGTGGAGCACGGGGTGGATACGCCGGGTTGCGGGCAGTGGCCGGGTGTGGTGGAGCAGTTGCAGGCCCCGGTGCTGCCGCACGTGGGGTGGAATACCGTGCAGCAGCCCCAGGACTCCGCAATGTTTGCGGGGATTGACCCGCAGGAGCGCTTTTACTTTGTTCATTCCTTTGGCGTGCGCACCTGGGAGTTTGAGGGAGATGACCTCACCGAGCCCCCGGCGGTGACCTGGGCGGAGCACGGCGGGGATCGCTTTGTGGCGGCGGTGGAAAACGGCCCGCTGTGGGCCACGCAGTTCCACCCGGAGAAATCCGGTGAGGCGGGCCTGCGCCTGCTGCGGAACTGGGTGGAGCAGTTATAGCCAGGGGCGCAAGCGCGCGGTTAGACTGTGTGGTTATGACCCTGACACTCCTGCCCGCAGTAGACATTTCCGATGGCAAGGCGGTGCGCCTGCACCAGGGGGCGGCCGGAACGGAGAAATCCTACGGCAGCCCGGTGGAGGCCGCCCTGGCCTGGCAGGAGCAGGGCGCGCAGTGGGTGCACCTGGTGGACATCGACGCCGCCTTTGGGCGCGGCAGCAACCACGAGGTTCTGGCGGAGATCGCCGGAACCCTGGACATCGCCGTGGACCTCGCCGGGGGAATCCGCGACGATGCCTCCCTGGAGCGCGCCCTGGCCACCGGGGCCTCGCGGATTAACATCGGCACGGCGGCGATAGAAAACCCGGAGTGGATCGCGCGCGTGCTTGAGCGCCACGGAGACCTCATCGCCATCGACCTCGCCGCCCAGGAAGTCGAGGGCGAATGGCGAGCCAAGACCCGGGGTTGGGCGGCCGACGCCGGGGATCTCTGGGAGGTGCTGGAGCGCCTCGACGCCGCGGGGTGCCAGCGCTTTGTGGTCACGGACGTATCCCGGGACGGCACGCTGACCGGCCCGAACGTGGACTTGCTGAGGGAGGTGGCGGCGGCCACCGACGCCGCCGTGACCGCCTCCGGCGGCATCTCCACGGTGGCGGATATTACCGCCCTGGCCGGGGTGTCCGGGGAGGGCATTGATTCCGCGATCGTGGGTAAGGCTCTATACGAGGGGGCCTTTAGCCTGCGCGAGGCGCTGGCGGCGTTGGCTGCGATTGATGGGGCCAAGAGGCCTGGGGAGGCTTTCGGGGATTAGCGTCCCGCTGGCCTTGCAGGCCGCATAAGGTTGTACACACTCTAGGTGCCGCAAGGGAGGGCGCATGGATACCCAAGAACTACTGGCCATAGCCCAGGCGGTGGTGGACGAGGCCGAGGCGCTCTTTGTGCGCGGCGTGGGCACGCGGGAGCGGCACGAGAAGGCACCGGGGGAGTACGTCACCGACGTGGACGTGCGCATTGAGGAATACGCACGCACCATGCTCATTCAGCTCACCGGGATTCCCGTGTACGGGGAGGAGCGCGGCGGAAGCCTGGGCGCGGAGCCGGTGTGGGTGATCGATCCCATCGACGGCACCGCCAATTACGCGGTAGGCAACCCCCTGTGCTCCATCTTGTTGAGCCTGCTGGTGGATCGGCGCCCGGTGCTGGCGGTGAGTTCGCTGCCGCTTTTGGGGCGCAGGCTCACCGCGGTGGAAGGCGGCGGGCTGATGATCAATGGTGCGCCCGTGGCCCGGCTGGCGGCCCAGGATAAGGGCGCTGATAACGGTGCTGATAAAGACAGCAGTAAAGACATAGCCCAGGTGGGTTTTTCCTCCCTCTCCTCCCAAACGCGGTGCGAATACTCCACCGAGGCCCGGCACCGGCTCTTGGCTGATCTCTCCCGCACGCACTTGCGCCCGCGCGTGACCGGCTCGGTGGGGGTGGACCTCTCCTTTGCCGCGCAGGGGATCTTTGCCGGGGCGATCTCCTTTTCCCCCCACGCCTGGGATAACGCCGCCGGTGCCCTGCTGGTGGGCGAGGCCGGGGGCGTGGTCACGGATACCGAGGGCCAGCCCTGGACGCCGGATTCCTCCGGCCTGGTGGTGGGAGATCACGTCACCCACGCGCTGCTGCTGAGTACCATGAGGACTGCATTATCATCGGGTGCTCCGTGCGCTGCGGAACAGCACGAGGAGCAGTATGTGGAATACCACGAGGAGCAGCACGCGGGACAACAGCACCCGAAGGAAACAGCGGAAAGGTAACCGATGGCGTTAGCGGTACGGGTGATCCCCTGCCTGGATGTGGACGAAGGCCGCGTGGTCAAGGGCATTAACTTTGCCGACCTCAAGGACGCGGGCGACCCAGTGGAACTGGCCACGCGCTACGGGCGGGAGGGGGCCGACGAGGTGACCTTCCTGGACGTGAGCGCCTCCGCCGCCGGGCGGGGCACCATGATCGAGGTGGTGCGCCGCACCGCCGAGGCCCTGTTTATCCCGCTCACCGTGGGCGGCGGGGTGCGCAGCGCCGAGGACGTGCGCGCCCTGCTGCGCGCCGGAGCGGATAAGGTCTCGGTCAATACCGCCGCGCTGGCGCGCCCGGAGTTGCTGCGGGAACTCTCCCAGCAGTTCGGCGCCCAGTGCATTGTGCTCTCCGTGGATGCCCGCCGCAGCGCGGAGCAGCCCTCCGGCTTCGAGGTGACCACGCACGGGGGACGTCGTTCCGCGGGCGTGGATGCCGTGCGGTGGGCCCGCCAGGCGCAGGACCTGGGGGTGGGGGAGATCCTGCTGAACTCGATGGACGCCGATGGCACCCGCGATGGCTTTGACCTGGAATTGATCCGGGCGGTGCGCGCGGCGGTGACCATTCCCGTGATCGCCTCCGGCGGGGCGGGCAGCGCGGCGGACTTCCCGCCCGCCGTGGAGGCCGGGGCCGATGCCGTGCTGGCGGCCTCGATCTTCCACTTCGGTGTGACCTCCATCGCGGAGGTCAAGGAGGGCATGGAGCGGGCAGGCCAGGAGGTGCGGCGATGAGCGCGGCGGTGCAACGCTATACCCTGGACGAGGAGATCGCGCGCCGGGTGCGCTTCAATGCGGACGGACTGGTGCCCGCCGTGGCGCAGGACGCGGAAAGCGGGGTCGTGCTCATGCTGGCCTGGATGGACGCTGCGGCCCTGGCGCATACCCTGGCCACCCGGCAGGGCACCTATTGGTCGCGTTCGCGCGGGGAATACTGGATCAAGGGGGCCACCTCCGGGCACACCCAGCGCGTGCGCGAGGTGCGCCTGGATTGCGATGGCGATACCGTGCTGCTCACCGTGGAGCAGGAGGGCGCAGCCTGCCACACGGGCGATCGCACCTGCTTTGACGCGGATTTGCTGCTGGGGGAGCGCTCATGAGCATCGCGGCCTCGCGTAAACCAGGCCGCCTGGCCGCCCTGGGTCTGGCGATGGCGGCGGGATTGCACTGGGCGGCCTCGCGCATGACCTGGCTGGATGTGGCCGCCTTTGACGATAAATCCGGGGCCACCTCCGCCTCCCTGACCGGGGCTGCCTGGGCCACGGAACTCACCGCCGTGGCCCTGCTCCTGGCGGCGGGCTGCGTGGCGGGGCTGGCTTTACGACGCCTCGGCCGCCGCGTCGTCGGCATCGTGTGCGCCCTGGCCGGAGCCGGGATCGCCTGGATTCCCGTGCGCACCCTGACCCAGGAGATTGATACCCAGCGCGTGCACAGCCTGCTCAGCAGCAGCGCGGAGGGCGGGGCACAGACGGCCACCGGAACCCAAACGGGCCCGGTGACGCTCTCCGAGTGGGCGGAAATCTCCTCGGTGACGTTGCATTACGCCGGTCCGGCGCTGAGCCTGGTTGGGGCGGCGATCGCCCTGGTGTGCGGGGTGATTCTGGCCCTGCGTCCCGGCCTGGACGCGGCCACGATGAATCGCTACGAGCGCAAGCAGAGCCGCCAGCAACGCCTGCGCGATGATCTTCAGACGGCCCCGGACTCCGGCCGGGTGATGTGGGACGCGCTGGACGCGGATATTGATCCCACGGAGGATTCGGACGGTTCCGCGCGGAAGTGAGCGGGCGCGGGGAACCCGCCTGATTTTTCTCTGTTCTGCGCAGCGATTATCCTGTGTGGGGAATCCACAGGTGGTATGAGTCACGTCCGGGACATAACGGAGGAGGCGATCATGGGGCTATCGGCGGTTGTTGATCCCATTCCCGCCCTTGCTCGCCACCACCTGGCCCTGCGCGAGGCTCGGCTGCCGTTCCAGGAGATCAAGGCCCGCTCCCGCGCGGTGGCCCCGGCCCGGGACGTCATTGGGGCGCTGCTGCGCAGCGGCTGCGGGGTGATCCCGGAATTACAGGGACTGACCTCCGTGGACGCCAGGGGGAATGGTATCCAGGAGGTGGCTAGCGGATACGAGGAGGAGGGCGCACACCTGATCGCCTGCCACTCGGAGCCGCAGCGCTTTTTGGGCGCTCTGGCCACGATGGTGCAGGTGCGCGCGGCGGTGAGCGTGCCGGTGATGGCTCGGGGGTTATTCTTTGACCCCTACCAAATCCACGAGGCCCGGGTATTTGGCGCCGATGTGATTCCCCTCCACGTGAAGTACCTGGACGAGTACCGCCTGGCGGCCCTGGCCGATAGGGCGGAATCCCTCGGCATGACGGCCCTGGCGGAGGTGCGCACCCCGGAGGAGGCCGGGCGCGCCCTCGACGCCGGGCTGCGGGTGTTGGGCATTAACACCAGCGATCGGTTCACCGGGGCGGCGGATAAGGAACTCTTTGCGGAGATCGCCGCCGGGCTGCCGGAATCCGCCCTGTGCGTGGGCTTGGCCGGGGTGGAGGACTCCGCCGACCTGCTCTCCTATGCCGCCAATGGCGCGGACGCCGTGGTGGTGGGACGGGTGGTGAGCCAGGGGCCCGGCAGCCGGGGCAGTTTGCGCGCGCTCACGGCGGCGGGCCAGCACCCGGCCTGCGCGGCGCGCCGGGGCGGGGAGGGCTTCGCGGAGGGTGTGGAGAATACGGGGGCACCGAGCCACTAGATACCCGGCCGCCGGAGGGATAAGGCACACTGATAGGCGTGCGTGTTGATTACTTAGCCAATATCCCTTCACCCCCGCAGGGCGTGTGGTACCTCGGTCCGGTGCCCATCCGCGCCTACGCGATATGCATTATCGCCGGAATCGTGGTGGCCCTGTGGCTGACCACCCGGCGCTATGCGGCGCGCGGCGGCGATCCCAACGTGGTCCTGGATGTGGCCATCGTGGCCATTCCCGCCGGAATCATCGGTGGGCGGCTCTATCACGTGTTCACGGACTGGCCCAAGTACTTCGGGGAGGGAGCCAACCCGGCGGACGCGCTGAAGATCACCAATGGCGGCCTGGGTATTTGGGGGGCCGTGGCCCTGGGCGGGCTGGCGGTGTGGTGGTATTTGCGGCGCAAAAAGGTGGCGCTGGGCCCCTTCGCGGACGCGGTGGCCCCCGGCGTGATCCTGGCCCAGGCCATCGGGCGGCTGGGCAACTGGTTTAACCAGGAACTCTATGGCCGCCCCACCGATGTTCCCTGGGCGCTGGACATTTACCGCAGGGTGGACGATCAGGGCCGCTACGCCCCGGTCACGGGTACCTCCACGGGGGAGGTTTTGACCTCGGTGCACCCCACGTTCCTGTATGAGATGCTGTGGAACCTGGCGATCTTTGGGTTGCTGCTGTGGATTGATCGCCGCTTTACGCTGCGCGGCGGGCAGCTCTTTGCCCTCTACGTGGCGGGGTACACGGTGGGCCGCTTCTGGATTGAACTCATGCGCGATGATCCCGCCACCCTGGTGGGGGGCCTGCGGATCAACACCATCGTTTCCGCGGTGGTGTGCGCCGGGGCGGTGGCCGCGTTCTTTGCGCTACGCAGGCGGGGGACTACCGGGACTATCGACGCCGCCGAGACCGCGCCCGAGGGCGCGGCGAGCGAGCGCTAAGACGGGTACATTGGCATACGGAGCGAACCCGGGCAATGCCACACGAGTGGGCATAATCGGGCGCATATCCGTGGAGATCGGACGCGATTAGCAGTAGGGTGGAATAACGTGGATAGAAGAACAAAGATTGTTTGTACTCTCGGCCCGGCCGTGGCGAGCGAGACCGCCATCTTGGACTTGGTCAATGACGGCATGAACGTCGCGCGCATGAACTTCTCGCACGGCTCGCACGAGGATCATGCGAAGAATTACGCCTGGGTACGCCAGGCCGCCAAGCAGACCGGCAAGGCCGTGGGTATCCTGGCCGATCTCCAGGGCCCCAAGATCCGCCTGGGTACCTTTGCTGAGGGCGCCACCCGCTGGGAGAACGGCGAGATCATCCGCATTACCACCGAGGACGTGGAGGGCACGCACGATCGCGTCTCCACCACCTACAAGGGCCTGGCTAACGACGCCAAGGCAGGCGACCGCCTGCTGGTGGACGACGGCAAGGTGGGCCTGGTGTGCCTTGAGGTGGACGGCAACGACGTGGTGTGCAAGGTTGTAGAGGGCGGCCCCGTCTCCGATCACAAGGGCGTTTCCCTGCCCGGCATGGACGTCTCCGTCCCCGCGCTGTCCGAGAAGGACATCCGCGATCTCCGCTTTGCCCTGGAACTGGGCGTAGACATCATCGCGCTGTCCTTTGTGCGTTCCCCTGGGGACGTAGACCTGGTTCATCAGGTGATGGACGAGGTGGGCCGTCGCGTGCCTGTGGTGGCCAAGTTGGAGAAGCCGGAGGCCGTGGATGCCCTGGAATCCATCGTGCTTGCTTTCGACGGCATCATGATCGCTCGCGGCGACCTCGGCGTGGAGGTGCCCCTGGAGCAGGTGCCGCTCTTCCAGAAGCGCGCGATCCAGGTGGCCCGCGAGAACGCCAAGCCCGTGATCGTGGCCACCCAGATGCTGGACTCCATGATTCAGAACTCGCGCCCCACCCGCGCCGAGGCCTCCGACGTCGCTAATGCCGTGCTTGATGGTGCCGACGCCGTCATGCTGTCCGGCGAGACCTCCGTGGGCGTGGACCCGCACAACGTGGTGCGCACGATGGCCCGCATTGTGCGCCAAGCTGAGGATGGCGGCGTGGTGCCGCCCCTTTCCCACATTCCGCGCACCAAGCGCGGCGTGATCTCCTACTCGGCCCGCGACATCGCCGAGCGCCTGGGGGCCAAGGCTCTGGTGGCGTTCACCACCTCCGGCGATACCGCCCGCCGCGTGGCGCGCCTGCACTCCCATCTGCCGCTGCTGGTGTTCACCCCCGATGAGTCCGTGCGCTCCCAGCTGGCGCTGAGTTGGGGCACCCAGGCCTTCCTGGTGGACGACGTGGACTCCACCGACCGCATGATGGAAGAGGTCAATGCGGAACTGCTGGAGATGAAGGAATACTCCCGCGATGACATGGTGGTGGTAGTTGCTGGTACGCCTCCCGGAATCCAGGGCAATACCAACATGATCCACGTGCACCTGCTGGGCGATAGCTTTAGCAAGGCTGAGGCGCAGTCCGCGCGCGGGGACGAGTAGAGCCTTCTTACCGCTTAAGACTCCCACTGCAAGTGGGAGTCTTTTTCATTAAGGTGGGGCGTCATGACGCACCATTGGGATCTCATCATCATCGGCGGCTCCGCTGCGGGCGTGGCTGCGGCCTTGACCTCCGGGCGCTCCTTGCGCCGCACCCTTGTGATAGACGCGGGTGCCCCGCGCAACCGCTATGCCGCCCACATGCACAACGTAGTGGGCTTTGATGGCAAGGAACCGGTGGAGTTCGTGGCGGCGGGCCGGGTCGAGGCCCAGGCCTACGGGGTGGAGTTTGTGAGCGGAACGGTCACTCGCCTCGCGGAGAGCGAGGGCGGCATGGAGGTGACCTTCTCCACGGACTCCGGTGCCGTCACCCATCGTGTCCGTCGCGTGCTGCTGGCCACCGGCGCAGTGGACGTGCTGCCGGAGATCCCCGGCATAGAACAGCATTGGGGCAGCGGTGCTCTGCACTGCCCCTATTGCCACGGCTACGAGGTGGCGCACAAGCGCTTAGGCGTGATCGCCACCTCGCCCATGAGCGATCATCAGGCGAAACTGCTCACTCAGTGGACGAGCGACCTCACCTGGTTCACGCAGGGCGGGGAGTGGGAGGCCATGGAGCGGCTGCGTGCTCATGGGGTGAGCATTGTCCCGGAGCCAGTGA